>CAYUXM010000101.1:0-10697 GCA_964448765.1 uncultured Rhodobacterales bacterium
GTCCCCGGGGTGGGGGCGCGTTCCCGAGGCCGGTCGAGCCGCCAGCCACCCCGAAACCCGACCCGGCGCAGCTTTACGCGGCCCTGGATCTCGGAACCAACAGTTGCCGCATGCTGATTGCCCAGCCGAAGGGCAACCAGTTCCATGTGGTCGACAGCTTCTCGAAATCCGTTCAGCTCGGGCACGGGCTGGAGGCTTCGGGCCGTCTGAGCCGTGCCTCGATGACCCGCACGGTGCAGGCGCTGCACATCTGTCGGCGCAAGCTGGAACAGCATCGCGTCGGCCGGATGCGGCTGGTCGCGACCGAGGCCTGCCGCCGTGCCCGCAATGCCGGCGATTTCATCCGCATGGCCGAGCGCGAGACCGGCCTGAAGCTGGATATCATCCAGCCCGAGGAAGAGGCGCGGCTGGCCGTCGTCTCCTGCGCGCCGCTGGTCTCCACGCGGACGGAACAGCTGCTGGTCGTCGATATCGGCGGCGGCTCGACCGAACTGGTGTGGATCGACCTTTCGGCGGTGCCGCGGCACGAGCGGCCGCGCGCGATCATGCGGCTGCACGCCGGCTTTCACGCGCCCGAAAGCCCGTTCCCGACCGCCAAGGTGGTGGACTGGATCAGCGTGCCGCTGGGCGTGGCGACGCTGAAGGACCAGTTCTCGGACGTCGAGGACGACGCGGCGCGCTTCGCGCTGATGAGCTGGTTCTTCGAGGAGAACCTCGCCGATTTCTCGCCCTACAACGCCAGCCAGAAGCGCGAGGGGTTCCAGATCATCGGCACCTCGGGCACCGTGACGACGGTGGCGGCCAGCCATCTCGGCCTGAAGCGCTACGACCGCACCAAGGTCGACGGGCTCAGGATGACATCGGACCAGATCGACCGGGTGATCCGCGATTACGTCAGCCTAGGCCCGGAGGGCCGGCGCAGCGATCCGCGGATCGGCCGCGACCGGCACACGCTGATCATGTCGGGCGCGGCGATCCTGCAGGCGATGATGCGGATCTGGCCGACCGACCGGCTGTCGGTGGCCGACCGGGGCTTGCGCGAGGGTCTGCTTTACGCGCAGATGTCGGCCGATGGGGTGCTGGAGGACGGACCGTTCTGATGGCCAGGAAGCCGGGTTCCTCGGGCCGCGGGCAGCGCGAGCTGCGCGTCCGCGTCAAGACCGCCAGGGGGCGGAAACTGTCCTCCACCCGCTGGCTGGAACGGCAGCTCAACGATCCCTACGTGCAGCGCGCGAAGCGCGAGGGCTTCCGCGGCCGCGCGGCCTACAAGATCGCCGAGATCGACGACAAGTTCCGCTTCCTCGTGCCCGGTGCGCGGGTCGTGGACCTTGGCTGCGCGCCCGGCGGCTGGTGCCAGGTCGCGGTCGAGCGGGTGAACGCGCTTGGCGAGCGGTCGGGCAAGCGGCAGGGCCGGGTTCTGGGCATCGACCTGCAGGAGGTGGAGCCGATCCCGGGGGCCGAGATCCACCAGCTCGATTTCCTCGCCGATGGCGCCGACGACCAGGTCAAGGCCTGGCTGGGCGGCGAGGCCGACGTGGTGATGTCGGACATGGCGGCGGCATCCTCGGGCCACCGGCAGACCGACCACCTGCGCATCGTGGCGCTGTGCGAGGCGGCGGCGGAACTGGCCTATGACGTGCTCGCCCCCGGCGGCACCTTCGTGGCCAAGGTTCTTGCCGGCGGGGCCGAGGCCGGGTTGCAGGCGCGGCTGAAACGGAATTTCGAGAAGGTGGCGAACATCAAGCCGCCGGCCAGCCGGGCGGATTCGTCGGAAAAATTCGTCGTCGCCACCGGGTTTCGCGGCCGGCGCGGGGAGCCGGGGCCGGGCGAGACGGGTTCGGGCGAGACGGGGCCGCGGGAATGACCCGAACGCTGCTGGTCTTCGGCGATTCGAACACCCATGGCACCCTGCCGCTTACCGAGCCCGGCCAGACCGGCCGGCACCCGCCCGGACGGCGCTGGACCGATCTTCTGGCCGCGCGTCTCGGCCCCGGCTGGACGGTGATCGCCGAGGGCCAGCCGGGCCGCACCACGGTGCATGACGACCCGATCGAGGGCGAGCATCGCAACGGCGCGCGGCTCCTGCCGGCGCTGCTGGACTCGCACCGCCCGGTCGATCTTCTGGCGATCCATCTCGGCACCAACGATCTCAAGCCGCGGTTTTCCGTGGGCCCGGCCGACATCGCCGCCGGGCTCGACCGGCTGATCCGGATCGCGCGGGCCTCGGGCGCGGGGCCGGGCGGCGGGGCGCCGGACATCCTGATCCTGTGCCCGCCGCCGATCCGCGAGGCCGGCTGCCTGGCCGAGACCTTTGCCGGCGGCGCGGCGAAATCGCCGGGGCTGGCCGGGGCCGTGGCCGGGATGGCGCGGCGACAGGGCGCGGGGTTTCTCGATCTCGGGCCGATCGTGCAGGTTTCGGCGATCGACGGCGTGCATTACGACGCCGATCAGCAGGAACCGCTGGCCCGGGCGGTGGCCGCGGCGGTCGCGGCGGCGGGGTAGTGGCAGGAACGGGGAGGCGGCGATGGGCCGGGTCGTGATTCTGGGGGTCTTTGTCGCCGATGCGACCTTTCGCGCCGCGCGCCAGCCGCGGATGGGCGAGACGCTGTTGGGCGAGGGCTTCGCGCTCGGCCCCGGCGGCAAGGGCTCGAACCAGGCGGTCGCGGCGGCCCGCGCGGGGGCCGAGGTGCACATGATCACCCGGCTCGGGCGGGACACGTTCGCCGACATGGCGCACCGGGTCTGGGCCGAGGCCGGGGTCACGCCCGCGGTGATCGTCGATCCCGCCGGCGCGACCGGCGCGGCGGGCATTTTCGTCGAGGCCGGGACCGGCGAGAACGCGATCGTCATCTGCCCCGGCGTCGCGGCCGATCTGGGTGCCGCGGATGTCGAGGCCGCGGCGGACCTGATCGGCGGTGCGGCGGTCTTTGTCACCCAGCTCGAACAGCCGCTGGCGGCGGCGGTGCGGGGGCTGGACCTGGCGCGGGCGGGCGGTGCGCTGACAGTGCTGAACCCCGCGCCGGCGACCGGGCCGCTGCCCGACGGCGTACTGTCCTCATGCGATTTCGTGACCCCGAACGAGACCGAGGCGGCGGCGCTGACCGGCCTGCCGGTGACCTCGCCCGAGGACGCGCTGGCGGCCGCCGCGGCGCTGCGGGCGGCCGGGGCCGGGGCGGCGATCGTCACCCTGGGCGCACAGGGCGCGCTGTTTCACGACGCGACGCGGACCGTGCACGTGCCGGCCTTCGCCGCCGGCCCGGTCGTGGAAACGACCGGCGCGGGCGACGCGTTCAACGGCGGTTTCGCGGCCGGGCTGGCCCGCGGCCTCGATCCGGTGGCGGCGACGCGCCGGGGCTGCGCCGCCGCGGCGATCTCGGTCACCCGGCCGGGCACCGCGGCCTCGATGCCGACCGCCCGCGAAATAGAGGCGTTGCTGGCCGACGCGATCTGAGCCCGTGCCAACGGCCTTCCGGGCCGTCGACCGGTGCCCGCGAGGATGCGGCGCGGTCAGGGCCGGGTCAGGCCGGAGGTGTCGATCTCGACGGCGCCGGACAGGTCGATCAGGCTGTCATGCAGAAGTTGCAGGGCATAGGCGGGGTTGTGAACCCATGCCCCGGCATCCTTGGCGACGACCTGGTAGTTGTAGGCGGCCTTCAGCAGCCGCGGCGTCCAGCTGGCATAGCGGTTCGGAAACACGGCTTCATCCCCGCCGATCTGCCCGTCGCCATCGGTGTCGGCGAAGAAATAGGGATAGCGGTCATAGGAATAGCCGATCGGCGCGTCGGCCATCTGTCGCGCATAGGCCTGGATCGCGTCGTAGAGTTTCGCGTGCAGCCCGCCGATTTCGTCGCCGATGCCGCCGTCGCTGTTTCCGTCGCCGTCGAAATCGGCATGCCGGGTGCGGATCGCCCCGATGTCGGCCACCCCCTGATGGCAGGTCAGGCAGCCCTCCACCTCGACCTCGCCGCTGTGCGGTTCGTGGCAGGCGACACAGGTATTGGCGCTTGGCACATGAACGAAGCGGCCGGCATAGCTGCGGCCGTCGTAGTGATAGCCGCCGCGCACCTCGGCGCCATGCATCACCGCCGCGGCGACGCCGTAATGCACGTTGATGAAGGTCAGGTCGCCGGACACCGTGTCGGGGTCGAGATCGGCCGTGGCACCGGCGACCGTATCGGTCGACGTGCGGCCCTGGTGGCAGACCGTGCAGGTTGCGGAATCGCCAAGGCCGCTGACGGTCATTCCCGCGGGGAACGGCACCGCGTCGAGCGTTTCGGCGGCGGAGACATGGCACGACGCGCAGCCGATCACGGTGTTGATCGTGGCCGGGTGATCGACCGACAGGGCCGCGCTGCCGTCCGCGCCCAGCCAGTCCAGAAAGCCGGTTTCGGAATGGCAGGCGGCGCAGGCCGTCGGCACCTCCCCGTCCTCGTTCCAATGCGTGTAGGAAGGGGAGCGGTAATCCCCGTGCGGCCCGTTCAGCCAGGCCTCGGTGATGTCGGAGAGTGTCGGCTCCTGCGCCGAGGCCGGAAGGACCGCCGAAATGCACAGCAGGACGACGGAAACAGGCAACGAAACGCGCGTGATCGGCATGGTTTCACTCCGGCACTTGAACTTCACAACAGATATCATCGAAGTGTAACAGGAGCTTGAGACTAATCAAGGACGGCCGGTCGCGGCGATGCGACCGTGGCCGGGGCGAAGGTTCCGAGTGCGGGGCCGGCAAGCCGGGACGAGTGGGTCGGGGCCAGCGTGACGACGGCTGCGACAGGTGGACAGGGAAGGGGGCAGCCGATGGCAAGGCCTGACGGTGCGAACGGCGCGGATCGCGGGCCGGTCTGGCAGATACCGGCCGGCGTGCTGGCGGCGCTTTATCTGGGGGCCTGCCTCGCGCCGCTGGTTCTCGCGATGACGCGCACGGTCGCGCCGGCCGTGCCCTGGGAACTCGCCGCGGCGGCGCTGGGGATGGTGGGCCTGGCGGCCATGGCCGTCCAGTTCGTGACCTCCGGTCGGTTCCAGATCGTGTCGGGCGGGCTGGGCATCGATCATGTCATGGCGTTTCACAAGACCGCCGCGTGGTGGGTTCTTCTGGCGCTGCTGCTGCATCCGCTGGCCTATGTCGTCCCGACGGTCCTTGCCGATCCGGCGCTCGGCCTGGAACGGCTGCGGGCCTATCACACGCTGCCGCAGTACCGCAGCGGGGTCATCGCGCTTTCCGCACTCGTCGTTCTCGTGATCGGGTCGGCGCTGCGCGACCGCCTGCCGTTGCCCTACGAGGCCTGGCGTGCGGGGCATGTGATCCTGGCGCTGCTGGCGGTCGGCGGCGGGCTGCATCACGCGGTCACCGCCGGCCGGTTCGGCGCGGGCGGCGCCGTCCAGGGCTTCTGGTGGGTGACCGCCGGCGGTGTCGTCGCGATCATGGCGGTGCTTTACGGCTGGCGCAGCTGGCGGCTGCACCGGCACCGCTGGCGGCTGGCCTCCGTCACGCGGCGCGCCGATCGTGTCTGGGAGCTTGACATCCAGCCTGAGCCGGGAACGCCGGGGATGGCGTACCAGGCCGGGCAGTTCGTCTGGATCACCGACGGCGCGCGGCGCTTTCCGCTGTTCGACCATCCGTTCTCGATCGCCGACAGCCCGGCCCGTCCGGGCGTCGGGCTGATCGTCAAGGAGGCGGGTGATTTCACCGACCGGATCGGCGAGTTGCCGCCCGGAACCGTGATGGGGCTGGACGGGCCCTACGGGGATTTCACGCTGCAAGCGCATCGCTGCGATGCCGTTCTGCTGATCGCCGGCGGGGTCGGGATCGCGCCGATCATGGGGTTGTTGCGCGATCTCGTCGCGCGCAAGGATCGTCGGCCGGTGCGGCTGGCCTATGGGGCCGGAACGCCGGAGAACTTCGCCTGCCTGGACGAGATCGAAGCCGCCGGCGCGACGCTTGACCTGCGCAGCCTGGTGATCAGCGAAACACCGGCCCCCGGATGGCCGGGCGAGACCGGCCGGCTTGACCGCGACCGTCTTGGCGCGATGCTCGCCGGGCTCGATCCGGGCCGCACGGTCGCGATGATCTGCGGGCCGGGGCCGATGGTGACGGCGGTCTCCGACACGCTGCTCGACCTCGGGATGCCGATGGACAACGTGATCTACGAACGGTTCGACTATTCGGGCGGCACCTCGCGGCTCGACCGTCGGATGCGGCAGCGGTTCCTCGCCCTTGGCGCGGGGCTGGCGGCGGGGCTGGCGGCCTTCGTCGGCCTCGGCCCCTGACCGCCGGGCCGGGTATTCCGATCGCTGCACCCGTGCGGCGCTACCTGGCATAACCCATGCGACGCAGCGCCAGCATCGACACCGGCGGCCCGGCCAGTTCGAAGATCACCGTGGTCGCCAGCGTGACCGACAGGATCACCTCCTGCCATTGCGGGAAATGATCGGCCGCGATCAGCGCCATGCCGACGGCGACGCCCGCCTGCGGCATCAGCGCCGCCCCGGTCCACAGGCTTTCGCGCGTGTCGAGCCCGGCCAACCGGCCGCCGATCCAGCCGCCGACGATCCGGCCCAGCGCGCGCATGACCACGAAGACCAGCACCAGCAGCCCGGCCTCGGCCAGCCGGTCAAGTTCCAGCGCCGCGCCGCCGAGGATGAAGAACAGCACGAGAAACGGCCATTCGACATTCTCGATCTCGTGGAACGGCCGGCTGTGATGGCGCGCGAAATTCGCCACCACCGCGCCCGCCACCATCCCCGCGACGAGGAACGACGCCTCGATCCACAGCGCGAAGCCGGCGACGAGGAACACCACGCCCAGCGCCTCGACCAGCATCGGCTCGCCGGGTTTCAGCCGGCCGGTCAGAAAGGCCGCCGGCACCCCGATCGCGAGGCCGATCAGCGCCGCGCCGCCGATCTCGCGGGCCAGCACCGGCAGGATGTCGGGCGCGCCGTTGCCGGTCATCGCGCCGGTGACGACGAGGATCAGGCTGAACAGGATCAACCCCCAGCCATCGTCGACCGCCACGATGCCCAGCAGCCGGTCGGGGAACGATCCGGTGGCCTTCGCCTGCCGCACCAGGTCCTGCATCGCCGCCGGCGCCGTCGCCGTCGCGATCCCGCCCAGCAGCAACGCCACCGCCGCCGGCGCACCGATCGCCCAGAGCCCGCCGGTCACGAAGGCGGCCGAAATCAGCGCCACCGTGATCGACAGGACCAGGATTTCGCGGCCATGCGCGCGCAGCATCTCGGGCCGGAGCGTGCCGCCGAGCAGGAAGGCCACGATCGCCAGCGCCGCGACCGCGAAGAACTCGTACCAGGCCTCCAGCGCCGGCGGCAGCAGGTCGAAGCCCGACGGCCCGATCCCGACGCCGATCAGCATCAGCAGCGTCACCCGCGGCGCCCGGGTCCGCCGTCCGATCTCGTCGGCCAGAAGCCCGGTGAGGAACAGCGCGCCGATCGTCAGGAATGCCGAGAACAGTTCCACCGCACCCTCCACTCGCATGCCGCGCCAACCTCGGCGGTCGGCGCGCGGATGTCAAAGGACCGGTTGCTGGGCGGTCGCCTCGCGCCGGTCTGCCGCCCGGGACACTGGCCGGCGTCTGCCGCCGGGGATCGGCCTGCGGCGACGGGACGGAACCCGGCGGGCTCTGCACGTCGATCCCCGCCCTGCTTCCCGAGGTTCGGCACACCCGTCGGCTCCGGCGTATCCGGGTATATGTCGGAAACACAGGGTCGCCTTCGGTCGTGGCGTTCCGGGGGCCGGCGGCGGCGTCCGGCATGCGCGGCCGATGCGGCACGGGACGGCGCGGCGGCAGGTTACGGTCGCGCCGCGCGGGTCGCCCCGTCGGGTGGGCCTTCCCGGCGCGGTCACTGCCCCTGAAGATGCGCGAGATAGGCCACGACGGCGGCGATTTCGTCCCGCGTCAGCGGCACACTGGGCATCATCCCGGGGCCGGAACGGACCGCGCCGGTGACGGTCGCCAGACCGAGCCCGCGGATATCGCCGGATTCGCCCTCGGTCGCCGTCGGACCGTGACATTCGAGGCAGATGGTCTCATAGACCTCGGCCCCCAGCGCAACCGGATCGGCCGGGGACGCGGCTGCGGCCGATGTCGCGAGAAGGACGAGGATGGCGGCAGGGGGAATGATCACGGGGCGCCTGCGGGCGGGTCGGGGCCGGGCCGAGGTCGAACGCGGTCAGGGGTGCGGGCGACCGGTGGGGGAAGGCGCGCGGGACCGCGCGCCTTCCGTTCTCTCGGGTGCCTGGTCAGGTGCCGATCACGCCGCCATCGTCCTTGGAGATCACCACCGTGGCACACCGCGGCACGGTGCCGTTGTAGTCCGGGAAGCCCGAGCCGAAATCACCGGCCGCGAACTGCTCGGCGGAGGCATGGGCACCGGGGTGCTGGAAGTTCACGAACATCGTCTTGCCATCCGGCGTGGTGACGACGCCAGTGGTCTCCTGGCCCCAGGGGCCGGTCAGGAAGCGCTTGATCTCGCCGGTCGCGGGGTCGGCGGCGAGCATCATGTTCATGCCCATGTCGGCCAGCGGGCCTTCGTAATCGGGGCCCTTGTCGCCCATGTCGGTCTGGATCCAGAGCCGCGAGTCACCGTCGCACCACAGCCCGTCCGGGCAGGCGAAGATGCTGTCGTCGCTCAGCGCGCCGCCGGTGGCGAGCGCCGAGTTCCGCGCGTTGCCCGCAAGCACGAACAGATCCCAGGCGAACGACGCCTTGGTGTGGTCGTTGTTCTCGTAGTCCCAGCGCACGATCTGGCCGAAGTTGTTCTCGGCCCGCGGGTTGACGGCATCCACCTGCGCCTGGGTGCGGCGCGAGTTGTTGGTGAGCGCGAAGTAGAGCGTGCCGGTGTTGGGATCGACGGTGCCCCATTCCGGGCGGTCCATCTTGGTGGCGCCCACGAAATCGGCCGCCAGACGGGTGTTGACGAGGATGTCGGCCAGGTCGGCGAAGCCGTTGGCCGGCGTCAGCCCGTTGCGGCCCGGCGCCAGCGCCAGCCACTCGCCGGTGCCGTCATCGTTGAACTTCGCGACGTAGAGCGTGCCGCTGTCGAGGATCGAGCCATCGGTCTCGCCCGGCACGTAGACGCCGTCGGAGACGAACTTGTAGATGTATTCGAACCGCGCGTCGTCGCCCGAGTAGCACACCACCGGCGCGCCCTCGACGGCCGGCGCGAACACCACGCCCTCATGGGCGAAGCGGCCCAGATGGGTGCGCTTGACCGGGGTGGAGGTCGGGTCGTACGGGTCGATTTCCACCATGAACCCGTAGGTGTTCGGCTCGTTGCGGTAGTCCTCGGTCGCCGAGGCGCCGATCGAGGTGGCGTTGAAGCGGACGAATTCGTCCGCGCCGGACTTGGCGAGATGCCAGCCGTAGCGGCTGCCCTGGGGATTGGTCGAGACGCCGTAGCGGGCATGCTCGCGCGGCAGGTCGGGCTTCTGGTCGAGCTCGGTGGTGTTGGAGAAATAGCCAGCCCAGTTTTCCTCGGCGGCCATGTAGGTGTTCCACGGCGTCACGCCATGGGCGCAGTTGTTGACCGTGCCGCGGGTCATCGTGCCGTCGGGGCTGTACTTGGTGCGAACATGGGCCGAGCCGCGCACGGGGCCGCCGATCTCCATCGGGGTGTTGGCGGTGATCCGGCGGTTGTGCGGATCGGCGACGATGGCCCACTGGCCGTCGGCCTGCTTCGCGGTGCGGTAGATCGAGATGCCGTGCGAGGCGATCTCCATGCGCACCTCGTCATCGTCGCGCAGGCCGTCGGCGTCATACACGACGCTGCGCTTGTCATGCGCCACGCCCTTGTAGCCTTCCTTCTCGGCGTGCAGGAAGCGCGGCTCGATGTATTCGTGGTTCAGGACCAGCAGGCCATCCTCGGAGGAGCCTTCGATCGGGAAATAGTGGATCCCGTCGTGGCACTGGCCGATCTGGTGCTCCCGTTCGGCGCCGGTGTTGGCCCCGGGGCGATAGGCGGGCATGTCGCCGGAGATCGGCTCGCCGATCCCGCCGAGGATCTGGTAGCTGTAGCCTTCGGGCACGACGACCGTGTCGTCGTTGCTGATCGGCACCGCCGTGAAGCCGATGAGCGAGGAGGTGGACTGCGCCAGCGCCGCCTTGCCGGTCAGCGTGCTGCCGATCAGGCCGGTGGCGACGGTGGCAAGGCCCCCCATCAGGAAGCCGCGGCGCGCGACGCGGGCCTCCATCACGTCGTAGAAGTTGCGGTTGGCCGAGGTGTTGCACTGCGGCTCGTCACCGTGCTCGTACCCCATCGCCTCGGTATGGTTCGGGTAATCGCGCTCGAAATCTTTCATGTCTGGCTCCCTGTGCTGGCTGGAATCTCACCGATCCGAAGGCTACCGCCGCTATGTCACACCCTTGCGACAGGGCGGCCGGCCCGGCGCCGCGAGCGGTGTCTCGAGGGGCGGGCTGCGGGCGGTGCCGATCGGACGCCTCCGTTGCCCCGGCACCGGCCGGTCGCGGCAGGAAGGCCCGACCGCGGAACCGCGAGCGAAGGATCGTCCGCAACGGCAAGCGGCCGCATCCTGCACCCGGAAACCCGACGGCGGGCGGCCTTGCGGCCCGGCCGAAACCGGCCCGAAAAACCTCATGAAGCCCGGGCCGAAGGCACGCGAGCCCATCGGCGGGACCGCCGGATGGCGGGGGGCAACTCGGGTCGAGGATGGGGTGGCGGAGAGACAG
>CAYUXM010000102.1:0-10541 GCA_964448765.1 uncultured Rhodobacterales bacterium
GGGCCGGATCGTCGCGCTGGACGGGATGCCGCTGGCCGCGCCGCGCGAGATCGGCCAGATCGTGCTGGCCCCGGCGCAGCGGATCGACATCATCGCCGATGTCAGCGACACGGTGCGCCTCGATTTTCCGACGCGGCAGGGGCCCTACGAACTGGGCCGGATCGACATGCAGGGCGACAATCCCGCACCCGCGCGCGGCCCCATCGCCCCGCTGCCTGCCGCGCGGGTGGCCCCGCCCGCCGCGCCCGCGCAACGGCTGACCCTGCGCATGGAGGGCGGCGCGATGGGCGGCCGCCACGCCGGCGACGACATCTGGGCCTTCAACGGCATCTCGGGCATGGCCGACGCGCCCTTCGCCCGGTTCACGCGCGGCGAAACGGCCGAGATCGCGCTGGTCAACGACACCGCTTTCCCGCATGGTATCCACCTGCACGGGCACCATTTCTTCGAACTGGACGCGGGCGGCGCGCCGGGCGACCTGCGCGACACCACGCTGGTCGCGCCGGGCGAGACGCGCAGCATCCTGTGCGGCTTCGACAATCCCGGCAAGTGGCTCTTGCATTGCCACATGCTGGGCCATCAGGCCGCGGGCATGAAGACCTGGGTGGAGGTGGCATGAGGCGCGCGGCTCTGGCGCTGCTGACGGCCTGCCTTGCGGCGACCGCCGCATCGGCCGGGCATGAACTGGACGACCGCGACCTTGCGCTGGGCGCGGCGCTTTACGCCGAACACTGCGCCGCCTGCCACGGCGCGGAACTGGAGGGCCAGCCCGACTGGCGGCAGCCGGACGAAAACGGGATCCTGCCCGCGCCGCCGCATGATGCCTCGGGCCACACCTGGCACCATTCCAACGCGCAGCTTTTCGACTACACGAAGATCGGTGGGCAGGGCGTGATCGAGAAGCTGAGGGTGAAGGGCTTCACCAGCGGCATGCCGGCCTTCGGCGGGGTTCTGGCCGACGACGAGATCTGGCACATCCTCGCCTATATCCGCTCCACCTGGCCGGAGCGCGAGCGCGAATTGCAGGCCTCGCGCAACCCGCCGCACGACTGAACCGGCGCGCGGCTTCGACGGGCGCGGCCGCCCGGCGGTGGCGACGGTCAGGCGATATCCTCGGGGCCGAGGCCGAAGCGCGCGGGGTCGCGGGGCTGCCCGTCAAGGCCGACGAGCCGGGCCCCGGCGCCGGTGCCGATGATGACGGCGACGGGGCGCTTGTCGCCGAACCCGGCGACGCCGCGGGGGCCGACGCGGGCGGCATCGACGGTGACCCGCACGACGGCGCGCAGCACCAGCCCGGCGGCGATCACCGGCGGATCGACGCGGTAGCTCATGCCGGCCGCATGACGGCGCGCCAGGCGAACAGGATCGCCGCCGGCAGCGCCCGCACCGGCCAGACCCGCAGGCAGGCCTCGGCCTCGCCCTCCAGCGCGGGGCCGTCGAACACCGGCTCGATCTCGATCGCGACCCGCTCGGAGGCGCAGATGCGGGACAGCGGCAGGATCACCCCGAAGAGCTGGCCGGTATCGGCCGGATCGGGCAGGCCGAGCCGGCCGCTGAGCGCCAGCCGCTCGACCCGGAACATCGAGCCCAGGCCACGCAGCAGGAGCGGCGCATCGCGCAGCAGCCTTGGCGCAACGCGACGCCCGGCGGTGCGCCACCGCCGCCGGCGGGCCTGTCGCGCGCCGTTCCGGGTGTCGGCGGGCCGGGCGGGCTCTGGCGCCGTCGCGCGCCACGCCGGGCCGCGAAACCGCAGCTGCAGCGGAAAGCGCCGGCCGAAGGGGCGCAATTCCAGCCGGACCCCGGCCGCCGGCGCGGTGCGCGCGGCCAGCGACACGAACCAGGGCAGGCACAGCGCCAGGACGACCGCCCCAAGGAGCGCCAGCACGACCGCCCCGAGGCCGACGAGCAGCGACCAGATCAAGGCCGCCTCACGCCTTTTCGGGCCCCGCCTTGCCGCCTGTCCCGCGCTGCGTGGCCACCTTGTAGGCGGCCTCGCCCAGCACCCCGGCGACACTGGCCAGGGCGCCCTTGACCGCCTCGACGCGGGCGCCCTTCTCGTCGATGATGATCGCGCCCAGCGGCCTGATCCCGCCGCCGCCGCCGGTGCCGGCACCGCTGCCCGGCGCGCCGGGCTTGCCGCCGGTGCCGCCGCCGGCGCCGAAGGCGAAGCCGAAACTGACGATCGGCACGATCGTCGCGCCGTCCCGTTCGATCGGGTCGCCGAGCACGTTGCGCGCGTTCAGCAGGCGGTCGAGTTCCTCCACCGTTCCTTTCAGCAGCTTTTCCACGTCGTCCATCTTGCCCTCCGACCTGTCCGATCCCGTTGCGCGACCACCGTGGGTGCGCCGGCCCTGCCGGTCCTTGACCTGCATCACCGGCGGCATCGCCATCCGACCACAGGTGCCGCGATCGTTACAATCTTCGAAACTCTTGCACGGCCATTTAACCGTCACCTTACGACACCCCGATAGGTAGAGCGGACGGATAACGGGGCTGGTGGCACGGTGAGCGCACTCACGGATACCTGGCGGAGTACCGAGAACAGGGCGCTCTTCCTGCGTCTGGCCGAGACGACGCTGGTGCCGAACCTCGAGCCAATCGTCGATGCCCGCAGCGGTCAGCTGATCGCCTGCGAGGCGCTGATGCGCGGCGCCGGCGACCTGGGCTTTGCGCATCCGCATGCCGTTCTCGACCATGCCGCCCGGATCGGGGCGCTGACGGAACTGGAACTGACACTCGCCTGCAAGGCGATCGACAGCGTGATCGCGCTGGGCCAGCCGCGGCCGCGGCTGTTTCTCAACATCGAGGGGCGAACGCTGCCGGAGTGGCGCAATTTCCGCAACCGGCTGCTGTTCAAGGTCCAGTCGGAAAACATGTCGCCGGCCGAGATCTGCCTTGAGATCAGCGAGGTCCAGCAGGTGCTCGAGGGCGAGGATCTGCGCGCGGCGATCGACGGGCTGCGCGGCGCCGGGTTCAGCATCGCGGTGGACGATTTCGGCACCGGCGTGTCGGGCCTGCAGATGCTCTACCACGCCCGCCCGAACTTCCTCAAGATCGACCGGTTCTTCGTGCGGGCGATGCCGACGGATGCGCACAAGCGGCTTTTGGTGCGCGCGATCGCGCAGCTGGCGCATACGCTGGGCGCGCGGGTGATCGCCGAGGGGGTCGAGACCGAGGAGGAGCTGGTGGCCTGCCGGCAGGCCGAGTGCGGGCTGATCCAGGGCTATCTCGTCAAGAGCCCCGAGGCCGGGTTTCGCGAATTGAAGACGATCTACGACCTGCCCGGCACGATCGAACCGGCGGCGGTGCTGGACCGGCGGCTGAACGCGATGATGCAGGTGCCGGATCCGGTCGCGCCGGACGTGCCGCTGCGGCGGCTGTTCGAGCTTTACCAGTCCGAGACGACGGCCGAGGTGCTGCCTGTCGTCTCCGGATCGGGGATGCTGGTCGGCGGGCTGCTGTGGCACCGGTTGCGGCCGCTGCTGGGCGCGCGCTACGGCGAGGAACTGGCGCAGAACCCCAGCTTCGTCTACCCGATCCAGGACATGATCGAACAGGTGCCGACGATCGACATCCGCCAGCCGCTGGCCAGCGCGCTCGATCTGGTTGCCGACAAGGCGCGACACGGCGTGATCGTCGTCGATCGCGGCCATTACCTTGGCTACCTGTCGCCCTACGACATGATGCAGCTGGCCAACACGATCCTGATCACCAACGCGCAACGTCTGAACCCGCTGTCGGGCCTGCCGGGCAACGAGGCGATCAACGAATTCCTCGTCGAACTCGGCCGCGATGACGACAGCCCGCGGCTTGTCGCCTATATCGACATTTCCGATTTCAAGCCGTTCAACGACAGGTTCGGCTTCGAACTGGGGGACCGCGCGATCCGGGTGCTGGCCGACCTTCTCAAGAAGATCGCCGACATCACCGGCGCCTTCGTGGGCCATATCGGCGGCGACGATTTCTTTGTCGGCTGCGCCGGCGATGCGGTGCGGCCGGTCTCGTCGATGCTGGAAACCCTGCCACGGCATTTCAGCGAAAGCGTTTCGGGCCTCGTGCCGGAAGACGTTCGCCTTGCCGGCGTCTACGCGGGGCGCGACCGCTCGGGCACGCTGCGCGAGATCCCCCTGATCGGCAGCACCGTCGTCGGCAAGGGCTATCCCGCGGGGCTGGCGATGCCGGGGCCCGACCGGATCGCCGCCACGCTCGCTGCGATGAAATCGGAGGTGCGCAAGGCGGGCGGGCAATACCTGTTGCGGCAGGATTGATCCGGCCCGGCGGCGATAACCGTTTGGCCCGGACCGGCGCCGGGGCTAGGGTGGCGGCGGAACCGCCGGTCGCGGGGCAGGGGAATGAAGGACAGGGCCGGGATCACCCAGAGGCTGGCCGCGCGGCTGCGCGAGGAACGCACCGCGAAGGGCCTCAGCCTTGACGCGCTGGCGCGGCTTTCGGGCGTGTCGCGCTCGATGCTGAGCCAGATCGAGCGCGGCGAATCGAGCCCGACGGTGGCGAGCCTGTGGAACCTCACCCGCGCTCTGAACATCGATTTCTCCGCCCTGCTCGACAGTGAACGGGCGGCCGAGAACCCGATCCGCGAGGTGATGACCGCCGACCGCACGCCGATGATCCGCAATCGCGCGGCGGGCTGCGAGATCCGCATCCTCAGCAGCGCCGAGGCGGTCGGGCAGACCGAGGTCTACGACATCCGCTTCGCCGCGGGCGCGGCGCTGGAAAGCACCGCGCACGAGGCCGGCACGGTGGAACACCTGACGGTTCTGGAAGGCCGGCTGGACATCGCCTCGGGCGAGGAGGTCGTGCAGGCGGCGGCGGGCGACACGGTGCGCTATGCCGCCGATCTCGCCCATGCGATCCGGGCCGCGGCGCCGGCGCGGGCGCTGCTGATCGTGCAGGGCGCGCAGGCAAATCCCATATAACGGCGGATATCCGTTATATTGACATGCCGGCGCGGACGCAGCATGCTGTCGCCATTCTGGACAGATGCGGGAGGGGCCGATGTCCGATGCATTCCTTGGCCATGTCACCAAAACCCTCGGCGAGATCGAGGCCGACGGGCTGATGAAGCGCGAGCGGCTGATCACCTCGCCGCAATCGGGGCGGATCGCCGTGGCCGGCGACGGCGGCGGGCGGCGGATGATCAACCTCTGCGCCAACAACTACCTTGGCCTTGCCGATCATCCCGAGCTTGTCCGCGCCGCCTGCGCGGCGATGCAGGATCACGGCTTCGGCATGGCCTCGGTCCGGTTCATCTGCGGTACGCAGGATCTGCACCGGCGGCTGGAGGCCGATCTGGCCGCCTTCCTCGGCAAGGACGACGCGATCCTGTTCGCGGCCTGTTTCGACGCCAATGGCGGGCTGTTCGAACCCTTGCTGGGGCCGGAGGACGCAGTGATCTCGGACGCGCTGAACCATGCCTCGATCATCGACGGCATAAGGCTGTGCAAGGCGCGGCGCTACCGTTACGCCAATTCCGACATGGCCGATCTCGAGGCGCAGCTGCGCGCCGCGCGCGACGCGGGCGCGCGGTTCGTGATGATCGCGACCGATGGCGTGTTCTCGATGGACGGATACCTCGCGAAACTGCCGGAAATTACCGCACTGGCAAAGGCTTACGACGCGATGGTGATGGTCGACGATTGCCATGCCACGGGCTTCATGGGGCCGGCGGGGGCCGGCACGCCGGCGCATTTCGGGGTGGAGGTCGACATCCTGACCGGCACGCTGGGCAAGGCGCTGGGCGGTGCGCTGGGCGGCTACATCGCCGGGCCGCAGCCGGTGATCGACCTGCTGCGGCAGCGCGCCCGGCCCTACCTGTTTTCCAACGCGCTGCCGCCAGCGATCACCGCCGCCGGGATCACGGCCTTGCGGCTGGTGCGCGACGGCGACGATCTGCGCGCGCGGCTGTTCGACAATGCCGCCTACTGGCGCGCCGGGCTGACGCGGCTGGGGTTCGACCTTCTGCCGGGCGACCATCCGATCGTGCCGGTGATGCTGGGCGAGGCGCAGCTGGCGCAGGCGATGGCGGCGCGGCTGGACGCGCTGGGCGTGTTCGTCGCCGGCTTCTTCTTTCCGGTGGTGCCGAAGGGGCGGGCACGGATCCGCACCCAGATGTCGGCGGCGCTGACGCGCGCGGATCTCGACACCGCGCTGGCGGCCTTCGAAACCGCGGGCCGCGAACTGGGGGTGATCGCGTGACCCGGCCCGCCACCATGACCGCGCTGGAAAAATCGCGGCCCGAACCCGGCCTGTGGCGAATCGAGGCGCCGGTGCCCGAAATCGGGCCCGACGACGTGCTGATCCGGGTGCGCAAGACCGGCATCTGCGGCACCGACGTGCATATCTGGACCTGGGACGACTGGGCCGCCCATACCGTGCCGGTGCCGATGATCGTGGGCCATGAATTCGCCGGCGAGATCGTCGAGATCGGCCGCGACGTCACCGGGCTTGCCGTGGGCCAGCGCTGTTCCGGCGAGGGCCACCTGATCGGCACCGCCAGCCGGCAATCGCGGGCCGGGAAATTCCACCTTGATCCCGGCACACGCGGGATCGGGGTGAACGTTCAGGGCGCCTTTGCCGAGTACCTGGCCCTGCCGGCCTTCAACGTCGTGCCGTTGCCCGACGACATATCCGACGAGATCGGCGCGATCCTCGATCCGCTGGGCAATGCGGTTCACACGGCGCTGAGCTTCGACCTGCTGGGCGAGGACGTGCTGATCACCGGCGCCGGGCCGATCGGGATCATGGCCGCCGCCGTCTGCCGCCATGCCGGGGCGCGGCACGTCGTGATCACCGACATCAACCCCGACCGGCTGGCGCTGGCCGCGCAGGTCGTGCCCACCGCGCGCTGCGTCGATGCCGGGCGCGAAGACCTGCGCGATGTGATCGCGGACCTGGGCTTGAAGCAGGGATTCGACGTGGGGCTGGAAATGTCGGGCAGCCAGGCCGCGCTCGACCAGATGGTCGAGGCGCTGGTGATGGGCGGGCGGATCGCCCTGCTTGGCATCCCGCCCGGCACCTCGCCGGTGGACTGGGCGCGCATCGTCTTCAAGGCGATCACGATCAAGGGCGTCTACGGCCGCGAGATGTTCGAGACCTGGTACAAGATGATCGCGATGCTGCAAAACGGCCTCGACGTCAGCCGGGTGATCACCCACCGGTTCCCCGCGGCCGATTTCGCGAAAGGCTTCGCCGCGATGGCATCGGGCCGCTCGGGCAAGGTGGTGCTGGACTGGACCGCCTGATCGGGTCTTCGGCGGATCGGGGGTTTCGCCCGGCCGCGTCCTCGTGCGTCATATCCCGGCAGCGAATCGCGGCCGCGCCGCGACGGACAGGGAGGATGACGCGTGGGCCACGAACCCAAGATCGACCTGCATGCGAAGGTCGGCGACCATGTCGCGAAAACCACCTGCTACATGTGCGCCTGCCGCTGCGGCATCGACGTGCATATCCGCGACGGCAAGGTGCGCTACATCGAGGGCAACCGCGACCATCCGGTGAACCGCGGCGTGCTGTGCGGCAAGGGGTCGGCCGGGATCATGCAGCATTATTCGCCCGCCCGGCTGTCGGCGCCGATGAAGCGGGTGGGGCCGCGCGGCTCCGGCCGGTTCGAGGAGATTTCCTGGGACGAGGCGCTGGAGATCGCCACCGGCTGGCTGGCCGAGGTGCGGCGCGCCAATCCGAAGAAGCTGGCCTTCTTCACCGGGCGCGACCAGAGCCAGTCGCTCACCGGCTACTGGGCGATGCAGTTCGGCACGCCGAATTTCGCCGCCCATGGCGGCTTCTGTTCGGTCAACATGGCGGCCGGCGGGCTTTACACCTTCGGCGGCGCGTTCTGGGAATTCGGCGACCCGGACTGGGAGCATACGCGGTATTTCCTGCTGTTCGGCGTGGCGGAGGATCATGCCTCGAACCCGATCAAGATCGGCATCGGCAAGCTGAAGGGCCGTGGCGCCAAGGTGGTTTCGGTCAACCCGGTGCGCACCGGCTACAACGCGGTGGCCGACGAATGGGTGGGCATCCGGCCGGGCACAGACGGGCTGTTCGTCGGCGCGCTGATCCACGAGCTGTTCCGCACCCGGCAGGTCGATCTGGACTACCTCGCGCGCTACACCAACGCGCCCTGGCTGGTGATCGACGCGCCCGGCGCACCCGATCACGGCCTTTTCGCCCGCGACGGTGACGGCAACCCGATGGTCTGGTCCACCGACGCGGGGGCCTTCGCCAGCGGCATGGCCGGCGAGGCCGCGCCGGCGATGACCGGCGCGCGGGTTCTGCCCGACGGGCGCCGGGCCCGGCCGGTGTTCGAGATGATGGCCGAACGCTACCTGGCGGACGACTATTCCCCCGAGGCGGTGGCCGAGCGGTGCGGCGTGCCGGCGGACCAGACGCGCCGGATCGCCGCCGAACTCGCCCATGTCGCCTTCCGCGAGGAAATCGTGCTCGACCGGCCCTGGACGGATGCCTGGGGCCGGCAGCACGACAGGATGATCGGGCGTCCGGTGTCGATGCATGCGATGCGGGGGATATCGGCCCATTCCAACGGTTTCCAGACCTGCCGGATGATCCACGTCCTGCAAATCCTGCTGGGCACGATCGATTGCCCCGGCGGGTTTCGCTACAAGCCGCCCTATCCCAACACCGCCCCGCCGCCGCTGCGCCCGCACGGCCGGCCGGGCGAGGTGGCGCCCGACACCCCGCTGCCCGGTCCGCACCTGGGCTTCCCGCTGGGGCCCGAGCATCTGCTGCTGGACGGCGACGGCCGGCCTGCCCGGATCGACAAGGGGTTTTCCTGGGATGCGCCGATGTCTGCCCACGGGCTGATGCACATGGTGATCAACAACGCCGCGACCCGCGACCCCTACGGGATCGACGTGCTGTTCATGTACATGGCGAACATGGCGTGGAACTCGTCGATGAACGTGCCCGGCACGCTCGATGCGCTGACTGCGACGGACGAGAACGGCGACTACCTGATCCCGAAGATCATCTATTCGGATGCCTATTATTCCGAAACCGTGCCCTTCGCCGACCTGATCCTGCCCGACACGACCTACCTGGAACGGTGGGATTGCATCTCGCTGCTCGACAGGCCGATCTCGGAACCCGACCACGCGGCGGATGCGATCCGGCATCCGGTGGTCACGCCCGAACGCGACGTGCGCGGCTTCCAGGAGGTGCTGATCGACCTCGGCGGGCGGCTGAAGCTGCCCGGTTTCGTGACCGAAGAGGGCGCGCCGCGCTATCCCGGCGGCTATCCCGACTACATCGTCAACCACGAACGCAAGCCCGGTGTCGGCCCGCTCGCGGGCTGGCGCGGGGCCGGGGGCGACAGGACCGGGACGGGCGCGCCGAACCCCGGCCAGCTGGATCGCTACATCGCCAACGGCGCGTTCTGCACGATCCCGATCGCGCCGGACCACGCCTATTACAAGCACGCCAATCGCGGCTACCTCGACTGGGCGGCGGAGATCGGCTTTCGCCCCACCGCCGCGCCGACGGTCTTCCAGCTTTACTGCGAACCGTTGCAGCAATTCCGGCTGGCGGCGGAGGGGCATGGGCCGCATCAGCCGCCCGACCATGCCCGCGACCGGATCATCCGGCATTTCGATCCGCTGCCGTTCTGGTATCCGCCCTTCGAGGGCGAGCTGGTGGCGGCGGGCGCCTATCCGCTGCACGCGATCACCCAGCGGCCGATGCACATGTATCATTCCTGGGGCTCGCAGAACGCGTGGCTGCGGCAGATCACGGCGGAGAACCGGCTTTACATCCACCGCGACCTCGGCGCGCGGATCGGGGTGGCGGACGAGGATTGGGTGTGGCTGACCTCGCATCTGGGCCGGGTGAAATGCCAGGTGCGGCTGATGGAGGGCGTCAACCCTGACACGGTCTGGACCTGGAACGCCATCGGCAAGCGCCGCGGGGCCTGGGGGCTTTCGGGCGACGCGCCGGAAAGCGCGCGGGGTTTCCTGCTCAACCACCTGATATCCGAGCTTTTGCCGGAGGGCGGCGGCGGTTATCGCTATTCCAACTCCGACCCGGTCACCGGGCAGGCGGCCTGGTTCGACCTGCGCGTGGCAATCGAAAGGGCCGAACCGGGCGCGCGGACGGAGCCCTATTTCGAACCGCTGGGCACCGCGGGCCGCCCCGCCGCGCCCGAACGGCTGGCCTTCGGCGTCGAATGGCGGGGGAGGGGGGCATGACCGCGCTGCCGGAAGGGACGGGCAGGAAGCTTGGCCTCGTCATCGATCTCGACATCTGCGTCGGCTGTCAGGCCTGCGCGACCTCGTGCAAGGAATGGAACACCGGCGGCTATTCCGCGCCGCTGTCCGATCACGACCCCTATGGCGCCGACCCGTCGGGGGCCTGGCTGAACCGGATCCATTCCTACGAGGTGACCGGCCCGGCGGGCACCGGCCGGACGGTGCATTTCCCGCGCTCCTGCCTGCATTGCGAGGAACCCGATTGCGTGACCGTCTGCCCGACCGGGGCCAGCTACAAGCGCGCCGAGGACGGGATCGTGCTGG
>CAYUXM010000103.1:0-10526 GCA_964448765.1 uncultured Rhodobacterales bacterium
ATCTTGTTGCACGGCGCGATGTCGGAGCCGGTGTTGGCGATGCCGATCACCGGCCGGTCGCCCTGCAACTCCTCGCGCGTGAAGGCCTGGTTCTGGTAGCGTTCCAGGTAAAGCGCGGTCATGCCCGGATTGTTGGGGTTGTCGAACCACTCCTGCGAGCGGAACCGCTTGTTGGCGCGCGTGTCGGTCATGATCTTCCTCCCTTGGCCGCGCCGGCATCGCGGCACGTCCTTGTGACAGGCTTCCAACTTGGTATACCAAATGCAAGCGGATTCATGCCATCGGAGAGGAGCCGTCATGAGATTCACCCGTGCCGTTTGCGCCGGGCTGCTGGCCATGGTCCCGCCCCTGCCGGCCGTCGCGGAAATCGCGCTGGACGCCGCGCAGGGCTGCGTCGCGCGCCACGCCGAGGACGGGACGATCCCGACCGATTGCGTGGCCGAGGCGATGGCGGACTGCCTGAACGTTCCCGCCGACGCCCCCGCGCTGGCCAGCCAGTGTTTCCGCGCCGCGCGGGCCGACTGGTCCGCCGGGATCGCCGCGCGGATGGAGGAATTGCGCGCCACCGCGCCGGAACGGATCGCCGCGATCGCGGGGGTGGAGGTGAAATACGACCTGATCGCGGGCCTGACGCAATGCGACCGGATGGAGGAGCTGGCGCTGATCGGCGACCGGCCGCTCGACCAGGTGCAGCGCGAGGCGGATGGCTGCGCGGCCACCGCCGCCGGCGTCGCCTATATCCGCCTGCTGTGGCGCGCGCGGGATCTGTGATGACCCGCGCCGAGGCTTTCCGGCGCGGCTTTCTCGATTGCGCGCCGTTCCTGATCATCGTCGTTCCGTTCTCGATGCTGTTCGGCGTCGCCGCGCGCGAGGCCGGGCTGGACGTCGTGCAGGTGATGGCGATGTCGGTGCTGGTGATCGCCGGCGCCTCGCAATTCACCGCCGTCACGCTTCTGGCCGAAAACGCGCCGGTCTTCGTCGCGCTGCTGACGGCGCTGGCGGTGAACCTGCGCATGGCGATGTATTCCGCCGCGCTGGTGCCGCATCTCGGCCACGCACCGCTGGGGATGCGCGCGCTGATGGCCTACCTGATGGTCGACCAGGCCTATGCCGTGGCGGTGCGCACCTACGAGGACAACCCCGGCATGCCGATGGCGGTGAAGGTGGCCTACTATTTCGGCTGCATGACGCTGATCTGCCCGTTCTGGTACGGATTCACGGCGGTGGGCGCGGTGCTGGGCCAGGCGCTGCCGGCGGGCCTGTCGCTGGATTTCGCGGTGCCGGTCTGCTTCATCGCGCTGCTGGCCCCGCTGTTGCGATCCCTGCCGCATGTCGTGGCGGCGCTGGTCTCGGCGCTGGCCGCCGTCGCCTTCGCCTGGGTGCCGTGGAACCTGGGCCTGATCGCGGCGGCGGTGCTGGCCATGATCGCCGGCGCGCAGGCTGAGCTGGCCCTCGCGCGGCGCGCGGCACGGCCGGGGCGGGCGGCATGATCTCCGACGCCGCGTTCTGGACCCTGACGGTCTGCCTCGGGATCGGGACGTTCCTGATCCGGTTCTCGTTTCTCGGCATCCTCGGCGGTCGCGCCCTGCCCGGCTGGCTCGTGATCCATCTGAAATACGTGGGGGCCGCGGTGTTCCCGGCCCTTGTCGTGCCGCTGATCCTGTGGCCCGACGCGACCGGGGGCGATACCGATCCGGCGCGGCTGATCGCGGCCGTGGCCGCGCTTCTGGCGGGCTTGCGCGGCTCGGTCGCCGGCGCGATCCTTGCCGGGATGGGCACGCTCTACCTTGTCCAGTTTCTCACCGGCCAACTCTAGAAAGGGCGCCGCCATGATCGAAGAACCGCCAGTCCTGACCATCGCGAAGCCCGGCCCGCGGCCGAGCGCCGCGCAGATCGCGGCGTTGCGCGGCGTGCCCACCGGTTTTCTCTGCGACGCGATGGCCGGACAGGGCGCACTCGACGGCACCATCGCGCCGGTCGGCGGCAGCCGCGACCCGGCGCTGCATGTCGTCGGCCCCGCGCTGGTGGCCGACAACGGCCCCGGCGAAATCCTCGCCACCCTCGCCGCGATCGAACGCGCCCGGCCCGGCGACGTGATCGTCGCCGCCGTCGCGGGCTGGCAGGGCTGCGCCGCGGCGGGCGACCAGGCGCTGGGGATGATGAAGAACGCCGGCGCCGCCGGCTTCGTCACCGACGGGCCGATGCGCGACCTCGCCGGCATCCGCGCGGTCGGCCTGCCGGCCTGGTGCACCGGGCTGAACCCGAACTCGCCGCATGCCAACGGCCCCGGCCGGCTGGGCGGGGCGGCGGTGATCGGCGGCGTGACGGTGGCCACCGGCGACCTGATCGTCGCCGATTGCGACGGCGTGGTGGCGGTGCCGCAGGACCGGATCGACGCGGTGATCGCCGCCGTCGCCAAGGTCCGCGGGCTGGAGGAGGACCTGGAAGCGCGCGTCAGGGCGGGGTTCTGCACCCCGCTCGACCTGGCCGGGATGATCGCCGCCGGCCGCGCGGTAGACGAGGGCTGAGCACCCGCGCGCGGCCGCACCGGATCAGGCGAAGGCGCTTTTCTGCCCGGCGCTCTGCTGGGTCTTGAAGATCGACGTGTTGTCCGGCGGCGGCGGCAGCGGCATTCGCACCGGCACCGGCGCCAGCCGGGGTTCAAGGCAGGGCCGGCCGGTGATCACCCGGTCCTGCAGATCCTGCCAGAACCGGCGCTGGCCCAGTTCATGGATGTAGCTCGACGCGCCGAGGATCGGCCAGGCATCGGCGCGCGCGCATTCGTAAAACAGGATCAGCCGCGCCCGGTCGCTCACGTTCGGGGCCGACCCGTGCAGGGTGCGGCAGTGATGCACGGTCATGCTGCCGGCCTTGCCGGTCAGCGTCACCGCCCTGTCGGTCTCGAACAGCGGGTCTTCGGGATCGATCGCCCCGGCGAAGACGCCGTTGGCCTGATGGCTCAGCACCGGCCCGCGATGGCTGCCCGGGATCACCATCAGCGGCCCGTTCGCCGCGTCCACGTCCTCCAGCATCAGGCCGAAGGCCAGCAGGTCGTCGTTGGTATGCGGGTAGAAGGCCCAGTCCTGGTGCCATTCCACCGCCGCGCCGCCGCCCGGCGCCTTGGTGTTGAGCTTGGAGGTGATGATCGTGGTGTCCGGGCCCAGAAGATCGTTCAGCACCTCCGTCACGGCCGAGTTTCGCAGGATCTCCCAGAAATACGGATCCTGCTTGTGCGGCAGCTTGATCCGCGTCAGCCGCGGGCTGTCCGGCCCATGGCCGCGGTCGAGGTCGTAGACCGCGTCGCTTTCGGCGACCGCGCGCGATGCGTCGATCAGTCGATCGGTGATGTCGCGCAGCCGCGCCAACTGCTCGGGCGTGACCGCGTTCTCCACCATCAGGTAGCCGTTCTCGGCATAGAACCGTTTCTGCTCATCCGTCAGCATCGCCCGTCCTCCCCTGCGTCAGACCGCTACTTCTTCGCCTCTTCCTCCATGTCGAGCCCGTTCAGGCGCGCCACATGGTCGGCCAGCATCGGCACGTAATCCTCGCCCGCGCCGATCGCCTCGGCATGGGCGAAATACTGCCGCGCCGCCGCCGCCATCACGTTCATCACGCCCGCGTCCATCGCCATCTGGTTGACGTAGCGAATGTCCTTGGCGGCGTTGGCGATGGCGAACTTGTGCGCGTCGCGGTCGCGGTCGACGGCGTAGCGCATGAAGGTGTCGAAAAAACCCGAACCCAGCCGCGACGGCCCGATCACCTCGCGGATCGTCGCCGGCGCGATGCCGACCTTCGCGCCGAGTGACAGCATCTCGGCGTAAAGGCTGGCATAGCTCATGCCGAGGAAGTTCATCAGCAGCTTCATCTTGTGGCCCGCCCCGGTCTCGCCGACCCGCGTGGCGGTGCCGGCCCAGCAGCCGATCACCGGGCGCACCGTCTCGAACACCGCCGCGTCGCAGCCCACCATCGCGTCGAGCTTGCCCTCCTCGGCCTCCTTCGGGGTGCGGCCCAGCGGCGCGTCGACCATGATCACGCCGGCCGCCGCCATCTCGGCCGCCAGCGTCATCGTCGAGGTCGGATCGGCGGTGGTGGTGTCGATCACGATCAGCCCCGCGCGCGCGCCGGCGAGGATGCCGTCGGGGCCGCGGATCACCGCCTCGACCTGCGGCGAATTCGACAGGCACAGGTGGATGATGTCGCAGCGTTCGGCCATGTCGCGCGGGCTGGTGGCCTCGCGCGCGCCGATGCCCAGCAGGCTTTCCACCGGGGCACGGTTGCGATGGCCCTTGATCCACAGCTCGTAGCCGCCCTTGAGGATGTTCTTCGCCATGCCGTGGCCCATCAGGCCCACGCCGATGAACCCCACAACCGGTTTGTCGCTCATCGTCTCTTCCTTCCTTCGACTGTTGCGGTCCGTCCTGCGGGACGGCGGGCGGGGCGACTTTCGGCAGGGCCGAAACAGCGGCGCCCGCCGGCCTCACAGGCTGGCCGTGATCCCGCCGTCCACGAACAGCGTGTGCCCGTTGACGAAACTCGACGCGTCGGAGGCGAGGAACACCGCCGCCCCCACCAGTTCCTCGACCCGGCCCCAGCGGCCCGCCGGCGTGCGTTTTTCCAGCCAGGCGCAGAACTCCGGGTCCGCCACCAGCGCCGCGTTCAGCGGCGTGTCGAAATAGCCCGGCGCGATGGCGTTGCAGGTCAGCCCGTGGCGGGCCCAGTCGGTCGCCATGCCCTTGGTCAGGTTGGTCACCGCGCCCTTCGAGGTCGTGTAGGGCGCGATGCCGGGCCGCGCCAGCGCGGATTGCACCGAGGCGATGTTGACGATCTTGCCGCGCCCGCGGCCGATCATGTGCCGCGCCACCGCCTGGCCGACGTAGAAGGCGGAATTGACATTGGTGCGCATCAGCCGGTCGAAGGCCTCGACCGGGAAATCCTCCAGCGGGGTGCGGTGCTGCATCCCGGCGTTGTTCACCAGGATGTCGATCGCCCCCTGCCCCGCCTCGAACCCGTCGACCGCGGCGCGCACCGCCGCGGCATCGGTCACGTCGAAGGGCAGCACCGCCACCTGCGCCCCCGCGGCGCGCAGCCGGTCGGCGGCCTCGTCCAGCCGGGCGGCATCGCGGGCGTTCAGCACCAGCGCCGCACCGGCCTCGGCCAGCCCCCGCGCCAGCGCGAAACCGATCCCCATCGACGATCCGGTGATCAGGGCGCGCCGCCCCGTCAGGTCGAACAGTTGCATGCGCCCTCCCTGCCGGGGCCGTGGCGGATGGTTGACATTCGCGGCCCGAGCGGACTTGATGCGCGAAATGGTATACCATTTCAGCCGCGTTGCAACCCGTCCGCCGCGGGCGGTTTCCGGGGGGAGATCCACAGGATGAAAGCGCTTTACGCCCATGCCGCGCGCGACCTGCGCCTGTCGGATTGCGAGTTGCCGGCGCCGGGGCCGGGCGAGGTTTCGATCCGGCTGGCGCGCGGCGGGATCTGCGGGTCCGACCTGCATTACTACCTGCACGGCGGCTTCGGCAGCGTGCGGCTGAAGGAACCGATGATCCTGGGCCACGAGGTCGCCGGCCATGTCGAGGCGCTGGGCGCGGGCGTCACCGGCCTCGCGCCCGGCGATCTTGTCGCGGTTTCGCCGTCGCGGCCCTGCGGGGCCTGCGCGGAATGCCGGCGCGGCCTGCCGAACCACTGCCTGAACATGCGCTTCTACGGCTCCGCCATGCCGTATCCCCACATCCAGGGCGCGTTCCGCGAACGGCTGGTCGCCGATGCCGCGCAATGCGTGAAAGCCGAGGGGCTGGAGCCCGCCGAGGCCGCGATGGCCGAGCCGCTGTCGGTCGCGCTGCACGCGGTGCGCCGGGCCGGCGACCTCGTCGGCCGCCGGGTTCTGGTGACCGGCTGCGGCCCGATCGGCGTGCTGGCGATCCTCGCCGCCCGCCGCGCCGGCGCCGAAGAGATCGTGGCGACCGACATCGCCCCCGGCGTTCTGGATTTCGCGCGCCGCGCCGGCGCCGACATCACGCTCGATACCGCGGCCGGGCCCGAGGCGCTGGCCCCCTACGCGGCCGGCAAGGGCAGCCTTGACGTGCTGTTCGAATGCTCCGGCGCGGAAGCAGCGCTGCGCGCCGGGATCGGCGCGCTGCGGCCGCGCGGCGTGGTCGTGCAGCTTGGCCTGTCGGGCGACATGGCGCTGCCGATGATGCAGATCACCGCGAAGGAGATCGAGCTGCGCGGATCGTTCCGGTTCCACGAGGAATTCCGCACCGCCGTGGCGATGATGCGGAAAGGCTTGATCGATACCCGGCCGCTCCTGACCCACAGCTTCCCGCTGGCCGAGTTCGCCGCGGCCTTCGACACCGCCGCCGACCGGTCGCGCGCGATGAAGGTGCAGCTGGAGTTCGCCTGATGCTGACCTTCGCCGCGGCGGTTTTCTTCCTGATCATCACGCCGGGGCCCGGCGTGCTGTCGACCGCCGGGGTCGGCTCCGGCTTCGGTTTTCCGGCCGGGTTTCGCTACGTGCTGGGCCTGTTCATCGGCACCAACATGGTGGCGCTGGCGGTGATCAGCGGGGTGGCGGCGGTGGTGCTGTCGGTGCCGGCGGTGCGCTACGTGCTGATGGCGGCCTCCATCGCCTACCTGCTTTATCTGGCGGCGAAGATCGCCTTCGCCGGCTCGCGCATCGCCTTCATCGAGGCGAAGGCGGCGCCCGGCATCGGCGCCGGCATCCTGTTGCAGGCGATCAATCCCAAGGCCTACGCGGTCAACACCACGCTCTTCGCCGGCTTCCCCTTCGCGCCCGACAACCTCGTGTTCGAGACGGTGGCGAAGCTGGTCATCGTCAACGCGATCTGGATCCCGATTCACCTGGGCTGGCTTTATGCCGGGGCCACGCTGCACAGGCTGAACCTCAGCGAGGCCGCGCATCGCCGGATCAACCACCTGATGGCCGCCTCGATGCTGGCCGTCGTCGTGCTGGCGATCCTCGCGGGATTGCGCGCGGCATGATCCGCGCGGCACTCTTCCCCCGGCACCCGGCCATCGCGAAAGGAGCCCGCCATGCTGCCCCATAGCAACCCCGAGCCCGAGGCGCTGTTCATCGGCCGGCTGTGGCGGCCCGGCATCGGCCCGGCGCTGGTCCTGCTGCGGAGCGAGCGGGTGATCGACATCACGTCGCGCGCCGCGCCGACGATGCGCGACCTGCTGGAGATCGACGATCTGCCCGGCCACCTGCGCGCCGTCGCGGGCGAGGATCTGGGCCCGCTGGCCAAGGTTCTGGCGGCGGACGGCGCGCGGCTGATGGCGCCCTGCGACCTGCAGGCGGTCAAGGCCTCGGGCGTGACCTTCGCGCAAAGCATGGTCGAGCGGGTGATCGAGGAACAGGCCGCCGGCAATGCCGACCGGGCCGAGGCGATCCGCGCCCGCGTCAAGGCCGCGATCGGCGACAGCCTGTCGGGGATCGAACCGGGCAGCGAACGGGCGATGGAGGTCAAGCGCGTCCTGCAGGACGAGGGGCTGTGGTCGCCCTACCTCGAGGTCGGGATCGGGCCGGATGCCGAGGTGTTCACCAAATGCCAGCCGATGGCCGCCGTCGGCTGGGGCGCCGAGGTCGGGCTGCACCCGATCTCGACCTGGAACAACCCGGAGCCGGAGATCGTGCTCGCCGTCAATTCCCGCGGCCGGATCGTCGGCGCGACGCTGGGCAACGACGTCAACCTGCGCGACGTCGAGGGCCGCTCGGCGCTGCTGCTGGGCAAGGCGAAGGACAACAACGCCTCCTGCGCGATCGGGCCGTTCCTGCGGGTCTTCGACACGGGCTACGGCATGAAGGATGTCGAACGCGCGGAACTGACGCTGCGGGTCGAGGGCGAGGACGGGTTCATCCTCGACGGCCATTCCTCGATGACGCAGATCAGCCGGCGACCCGCCGATATCGTCGCCCAGACGATCGGCCGGCATCACCAGTATCCCGACGGCTTCATGCTGTTCCTCGGCACGCTCTTCGCACCGGTGCAGGATCGCGACACGCCGGGCCAGGGCTTTACCCACAAGATGGGCGACGTGGTCACGATCGGTGAACCGCGCCTGGGCGAACTGCGCAACACCGTGCGGCTGTCGACCGAATGCCCGGAATGGCGTTTCGGCACCGGCGCGCTGATGCGCAACCTCGCGGCACGGGGGCTGTTGTGACCCGCCGCTTCCTGTCCGCAGGCGAGATCATGGTGGAAATGGCCCCGGCCGGTGGCGGGCACTTCGCGATGGGCTTCGCCGGCGACACGTTCAACACCGCCTGGTATGCGCGCCGGCTGCTGCCGGCCGACTGGCAGGTGGACTATGTCACCGCCGTGGGCGCCGATCCGCTGTCGGACGACATGCTGGACTGGATCGCGGCGCAGGGGATCGGCACCGGCCATGTCCGCCGGGTGCCGGACCGGACGGTGGGGCTTTACATGATCCGGCTGAAGGACGGCGAGCGCAGCTTCGCCTACTGGCGCGGCCAGTCCGCCGCTCGCACGCTGGCCGACGATCCCGCGGCGCTGGCGGCGGCCTTCGCCGGGGCCGACACGCTCTATTTCTCCGGCATCACGCTGGCGATCCTGGATGACGCGGCGCGGGCGCGGTTCTGTGCCGCCGTCGCCGCGGCGCGGGCGGCGGGCGTGCATGTCGCCTTCGACACCAACCTGCGGCCCCGCCTCTGGCCGGGGGTGCAGGCGATGCGCGCCGGGCTGATGCAGGGCGCGGCGGTGGCCGATACCGTCCTGCCCTCGTTCGACGAGGAGGTGACGGCCTTCGGCGACACCTGCCCGGAGGACACGATCCGCCGCTACCGCGAGGCCGGGGCCTCCACCGTCGTCGTCAAGAACGCCGGCGCCTGCTGCACCGCCTGGTCGGCACAGGAGGGCCGGGCCGAGGTCACGCCGCCGCCGGTCGCACGGGTCGTCGACAGCACGGCGGCGGGCGACAGTTTCGCCGCCGCGTTCCTTGCCGCGCGGGCCGGCGGCGCGGGGCTGGCGGCGGCGGTCTCGGCGGCGGCGGCGCTGGCATCGAGGGTCATCGGCACACGCGGCGCGCTGGCGCCGGGGATATTCGAGGAGGGGGAAACACCATGAAGGTTCTCATCATCGGCGGCGGCGGCCTCGTCGGGCAGAAACTGGCCCGGTCACTGGCCGCGCGCGGCACGCTGCGGGGCGAGGCGATCGACCGGCTGGTCCTGGCCGATATCGTCGATCCCGCGCCGGTCGCGGCCGGGTTCCCGGTGGACACCCGGCTGTGCGACATCGCCGATCCGGCCTCGGTCGCCGCGGCGGTCGACGCCGATGTCGACGTGATCTACCTGCTCGCGGCCATCGTCTCGGCCCATGCCGAGGAAGACCTCGACGCCGGGCTGCGCACCAACCTGTTCGGCACGCTCAACGTGCTGCAACGCTGCCGCGAGATCGGCACCTGCCCGGTGCTGGTCTTCACCTCGTCGATCGCCGTGAACGGCGGCGACGTGCCGCAGCCCTATTCCGATTACACCGCGCTCAACCCGCAAACCTCCTACGGCGCGCAGAAGGCGATGGGGGAGTTGCTGGTCACCGATTTCTCGCGCCGCGGCCTGATCGACGGGCGCGGCTTCCGGCTGCCGACGATCTCTGTCCGGCCGGGCAAGCCCAATCGCGCCGCCTCGGGCTTCATGTCGTCGATCTTCCGCGAACCGCTGCAGGGCGAGACGGCGAACTGCCCGGTGGACCCGGATTTCAACCATTACTACCTCAGCCCGCGGAAATGCGTGGAAAACCTCGTCAAGGCGGCGGACCTCAGGGCCGAGGATCTGGGCCGCAATCGCTGCATGGTGATGCCCGGCCGGGTCTGGACCATCGCGCAGATGATCGAGGCGATGACCGCCGTGGCCGGGCCGGAGCCCGCGAAGCGGATCACATGGAACCGGCAGCCGGAGCTTGACCCGATCCTCAAGGGCTGGCGCATGGAGGTGCGCGCCGAGCGGGCCGAGGCGCTGGGGCTGGAGGCCGACGCGAGTTTCGAGGACAACATCCGGTATTTCCTTGAGGATGATATCGCGCGGGGCTGAGCCCCCGCGCCTCACAGCAACCGGCGGATGCGGGCCATCGCCTCGAGGATGTTCTCGGTCGAGTTGGCGTAGGAAAACCGCAGATAGCCCTCGCCCCAGGTGCCGAAGGACGTGCCGGCGACGGTGGCCACCCCGGCCTCGTCCAGGAACCGGTCCTGCGCCGCACGCGCCGTCATCCCGGTGCCCTCGATATTGGGGAAGGCGTAGAAGGCCCCGGCGGCATCGGCGCAGCGCACGCCGGGCAGCGCATTCAGTTCGCGCACGATCACCTGCCGGCGCTCATCGAACTGCCGCACCATGTCGCGCACCGCATCCTGCGGCCCCGTCAGCGCCGCGATGCCCGCGTATTGCGTGGCCGCGTTGACGCAGGAATGATCGTTGATGCACAGCCGCGTGACGTGTTCGACGCAGGCCTCGGGCCAGACCGCGTAGCCCAGCCGCCAGCCCGTCATCGCGT
>CAYUXM010000104.1:0-10503 GCA_964448765.1 uncultured Rhodobacterales bacterium
CCGCAGGTGCCGCCCGCGGCGGGCGAGGACTGGGCGATGGCCGACCTGACCGATTACGACGCGGTGGCGCGCGTCGTGGCCGGCATGGACGCGATCCTGCATTTCGGCGGGATCTCGACCGAGAACCGCGCCGACCTGATCCACGAGGTCAACCTCAAGGGCACCTACAACCTTTACGAGGCCGCGCGAAAGGCCGGGGTGAAGCGCATCCTGTTCGCCAGTTCCAACCACGTGATCGGCTTTCACCCGCGCGAAACCCGGCTCGACGCCGGGGCGGAAATCCGGCCCGACAGCCTTTACGGCGTCTCCAAGGCCTATGGCGAGGCACTGGCGAAATACTACTGGCTGAAGTTCGGGATCGAGAGCCTGCTGCTGCGCATCGGCTCGTGCTTTCCCGAACCGAAGGACCGGCGGATGATGGCCACCTGGATGAGCGACCGCGACATGCTGCGGCTGATCGGCACGATGCTGACGGTGCCGCGGCTGGGCTGCCCGGTGGTCTACGGCGTGTCTGACAACCGCGAAAGCTGGTGGGACAACGGCAAGGCCGCCTATCTCGGCTGGCACCCGCAGGATTCGTCGGAACGCTTCGCGGCGAAGTTTGCCGATTTCACGCCCGGCGACCCCGACGATCCGGCCGTGAAATACCAGGGCGGCGGTTTCGCCAGGGCCGGCCATTACGAGGACTGAGCCGCGGCGCGGCCCTTCTGCCGTTCCCGGTGCCAGATGTAGAGGCCGGCGGCGATGATGATCGCCCCGCCGCCCAGCGTCCAGACCGTGGGCCAGGTTGCGAAAACGAGGATTCCGGCCAGCGCGGCGAGGAACACCTGGATATAGACCACCGGCGCCAGCAGCGAGGCATCGGCCCAGCGATGCGCGATGGTGGCGCAGATATGGCCCAGCGCGCCGAACACCCCGATCAGGCACAGCATGATCCATTGCATCGGGTGTTCGGGCCAGTCCCAGCCGCCGATCACGAAGGGCAGAAGCGCCACGGCGGCCACCGCGCTGGACCAGATCTGCTGGGTGGAATTGCCCTCCACCCCCGCCAGAAGCCGGGTCATGATGAAATACATCGAGGCCATGCACAGCGCGCCGAGGCTGTAGAACATCGCCGGGTGGAACTCCGCCCCCCAGGGCTGGATCACCACGACGACGCCAAGAAAGCCGGTGCAGACCGCGACGATCCGCCGGATGCCGACCGTCTCGCCCAGGATCGGGATCGCCAGCAGGGTGATGACGATCGGGCTGGCGAACATGATCGTGGTCGTCACCGTGATCGGCAGGTGCTGCAGCGCGGCGAAGTTGCACATCGTCCCGCCCATCAGGAAGCCCGAGCGCAGAAGCTGCTGCCACGGCCGGTTGGAGCGGAAGATGCCCAGCCCTTCCCGCGGCAGGAACAGCGCGACCGCGACGACGAGATGGCCGAGATAGCGGGCGAAGACCACCTGCAGAACCGGCAGCCCGCCGACGATCAGCCACTTGCCGGTGGTGTCGATGCAGGTGAAGAACACGACCGCCAGCGCCATCAGCAGGACGCCGGCGCCGGTTCGTTCCTCCCGTGGCCGCGCGATCGCCATGGCTCAGCCCGTTGCCCAGCCCCCGTCGATCACATGGGCCTGGCCCGTGGTGAACGCGGATTCGTCGGATCCGAGGTAGACGGCAAGATGCGCGACCTCCTCGGGCAGGCCGATCCGGCCCATCGGCTGGCGCGCGATGAAGGCCTTGCGCGCGGCCTCGTAGTCGCCGGTGGCGTTCAGCCGGTCGTGCAGCGAGGGGCTGTCGACCGTGCCGGGGCAGATCGCGTTCACCCGGATGCCGCGGGTGACGAAATCGATCGCCACCGATTTCGTCAGCCCGATCACCGCGGCCTTGGAGGCGCCGTAGACGCAGCGGTTCGGCGCGGCGATGATCGAGCTTGCGACCGAGGCGATGTTGACGATCGATCCGCCGCCGCGCTCCAGCATGCCGGGGATCGCGGCCTGCATCGCGTGGAACTGGGCGCGCACGTTCAGCCCGAAGGCGAAATCGAAATCCGCGTCGGTCGCGTCGAGGATCGTGCCGGCATGCACGTAACCCGCGCAGTTGACGAGGATATCGGGCGCCGCCGCCCCGATCGCGGCGGTCAGCGCCGCCTTGTCGGTCACGTCGAGGCCGAAACATTCCGCCCCGTCGAGCCCCTCGAACAGCGCGGGACGGATGTCGGTTGCCGTGACCTGCGCGCCCTCGCGCAGGAAGGCCCCGGCGATCGCCCGGCCGATGCCCTGGCCCGCGGCGGTGACGAAGGCGCGCTTGCCGGCCAGCCTCATGCTTTCTCTCCCAGATGCTCGGCCATCCAGTCGACCATCTGCGGGACCAAGAGATCGCCCGCGCCGCCGTCGCGGGCCTCGGTCAGCGTGGCCAGCGCCGCGCCTGACATCCGGCTGTGGCGGGCCAGATCCCCGGCCATCCGCGCGTAGTAGCCCACGTCCTTGGCGGCGTTCGTGACGGAAAACGCGAGGTCGATCTGCCCGTCGATCGCGTAGTTGCGGATGAAATCCATCATCCCCGAATGGTTCGGCCCGGCGGCCAGAACACCGTAGAGCGCCTGCCGCTCGATCCCGGCGGCATCGGCCATGGCGAAGGCCTCGGACATCGCCATCGCGGTGGTCATCGCGTAGAAATTGTTGATCAGCTTGATCGTGTGGCCGTTGCCCAGCGCGCCGAGGTGAAAGACGTTCTCGCCCAGCACATCGAGCACCGGTTGGACCTTGTCGAAGGCCGCGCGGTCGCCGGCGGCCATGATGTTGAGCTTGCCGTCCTTCGCGTGCGCCGGTGTCCGGCCAAGCGGCGCGTCCAGATAGATCGCGCCCTTGTCCGCCAGCGCCGCGCCGATCTTCAGCGTCGAGGCGGGCAGCGAGGTGCCGAAATCGATCACCACCTGCCCCGCCCGCGTACCCGCCAGCACGCCGTTCTCGCCATAGACGCGGCTTTCGACCTGCTCGGACGTGCCCATGCAGATCATCACGATGTCGCTGGCCGCGGCGAGGTCGCGGGCCGTCGCCGCCTCGGTCGCGCCGCGGGCCAGCGCCGCCTCGATCCCGCTGCGGTCGCGGTGGCCCAGAACCGTCAGGCCATAGCCCGCGCCCTGAAGGCAGTTCACCATGGCCCGGCCCATCAGGCCGAGACCGATGAATCCGATATGCGGTTTCGTCATGGATATCTCCTTTCAGGTGCCGTCGTAATCGCCGGGAACCGCGTTGCGGGCGATCCGGGTTCCGGTGCCGGCCGACAGCGCCGCGGCCAGCGTCATCTCCAGCGCATCGCGGCCCTGTGGCCCGGTGCACAGCGTATCATCCTCGCCGCCGGCGACCACCGCGGCGAAGCGGTCGATCTGTTCGCGCAGCGGATCGACACGGGCGAAGGCCGGGCCGTCGCTGCGCGCCAGCGGCCTGCCCCATTCGATCTCGCCGGGGCCGGACCGGCCCCAGGCGGTGAGCGAGGGGAAGGCCAGCGCGCCCTCGGTGCCGGTGAAGCGCAGGTAATCCTCGCCCGAGGCGGCGATCGTCGGGTTCTCGCCCGTCGCCGCCTCGAACGACCAGGGCGAGGCCCCGGCATCCGACATCAGGATCGAGCCGAGCGCACCATTGTCGAACCGCAGCGCGATCGCGGCGGTATCCTCGATCGCCAGCCCGCGCCGGGCGTTGGAGCTTAGCGCCGAAACCTCGGCCACGCGGCCGAACAGGTGGCCGAGCAGGTCGATCTCGTGGCTGAGATTGGTCATCAGCGGGCCCGCGCCGGGCCGGGTGCGCCACGGCACGTCGTAATAGGCGTCATGCTTGCGGAGCGACCAAAGCCCCTGCACCGCCACCGGCGCGCCGATCCGCCCCAGCGCCTCGCGGGCGGCGGCGACGAAGGGATGGCAGCGCCGGTGATGCCCGGTGAACAGCGGCAGCCCCGCCGCCTCGGCCTCGGCGATCAGAGCGCGGGCGTTGTCGAGCGTATCGGCCAGCGGCTTTTCCACGATCAGCGGCCAGCCGCGGGCCAGCGCCGCCCGCGCGGTTTCCAGATGCGCCGGCGTCGGCGTGGCGACCACCGCGGCGCGGGTGTGGCGCGGCACGTCCGACAGGTCGGCGACCGCCGGCAGGCCGCGGTCGCGCAGCGCGGCGATTCGCGCCGTGTCGGGCTCCACCACCGCGGTCAGGTCGATCCGGGGCGAGGCCGCGGCGACCTCGGCATGCCGCAGCCCGACAAGTCCCGCGCCGATCACGCACAGGGGCAGCGGCGCCGTCACATCACCGCCCCGATCTGCCAGGGCACGAATTCGTAGTCCCCCAGCCCCTGCGCCTCGGATTTCGACATCTCGCCCGAGGCCATGCGCAGCCACATCCCGTAGATCTCGCGCCCGACCTCTTCGACCGTGGCCGCGCCGGTGAGGATGCGGCCGGCGTCGATATCCATGTCCTCGGTCATCCTGGCGTAAAGCTCGGAATTGGTGGCGACCTTCATCGAGGGGCTCGGCTTGGCGCCGAAGGCCGATCCGCGGCCGGTGGTGAAACAGACAAGGTTGCAGCCCGAGGCGATCTGCCCGGTGACGGAGGCCGGATCGTAGCCCGGGCTGTCCATGAAGACGAAGCCCTTCGCGGTCACCGGTTCGGCGTATCTGTAAACGCCCATCAGCGGCGTGGTGCCGCCCTTCGCCGTCGCGCCCAGCGACTTTTCAAGGATCGTGGTCAACCCGCCCTTCTTGTTGCCGGGGCTTGGGTTGTTGTCCATGGAGCCACGGTTTCGGGCGGTGTAATCCTCCCACCAGCGGATCAGGTCGATCAGCTTCTCGCCGATCTCGCGGGTCGCGGCGCGGGCGGTCAGCAGGTGTTCGGCGCCGTAGATCTCGGGTGTTTCGGCCAGCACCCCGGTGCCGCCCTGCGCCACCAGCAGGTCGCAGGCATGGCCGACGGCGGGGTTCGCGGTGATCCCCGACCAGGCATCCGATCCGCCGCATTGCAGCGCGACCATCAGCTCCGAGGCCGGGCAGTCCTCGCGCCGGGCCTCGTTGACCAGGGGCAGCATCGCCTCGATCTTCGCGATGCCCAGCTCCACCGTCTTGCGCAGCCCGCCGACATCCTGGATGTTCATGGTCTGGAACAGCGGGCCGGGGGTCAGGCCATAGGCCTCCACCAGCCAGTCGATCTGGTTCATCTCGCAGCCCAGCCCGGCCATCAGCACGCCGCCGACATTGGGGTTGCGGGCATAGCCCCACATCACCCGCTGCAACGCCTCGAACCCGTCGCCGGACCCGGCCATCCCGCAGCCGGTGCCGTGCACGAAGGCCGTCACCCCGTCGACATTGGGATAGGCGGCGAGGCGGTCGACGGTGAAGTGATCGGCGATCATCCGCGCCGCCGTGGCCGAACAGTTGACCGAGGTCAGCACCGCGATGTAGTTGCGGGTGCCGACCCGGCCGGTGGGCCGGCGGTAGCCGCGGAACGTGTCGATCCGGCTGGCCGGCGGGGCCGGGCGCAAGTTGGTCGAGAAGGCGTAATCGGCCTCGACCGCGCGGAATTCGAGGTTGTGGGTATGAACATGCGCGCCGGCGGGGATCGGTTCGGCGGCATAGCCGATGGTCTGGGCGTATTTCACCACGCGCCCGCCCTTGCCGATCGCCTCGGAGGCCATCTTGTGCCCGCGCGGGATCGGCTGCGTCGCGCCGGCCTCGCCGGCCTGCAACGGCACGACGGCGGTGACGACATTGTCGGCATCGGACAGGCGCACGGTCTTCATCTGGCTCTCGCTCGGGTCTTGCGGGCCGAAGGGCCCGGTATCGGTCAGGCGCAGGCCGGGCTGTCGCCGGTCCAGCGGTGGAGCGGGATATGCGCCTGGCCCGACAGTTGCGCGCGCGCGGCCAGCCACATGTCGCGCCACGCCTGCCAGTCGCGCAGTTCGGTGTCCGGCCGGGCGCGAGAGCGGGCGACGAAATCGGGGAAATGCGCGCGGCCGGTGGGCTGGCCGGTGACGTTGTAGCGGATGTCGAAGCTCCAGCGGAACATGTCCGACACGTTGTCGCGCGCCGCGTGCGGCGTGAGCGGATGAAAGATCACCGCGCCGCCGGCCGCCACCGGCAGCGGGCGGGCCTTGCTTTCGTCGATGAACCCGTCGGCGATGGAGGTCTGGCGCTTGGGGCAATGCGGATACATCCGCGGCTTGCCCGGGATCACCTCGAGGCAGCCGTTGGTCAGCGTCGCATCCGAAATGGCCAGCCAGACGGTGACCATCCGCGTGGCATCGCCCTCTTCATGCGCCACGGCGCGGTCCTGGTGCCAGTCGGTGGACATGATATGCGCCGTGGTCTCGCTGTCGCGCAGGGTGCGGGCGGGCGGTTTCAGGCGCACATGCTGGATCGGGTTCGACGTGATCTCGGGGCCGATCAGGTCCTCGACCATGTCCAGAAGCCGGTCACAGGTCAGCATGTCGAAGACCGCGGGGCCGATATGGAAAGGCGTGTCGGCCTCGATCTCGCTGCCGGGCAGGGTGATGTCCATCGGCTGGAACCACTCGCAACCGGCCTCGTAGGCGACCAGCAGTTTCTGGTAGAAGTCCATGCCACCGGCCGGTGGCACGCGGCCTTCCGCATGCCAGCGGTCATACATCGCGTCGAGCAACGCGGCGTATTCCGCCTTGACCGCGTCCAGAACCGGGCGGGGCAGAACCTCGTCGACGACGAGCACGCCGCTCCGGTCGAACTCGGCGATCTGGTCTGGGGACAGGAACCGGGTCATCTGCGAAACCTCCGGGGGTTGCGGCCGGACGCGGCCGGCCGGGCGGCGCAACGGGGCGGGTGGCGCCGGGGCGGTCAGGCCCCGGCGCCGCGGCCGTTCACAGGAACAGCGTGATGATCGGCGGCCAGGCCAGCAGCACCGACAGCGCCAGAAGCTGCAGGCAGATGAAGGGCAGGAAGCCGCGGAAGATGTCGGTCAGCGAGATATGCGGTGGCGCCACCGACTTGAGGTAGAAGGCCGCGGGCCCGAACGGCGGCGACAGGAAGCTGACCTGCATGTTCATGCAGAACACCACGCCGAACCAGATCGGGATGAACCGCGGATCGATGGTGCCGAGCCAGCCGATTTCCTCGGGCGGCAGCCGCACGACGATCGGCAGGAACACCGGCATGATCAGCAGCACGATGCCGATCCAGTCCATGAACATGCCCATGATCAGGAAGATCAGCATCATCATCAGGATCACGCCCATGGTCGGCAGGTCGTAGCCGACGATCATGTTGGCCACGTAGGTCGGCCCGCCGGCGAGCGTGTAGGCGGCGGCCAGCGCCGAGGCGCCGATCGTCACCCAGATGATCGTGCCGGTCGACTTCAGCGTGCGCATCAGGCTGTCCCAGACGATGTCGAAGGTCATCTCGCGGCGCAGCAGGCCGATGACGAAGACCGCGACGACGCCCATGCCGGCGGCCTCGGTGATGCCGGTGATGCCGCCGTAGATCGAGCCGAGCACCACGCCGATCACCACGATCGGCGCGACGAGGCCCTTGCCCATCTCCCAGCCCTTCGCGGTGCGCTCGCGGCCCACGACGACGAAGACGATCAGGGCGAAGAGCGCGAAGGCCCCGATCAGCCAGGGCAGGTCCGACACCATGCCGAGCGGAATCGGATCCACCCCTTCGGTCACGGTATTGGCGCCGGTCAGGGTGAAGAACACCGCGCGCAGCGTCAGCACCCCGGTCGCCCACATGCCGAAGCGCGACAGGAAGCCGAGGAACATGAGGCTTTTCTCGTTGCCCTTCGGCGCGGTCGGATCCTCGGGCGGCAAGGGCGCCTGCGACGGATCCAGCCGGGTGCGGATGATGATGTAGATGATGAAGAAGGTGGCGAGCATGAAGCCCGGCAGGAACGAGGCGGTGAACAGCGCCTTGATCGAGGTTTCCGTCACCAGCCCGTAGAAGATCAGCACGATCGACGGCGGGATCATCGTGCCGAGGCTGCCCGAGGCGCAGATCGTGCCGATCGCGAGGTTCTGGTTGTAGCCCAGCCGCAGCATCTGCGGCAGCGCGATCAGGCCCAGCAGCACGACTTCGCCGCCGATGATGCCCGACATCGCGGCCATGATCACCGCCATGATCGAGGTGACGATGGCGATCCCGCCGCGGGTCCGCGACAGCCACTGGTTGAGCGACGTGTACATGTCCCGCGCGATGCCGCATCGTTCCAGCAGCGCGGCCATGAAGATGAACAGCGGCACCGAGATCAGGACATAGTTCGTCATCTGCCGGTAGACCGCCTGGCCCAGCACCGACAGGGGGCCCTGCCCGAAGGTGCGGAACAGGATGTCGACGTCGAACTTCAGGACCAGCGTGACGACGGCGAGAAACGCGGAGGCGAAGCCAAGCGGCATCCCGATGGCAAGCAATGCGAACATCGCCAGCAGGATGATCAGGCTCAGGGTGCCGATATCGACCATGGCTTACTTGTCCTCCAGCGTGCGGCGGATGTTCTCGATCTCGATCTCGTCGATATCCTCGATGCCCTTGTGGTGTTCGGGCCGCTTGTTCCAGTCGGCGATCAGGTTCGACACCGCCTGGATTGTCACCAGCAGGATCAGGATCAGGATCGCCGGCTTGACGGTGCCGGGCAGCGGCGGATCCCAGGCGGTGCCGAAGGTCTCCATCCGCAGCATCCGGCGCAGGGCGTCGTTGTAGCCGCCCCAGACCAGCGCGAAGAAGAAGCCGACGATCAGCGTGACCGAGATCACGTCGGCCGTCTTCTGCATCCAGCGCGGCATCATGTCGTAGATGACGTAGATCCGGATGTGGCTGCGCTGCTGCATGGCGTACTGGCCCGCCAGCAGGAACACGAAGGCCGCGATCCACAAAGACAGTTCGTTGGCCCACAGCGTCGGGCGCGAGAACACGTAGCGCGACACCACCTCGTAGAACATCACGAGGACGATCAGCCCCACCGCGATCATCGCCAGCCGCGAGCAGACGAGCGAGACGATGTCGAAGAACCCGTCTGGCGCCGTCTCGATGTCGCCCTTGCTGTCGGACAGGAAGACCGAGGCGAAGAACAGGCTGCAGGAAACCGCGATCAGCATCGCCCAGACGATCGGCCGGCCCTGCGGGCGGATCATCTCGTGCATCCCGATGGCGTCTTCGCTGATGAACTGGTTCACCACCAGCCAAGCGAACAAGAGCCCCGTGACCCCCAACGAGGCGACCATCGCCAGCTTCACGGGCCCCCGAAGCGACCCAAGCCACAGGCTGTTCCCTTGCATCCCGGCCTCCCCCAAGCGGTATGTCGGTGAAAAAAGTGGCGAGCCCCTGTCAGGGACCCGCCGGGCGCCGTCACACGGACAAGCGGACGATCCTGCGGATCAGTCGATCAGGCCGAGCTGGCGCAGATAGGCCTTGTGGCTTTCGACCAGCGCGCGGGTCTCCGCGTTCTTGTCGGCCCAGCCTTCCCAGGCGGTCTGCGCGGCCTGGCGGAACGTGGCGCGGTCTTCCGGCGACCAGTCGTAGAGCGTGACGCCCTGCGCCTGCAGCGCCGCCGCGGCCTCGGTGTTGGCCTTCTCGTTGAACAGCGCGATGCGGAAGCTCAGCTTCTGCCAGGCGGTGTCGATGATCCGGCGATGCTTTTCCGACAGGCCGTTCCAGACGTCGAGGTTGCAGGCCAGGTGGTCGGACGGCATCGAGTGGAAGCCCGGATAGGTGGCATGCTTGACGATGTCGTAGATGCCCAGGCCGACGTTGTTGGCCAGGCCCGAGGCGTCGGCGCCGTCGATGATGCCGGTTTCCAGCGCGGTGAAGATCTCGGTGAAGTCCATCACGATCGGCGAGGCGCCGAGTTCCTCGAAGATCTCGGTCTCGAGACCCGGGGGCGAACGGAACTTCCAGCCCTTGAGGTCTTCGAAGCCGGCGATCGGCTTGGACGAGGACAGCGATTCCTGGCCGTAGATCGACCAGCCGATCAGCTGCATGTTCTGGGCGTTGTAAAGATCCTGCGCCGCCTCGTAGCCGCCACCGTCATAGAGCCACGAATACTGCTGCCACGGGGTTTCGTAGCCGCCCATGATGTCGCCGACGAACTGGAAGGCGGGGTTCTTGCCGGTCTGGTAGGCGCCGCCGGTGGCGTCGCAGTCGACGATGCCGTTGATCGCGGCGTCGAAAGTTTCGGTCGTGGCCACGACGGCGGACGAATAGAACATCTCGATGGCGATCTCGCCGCCCGACATGGTCTGCACGTCGTCGATCCATTCGGCGAGGCGCTGGCCCGTCGGATGCTCGCTGGCATAGTGGGTCTGGATGCGCAGCGTGACCTCTTGCGACATGGCCGGAACCGCCACGACGGTGGCCAGTGCTGCGGTCGTCAGCACGGATTTCAATTTCATGGTTATCCTCCCTGGTTTGTCGGGGCGTCCCGTCTCGGCGCGTCCTCCTTGCGCCAGATGGTATACCATCCATTGGTGACGCTAACGAAAGCCAACTCGACAATCAACGGCTTTTGGTATACCAAATCC
>CAYUXM010000105.1:0-10206 GCA_964448765.1 uncultured Rhodobacterales bacterium
GCAAGTCGACGCCCTATGCCGCCCAGATGGCCGCCGAGGATGCCGGCAAGAAGGCCCAGGAACATGGCGTCCGAACGCTGGAGGTCGAGGTGCAGGGGCCCGGTTCGGGCCGCGAATCCGCCCTGCGCGCGCTTGCCGCGGTGGGGTTCACCATCACCTCGATCCGCGACGTGACGCCGATCGCGCACAACGGCTGCCGCCCGCCGAAGCGCCGCCGCGTGTGATCGCCGCTATTGCCGCCGGGCCGCCCGCTGGGTGCGGCCCGCGCGATTCGTTTTTCCTCGGGCGTTCCCGGAGCCGGTCATGACCCGGGAACAGGAATGGAGGCAGACCGCATGATCCACAAGAATTGGGCCGAGCTGATCAAGCCGATGCAGCTTGACGTCAAGCCCGGCACCGACCCCGCGCGCCGCGCGACGGTCGTGGCCGAACCTCTGGAACGGGGCTTCGGCCTGACGCTGGGCAACGCGCTGCGGCGCGTTCTGCTGTCGTCGCTGCAGGGCGGGGCGATCACCAGCGTGCAGATCGACAACGTGCTGCACGAGTTTTCCTCGGTCGCCGGGGTGCGCGAGGATGTCACCGACATCGTGCTCAACCTCAAGGGCGTCGCGCTGCGGATGGAGGTCGAGGGGCCGAAGCGGCTGTCGATCTCGGCCAAGGGGCCCGGCGTCGTCACCGCCGGCGACATCTCGGAATCGAACGGCATCGAGGTTCTGAACAAGGACCACGTGATCTGCCATCTCGACGAGGGGGCGGACCTGTTCATGGAACTGACCGTCAACACCGGCAAGGGCTATGTCGCCGCCGACAAGAACCGGCCGGAAGACGCGCCGATCGGCCTGATCCCGATCGACGCGATCTATTCGCCGGTCAAGAAGGTCAGCTACGAGGTTCAGCCCACCCGCGAGGGGCAGGTGCTGGACTATGACAAGCTGACGATGAAGATCGAGACCGACGGCTCGCTCACCCCCGATGACGCGGTGGCCTATGCCGCGCGCATCCTGCAGGACCAGCTGTCGATCTTCGTGAACTTCGAAGAGCCGGAATCGGCCGGCCGCGCCGACGAGGACGACGGGCTGGAATTCAACCCGCTGCTTCTCAAGAAGGTCGACGAGCTGGAGCTTTCCGTGCGCTCGGCCAACTGCCTGAAGAACGACAACATCGTCTATATCGGCGACCTGATCCAGAAGACCGAGGCGGAGATGCTGCGCACCCCGAACTTCGGCCGCAAGTCGCTCAACGAGATCAAGGAAGTGCTCTCGGGCATGGGCCTGCATCTCGGGATGGACGTGGAAAACTGGCCGCCGGAGAACATCGAGGATCTCGCCAAGCGCTTCGAGGACCAGTTCTGACGCATTCGGGGGCGCCCTGCGCGCCCCCGGCCAATGCCCGCGACTGGCGGGGAATGCCGGGCAGCAAGCCCCAAGGAGAGCGGCCTTCACGCAGGGGTCGCCGGACAAAGCAAAACGACGACGATAGGAGTTCCCCATGCGTCACGCCCGCGGCTACCGCCGCCTCAACCGCACCCACGAGCACCGCAAGGCGCTGTTTTCCAACATGGCCGGTTCGCTGATCGAGCACGAGCAGATCAAGACGACGCTGCCCAAGGCCAAGGAACTGCGCCCGATCGTGGAAAAGCTGATCACGCTCGCCAAGCGCGGCGACCTGCACGCCCGCCGCCAGGCCGCGGCGATGCTCAAGCAGGACAAGGATGTCGCCAAGCTCTTCGAGACGCTGGGCCCGCGCTACAAGGAACGCCAGGGCGGCTATACCCGTGTCCTGAAGGCCGGGTTCCGCTACGGCGACATGGCGCCGATGGCGATCATCGAACTGGTCGACCGCGATACGACGGCCAAGGGCGCGGCCGACCGCGCGCGGCTGGAGGCCGAAGAGGCCGCCGAAGACTGATCCCGGCAGGCGCCGGTTCCGAAGGCCCCGCCCCGGCGGGGCCTTTGCCGTTCCGGCCCACCCTTCCGCCGGCCCCGCACCCGGCCTAGAGTGCCGCCATGACCGACCTGTTCGACCAGCGCGACCCCACCGACATCGACACCGGCGCCGCGCCGCCGCGGCCGCTGGCCGACGCGCTGCGCCCTGCAAGCCTGGCCGAGGTCGTGGGCCAGGATCACCTGCTGGGGCCGGAGGGCCCGATCGGGCGGATGGTCGCCTCCGGCCAGCTTTCTTCGCTGATCCTGTGGGGGCCGCCCGGCACCGGCAAGACCACCATCGCCCGGCTGCTGGCCGATACCGCGGGGATGCGGTTCGCCGCGATCTCGGCGATCCAGTCGGGCGTGGCCGATCTGCGCAAGGTCTTCGACGCGGCGCGGCTCCGGCGCGGGCAGGGCCAGCGCACGCTGCTGTTCGCCGACGAGATCCACCGCTTCAACAAGGCCCAGCAGGACAGTTTCCTGCCGGTCGTCGAGGACGGCACGATCGTTCTGGTCGGCGCGACCACCGAGAACCCGAGTTTCGGGTTGAACGCCGCGCTCTTGTCGCGCTGCTTCGTCTTCGTGCTGAACCGGCTGGACGCGGCCGCGCTGGGCCAGCTTCTGGACCGGGCCGAGGCGCATCTGGGCCGGCCCTTGCCGCTGACGGCCGAGGCGCGGCAGGTGATGGTGGACCTCGCCGGCGGCGACGGGCGCTACCTGCTGGGCATGGCCGAACAGGCGCTGGCCGCGGCCGGCGACGCGCCGCTCGACCCCGCCGCGCTGGCGCGGATCCTGCAACGCCGGATGGTCGGCCACGACAAGGCCGGCGACGGGCACTATGATCTCTTGTCGGCCTTCCACAAGTCGCTGCGCGGTTCCGACGTCGATGCCGCGCTTTACTACGCCGCGCGGATCATGGAGGCCGGCGAGGTCGCCGACACGGTGTTCCGCCGGCTGGCCTGCGCGGCCTCCGAGGATGTCGGGCTGGCCGATCCGCAGGCGATGGTGCAGGTGATCGCGGCCTGGCAGGCCTTCGACCGGGTGGGCTGGCCCGAGGGAAGGCTGTTCCTGGGCCAGGCCGTGGCCTATGTCGCCACCGCGCCGAAAAGCAACGCCCAGCACCGCGCCTTCGACGCCGCGCTGGCGCTGGCGGGCAAGACCGGGCATCTGCGCCCGCCGATGTCGATCCTGAACGCGCCGACGAAACTGATGAAGGAACTGGGCTACAACGCCGGCTATCTTTACGACCACGACCACCCCGACGCCTTCTCCGGGCAGGAATTCCTGCCCGAGCAGCTTGCCGGCACCCCGGCGGCGCGGCTTTATGCGCCCGAGGAACGCGGCTTCGAACGCGATCTGAAAAAGCGCATGGCCTGGTGGGCCGCGCTGAAGGCACGGCGGCGCGACGGGGCGGAGTGACGCAGCGGCGGGGCTGGACTTGGCCCGCGGCCCCGGCCACCTTGCGCCCGGCCGACACCGGGAGGGACGAAGATGACCGCGCTCGACAATCTCGACCTGAAGAACCTCGCCTTCCGCGACGCGGGCGACGGTATCGGGGTGCTGACGCTGACCCGCGCGGCCAAGCGCAACGCGCTGGATGCGCAGACAGTCGAGGATCTGCTGGCCTTCTTCACCGCGCTGCCGCGCTCGGGCGTGCGGGCGGTGGTGATGCGGGCGGAGGGCGACCATTTCTGCGCCGGGCTCGACCTTGTCGAACACCACCACGAGGATCGTCGGCCCGAGGAGTTCATGCACCTGTGCCTGCGCTGGCACGAGGCGTTCAACAAGATCGAATACGGCGGCGTGCCGGTGATCGGCGCGCTCAAGGGCGCGGTCGTGGGCGGCGGGCTGGAACTGGCCTCGGCCTTCCATATCCGGGTGGCCGATGCGACGACCTATTTCGCCCTGCCCGAGGGCCAGCGCGGGCTGTTCACCGGCGGCGGCGCGACGATCCGGGTGGCGGATCTCGTGGGCAAGGCGCGGATGGTCGACATGATGCTGACCGGCCGCGTCTACAAGGGGCGGGAGGCGGTGGACGTGGGCCTGTGCCAGTACCTTGTCGACGACAGCCAGGACGCCGCGATGGAGATCGCCCGCGCCGCGGCGCAGAACCCGCCGCTGTCGAACTTCGCGATCTGCTCGGCGATCAGCCACATGCAGAACATGTCGGCGCTGGATGCCGCCTATGCCGAATCCGTCGTCGCCGGCATCGTCAACACCCAGCCCGCCTCGCGCGAGCGGCTGGAAGCCTTCGCCAACAAGACCGCCGCGCGCGTCCGGCCCGGCTGAACGCGGGCAAAATTCTTCGTCCGAAGAATTTTGCCCCACCCCTCCAGCCGGACGGCGCGTGGCCCGGGCAAGATCCTTCGTCCGAAGGATCTTGCCGGCGCGCCGCCACCGGCGGCCAAGGTCTTTCGGACGAAAGACCTTGGCGGCGACGCCCCGAAATTCTTCGTCCGAAGAATTTTCGGGCCTCGGTTCAGGCCCCCGGGCCCGTTGACTTTGCCGGCCCGGATCGCCACCAGAGGCGCATGGTCCAGACCCTTCTTCTCGTCGGCCTCGGCGGTGCGCTTGGCGCGATGGCCCGCTACCTGACCGTGGTCGGGGCGGCGCGGCTGTTCGGCCCCGGCTTTCCGGCCGGGACGCTGGCGGTGAACGTGCTGGGCTCGTTCCTGATCGGTGTCCTCGCGGTGGCGATGCTGGGGCCGCGCGGCGCCTCCCCGGCGGCGGCTTTCCTGCTTGTCGGGGTTCTGGGCGGGTTCACGACCTTCTCGGCCTTCTCGCTCGACGCGCTGAAACTCTGGCAGGCCGGGCAGGCCGGGCTGGCCGGGGCCTATGTCGCGGCCTCCGTCGGCCTGTCGCTGGCCGGGGTCGCGGCGGGTGCGGCGGCGGGCGCGGCGCTGCGCGGAGGACCGGGATGAGCGGGGTCGAGATCATCACGGTCGGCGAGGACGAGGGCGACCGGCGGCTCGACCGCTGGCTGAAGCAGCGCTTCCCGCAGCTCACCCAGGGCGCGGTGGAAAAGCTGTGCCGCACCGGTCAGCTTCGGGTCGACGGGGGCCGGGTCAAGGCCTCCACCCGGGTGGAGGCCGGCATGCAGGTGCGCGTACCGCCGCTGCCCGCGGCCGCCCCGGCCGCCCGGCGCGAACCGGCGGCGGGGATCGCGCCCGGCGACGCGGCGATGATCGAGGCCGCCGTGTTGTGGCAGGACCAGCACATCATCGCGCTGAACAAGCCGCCGGGCCTGCCCAGCCAGGGCGGCTCGGGCCAGGGCGACCGCCATGTCGACGGCCTCTCCGAGGCCCTGCGCTTCGGCTACAAGGAACGCCCGAAGCTTGTCCACCGGCTCGACAAGGACACCTCGGGCATCCTGCTTCTGGCGCGGACCGACCGGGTCGCCCGCCGCCTGTCGGAAGCGTTTCGCGACCGCGCCACGCGCAAGATCTACTGGGCCGTCACCGCCGGTGTGCCGGCACCGGCGATGGGAACCATCCGCTTCGGCCTGGTGAAGGCGCCGGGGCATGGCAAGGGCGGCGCGGGCGAGAAGATGCTGTGCCTCCATCCCGCGAAGGTCGACAAGACCGAAGGCGCGAAGCGCGCCACCACCGATTACGCGGTGATCGAGCGGCTGGGCAGCCGCGCCGCCTGGGTCGCGCTGGTGCCGATCACCGGCCGTACCCACCAGTTGCGCGCCCACATGGCCGAGATCGGCCACCCGATCGTGGGCGACGGCAAGTATGGCGGGTCCGGGCAGGAAAACCTTGGCGATGGCTGGGGGGCGCAGCTGGGCGGCGAGATTTCCCGCAAGCTGCATCTGCATGCCCGGTCCATCGCCTTCGACCACCCGGTGACGGGCGCGCGGATCACGCTGACCGCGCCGCTGCCCGCGCATATGGCGAAGACCTGGGCGACCTTCGGCTGGCGCGAGGCCGACGCGCCCGACGATCCCTTCGCGGAACGGCCGTGACCGTGCGGCCCCGGTTTGCGATCGGCGATGTCGACGGCACGCTTGCCGCCAGCCAGGCTGATAACGTCGCGGCCATGGCCGAGGCTGTCGCCGCCGTCGGGCGGCACGCGCTTTCACGGGCCGTGGTTCTGGCGATCGTCGGACTGTCGCGGCCGATGCCGCCCCATTCCGGTGTGCCCGACCTGCCGGCGCGGCTGGCGGCGGCCGGCGCGGGGCGGATCGTGGCGGATGTCGCGGCGCTTGCTGCCGCGCCGGACAAGATCTGAGGGGGCGGCATGGCGGGCGTCGGCGGCTGGGTGGCGAAACGGTTCTGGACGACGGCCTCGGCGCAAGCCGCCGAGGGCGGGCATGCGGTCTTGCTCGATGGCCGGCCGGTGCGGACCCCGGCCAAGGCGCCGCTGGTGGTGCCGACGCGGGCGCTGGCCGAGGCGATCGCCGGCGAATGGCAGGCACAGGGCGAGGCGATCGACCCGCGCGCCATGCCGCTGACCCGCGCCGCCAATTCCGCGATCGACACGGTGGCCGCGCAGTTCGACGAGGTCGCCGGGATGATCGCGGCCTATGGCGAAAGCGACCTGTTGTGCTACCGCGCCGAGGCGCCCGATGCGCTGGTCCGGCGCCAGGCGGCGGCCTGGGATCCCTGGCTGGACTGGGCCGAGACCGGGATCGGCGCGCGGCTTGTCGTCACCCAGGGCATCGTCGCGGTCGATCAGCCGCGAGACAGTCTCGCCCGGCTGGCCGACGCGGTGCACGGGTGCACGGCCTTCGAACTGACCGCGCTGCACGATCTCGTCGCGCTGACCGGTTCGCTGGTTCTGGGGCTTGCCGTGGCGCGCGGTGCGCTCGATCCCGTCGCGGCCTGGCCGATCAGCCGAATCGACGAGGTCTGGCAGATCGAGCAATGGGGCGACGACGAGGAGGCCGCCGCTGTCGCGGCCGCGAAACGCGCCGATTTCCTTCGGGCGCATCGTTTCCTGATGCTTGCGCAGGCGGGTGCAGGACGCGACGGCGCCTGAACGGGCGATTTCGCGGCATGCTGCGATGCTGCGGACGGAGCTGTCTGTCGCAGCCCGCTTGCCCTTGACGGCCCGTTCTGAATCGTCCCACACTCTGGCCGTTGGGGCTCCCTCGCCCTCTCGATCACGTATCCGGCCCGGGTGGGCCTTCTAACAAGAATGACGGCCACGAGGGCCGAAGACTCAGGAAGAGGTAAACATGAATAAATCCGTATTTCTCGGCACGCTGACCGCTGCGGGCCTGGCCGCTGGTGTGGCCGGCGCCGCAACGCTCGATGATGTGAAGGCGCGCGGCGAACTGAACTGCGGCGTGTCCACCGGTCTGGTGGGCTTTGCCGCGCCCGACGCCAACGGCGTCTGGTCGGGCTTCGACGTCGCCGTGTGCCGTGCCGTCGCCGCGGCCGCGCTGGGCGACCCGATGGCCGTCAAGTTCGTGCCGACCACCGGCCAGACCCGCTTCACCGCGCTGGCCTCGGGCGAGGTCGACATGCTGGCCCGGAACACCACCTGGACGTTCTCGCGCGATGTCGACCTGAAGTTCACCTTCCTTGGCGTGAACTACTACGACGGCCAGGGCTTCATGATCCGCAAGGATCTGGGCGTCACCTCGGCCAAGGAACTCGATGGCGCGACCGTCTGCATCCAGACCGGCACCACGACCGAGCTCAACCTGGCTGACTTCTTCAAGGTCAACGGCATGAGCTACGAGCCGGTTCCGATCGAAACCAATGCCGAGGCCCAGCAGCAGTATCTTGCCGGGGCCTGCGACGTCTACACCACCGACGCGTCGGGCCTGGCCGCGACCCGGGCAACCTTCGCGGATCCGGAAAACCACGCCATCCTGCCCGAGATCGTCTCGAAGGAGCCGCTCGGCCCGCTCGTGCGCCACGGCGACGACCAGTGGGGCGACATCGTCCGCTGGACGCTGAACGCGCTGATCGCGGCGGAGGAATACGGCGTGACCTCGGCCAATATCGAGGAACTCGCGAAGGGCACCAACAACCCCGAGATCAACCGCATGCTCGGCACCGAGGGCGACCTTGGCGCGATGCTCGGCCTTGATTCGGAATGGGCCAAGCGCGCGATCATGGCCGGTGGCAACTATGGCGAGATCTTCGCCGCCAACATCGGCGAAGCCACCCCGATCGGTCTGGCGCGCGGCCTGAACGCGCAGTGGACCCAGGGCGGCCTGATCTACTCGCCGCCGTTCCGCTGAACGGCTGACAGGGAAGGGCGCGCGCATCCCGCGCGCCCTTTTCATTCTACCGACAGGGATGCCCGATCCGCGAGGGGCGTGACCCCGCGACACGGCCTGAAGGCCGGCAGCGGACCGGGGCTAGGGGAAACGCATAATGGCCAACGCCGCAGACCCGCCGAAGGGTTCCTTTCGGCTGAGCATGCTGGTGTATGATACCCGGTATCGCTCCATCACCATCCAGATCGTCGCCCTGTTTCTGTTCATGGCGCTGGCCGCCTGGCTGGTGGACAACACGATCCAGAACCTCCGCACGCTGGGCAAGGACTTCAATTTCAGCTTCCTGTGGAGCCGCGCGGGCTACGACATCAACCAGCGGCTCGTGGAGTATACCAACGACAGCTCGCATGGCCGCGCGATGCTCGTGGGCCTGCTCAACACGCTCTTGCTGGCCTTCATCTCGTGCGTCACCGCGACGATCGTGGGGGTGCTGGCCGGGGTCGCGCGGCTGTCGAAGAACTGGATCGTCGCGCGTCTGATGACGGTCTATGTCGAGGCGTTCCGCAACATCCCGCTGCTGCTCTGGATCGTCGTGTTCTTCGCGGTGATGACCGAAAGCATGCCGGCGCCCTCGGCGTTCCGGGGCGACGACCCCGCCGCCTCGATGCTGATGTTCGACACCGTGGCGGTGACCAACCGCGGCGTCTACATACCCGAGCCGCTGTTCTATCGCAGCCTGGGCGATATCGACCTGGGCATCTTCCTGGTCAGCGTCGATCTGCTCGCGATCATCGCGGCGCTGGTGCTGGGCTTCTACGTCAACCGCGCGATCGTGAACCGCGCCACCCGGATCCAGGAGGCGACGGGCATCCGCCCGACGACCTGGTGGCAGTCGATCCTCGCGCTGTTCGGCCCGGTCATCGCGCTGCTGGTCGCGCTGGGCTTTCACCTGGGCTACCCGGAACTCAAGGGCTTCAATTTCGGCGGCGGCACGCATCTGCGGAACTCGCTGATCGCGCTTTGGGCGGCGCTGACGATCTATACCGGCGCCTTCATCGCCGAGAACGTCCGCGCCGGCATCCTCGCGATCTCGCGCGGGCAGACCGAGGCCGCCTTCGCGCTGGGCCTGCGGCCGGGCCGCACGATGAGCCTGGTGATCCTGCCGCAGGCGCTGCGGGTGATCATCCCGCCGCTGATCTCCCAGTACCTCAACATCACCAAGAACACGTCGCTGGCGCTGGCCGTCGGCTACATGGATCTGCGCTCCACACTGGGCGGGATCACCATCAACCAGACCGGGCGCGAGTTGGAAGGCATGCTGCTGATGATGCTGATCTACCTGTTGATCAGCCTCACGATCTCGGCGGCGATGAATGTCTACAACCGCAGCGTCAAGCTGAAGGAGCGGTGAGATGGCGCAGGAATATTCCTATGTCCGCACCGAGATGCTGCCCGAACAGGAGCCGCCGTCGAACGCGATCGGCGCCCTCGTCTGGGTGCGGGAGAACCTGTTTTCCGGCCCGCTCAACACGATCCTGACGCTGGCCTCGATCGCCGTCGTCTGGTGGATCGTGTCGCACATGTCGGGCTGGTTCCTGAACTCCGTCTGGCAGGCCGGCAGCCTCGCCGAATGCCGCGAGATCCTTGACGGCGCGACGGGGGCCTGTTTCGCGGTCATCACCGACCGCTGGGAACAGCTGCTTTACGGCTTCTACCCGTCCGAATTCTACTGGCGGCCGAACCTGACGCTGCTGCTGATGCTGGTGGCGCTGGCGCCGGTGCTGTTCCCCGGCGTGCCGCGCCGGCTGTTCTGGTTCAGCGCGGTCTACCCGGCGATCGGGTTCTGGCTGCTGTGGGGCGGGTCGATCTGGCCGCCGCTGGTGGTGCTGGCGGCGTTCCCGGTGGCGTTCGTCGTCTACCGGCTGCTGGAACCGGTGAACGGCATCCTCGCCGCCGTCGCGGCGCTTGTCGCGCCGGTGCTGTGGTGGTTCCTGTTCGCCGCCCCGATCGGCGGCGCGCTGGCCGCGATCCTTCCTGGCACGCTGGAGCCCGTGGCCTCGGACCTGTTCGGCGGCTTCATGCTGTCGATCATCATCGGCGTGA
>CAYUXM010000106.1:0-10174 GCA_964448765.1 uncultured Rhodobacterales bacterium
GAAGAATTTTGGCAGCCCCGGCAATATCTTTCGGCCGAAAGATATTGCCGCCCCGAGGCTCAAAATCGTTCGGCGAACGATTTTGGCCACCTTCCTTCGTCCCGCCCGCGGTCATCGCAAAATCCTTCGGACGAAGGATTTTGCGCCCCTATTCCGCCGCGCGCGCCATCGGGTTGTTGGGATGCGTCGTCCAGTTGGCATAGTCGCCCACCGTCGCGCCGGTGCGGGGATCGACCGCGCCCTTCGGCAGTTGCCGCATGGTGATGCAGGCCTCCACCGGGCAGACATCGACGCAGAGGTTGCAGGCCACGCAGTCCTCGTCCTTCACGGTGAACACCCGGTCGGGCGACATCGCGATGGCCTGGTGGCTGGTGTCCTCGCAGGCGGCGTAACAGCGGCCGCACTTGATGCACAGGTCCTGGTCGATCTCGGCCTTGGTAACGTAATTGAGGTTCAGGTACTGCCAGTCGGTCACGTTCGGCACCGCGCGACCGACCAGTTCGTCGACCGAGGCGAAGCCCTTTTCGTCCAGATAGGTCGACAGGCCCGAAATCATCTCCTGCACGATCCTGAAACCGTAAGTCATCGCCGCGGTGCAGACCTGCACGTTGCCCGCGCCCAGCGCGAGGAACTCGGCCGCGTCGCGCCAGGTCGTCACCCCGCCGATGCCGGAGATCGGCAGGCCGGCGGTTTCCGGGTCGCGCGCGATCTCGGCCACCATGTTCAGCGCGATCGGCTTCACCGCCGGGCCGCAATAGCCGCCATGCGTGCCCTTGCCGTCGATCGAGGGTTCGGGGCTGAAGCTGTCGAGGTTCACCGAGGTGATCGAGGAAATCGTGTTGATCAGGCTGACCGCGTCCGCGCCGCCCTTCTTCGCCGCGCGGGCCGGGTACCGGATATCTGTGATGTTCGGCGTCAGCTTGACGATCACGGGCATGCGCGTGTGCGCCTTGCACCAGCGCGCCACCATCTCGATATAGTCCGGCACCTGGCCCACCGCCGCGCCCATGCCGCGTTCGCTCATCCCGTGCGGGCAGCCGAAGTTCAGCTCCACCCCGTCGGCCCCGGTGTCCTCGACCAGCGGCAGGATGGTCTTCCAGGCCTCCTCGTTGCAGGGCACCATGATCGAAACCACCACGGCCCGGTCGGGATAGTCGCGCTTGACCGCCTTGATCTCGCGCAGGTTGACCTCCAGCGGGCGGTCGGTGATCAGCTCGATGTTGTTGAGCCCCAGAAGCCGCCGGTCGGCGCCCCAGATCGCGCCGTAGCGCGGGCCGTTGACGTTGACGATCGGCGGGCCTTCCTCGCCCAGCGTCTTCCAGACCACGCCGCCCCAGCCCGCCTCGAAGGCGCGACGGACGTTGTATTCCTTGTCCGTGGGCGGCGCCGAGGCCAGCCAGAACGGGTTCGGCGAGCGGATGCCCAGAAAGCTTGTCGCGAGATTTGCCATGGTCGTTCTCCTCAGCCGGCCATCAGCGTGGCGTGGATATCCTCGGCCGCGTCGCGGCCCTCGGCGACGGCGGTCACCGTCAGGTCGTCGCCGCCCGCGGCGCAGTCCCCCGCCGCCCAGACGCCGGGCAGCGAGGTGCGGCCCGCACCCGTCACCGCGATCTTGCGGCCGTCGCGGGCCAGCGCCTCGGGCGCGCCGTCCAGCACCTGGCCGATGGCCTTGAAAACCTGGTCGGCCTTCAGCCGGAAGCTTTCGTCCAGCCGCGCCAGTCCTTCGGGGGTTTCACGGGTATAGGCGAATTCGATCTCGCGCACCGCGCCGTTGCCGATCACCCGGACCGGCGCGGCATTGTGCACGATCCGCACGCCCTTCGAGGTCGCCAGATCCTGTTCGCGGCGCGAGGCGCCCATCGCCGACGGCCCGCGGCGGTAGACGATGGTGACGTTCTCGGCACCCAGCAGCTTCGATTGCACACCGGCGTCGATCGCGGTCATGCCGCCGCCGATCACCACCACGTCACGGCCGATCGGCAAGGCGGCCCTGTCGCCGGCCTGCCGCAGCTCGGCGATGAAATCGACGGCGTCGCGGACCCCGTCGATCGCCTCGCCCTCGGCGCCCAGCGCGTTGACCCCGGCAAGGCCCACGGCCAGCAGCACCGCGTCGTGATCGGCGCGCAACCCCTCCAGCGTCAGGCCCGCGCCAAGGGCCTTGCCGGTCTCGACGGTGATGCCGCCGATCGACAGCAGCCAGTCGACCTCGTCCTGCGCGAAATCGCCCGGCGTCTTGTAGGCGGCGATCCCGAATTCGTTCAGCCCGCCGGCCTTGCCGCGCGCCTCGTAAAGGGTGACGGCATGGCCCTGCATCGCCAGCCGGTGCGCAGCGGCCAGGCCGGCCGGCCCGGCGCCAACCACCGCCACGCGCTTGCCGGTCCCGGGCGCACGGGCGAAGGGATGCCCCCCCTGCGCCATCAGGCTGTCGGTGGCGAAGCGCTGCAGCCGGCCGATCTCCACCGGTTTGCCCTCAGCCGCCTCGCGCACACAGGCGCCCTCGCACAGGTTCTCGGTCGGGCAGACGCGGGCGCACATGCCGCCGAGGATATTCTGTTCGAAGATCGTGCGGCCCGCGGCCTCGGGCGTACCGGTGGCGATCTGCCGGATGAACAGCGGGATGTCGATCGCCGTCGGACAGGCCGTGATGCAGGGCGCATCGTGGCAGAAATAGCAGCGGTCGGCGGCGACCATCGCCTCGTGCGGGTCGTAGGCCGGCGCCTTGTCGGCGAAATTGGCGGCGAGCGTGTCGGCGGGCAGGCGCCCCGGCACGACACCGGGCGTCAGCGGGCTGTTGGTCAAGCTCTGGTCTCCCTGGCTGAGGCTCTTGCGGCCCTTGGCTGTGGCGTCACGGGAAAAGGCTGCCACAGGCCCGGTTTTTTATCAAACGGTAAATTTTCGGGCCGATCCGCCCGGCCCGCCCCGCCGGGCCGGAAACTCGCGGCTTTTCCTTGACCGGTGGCTCGCGTATAAGCGCGGGGCCGACAGGCCCGCGCATGAACGACGGGCGGCGTGAAAGAACCCGATCGAGGACGGCATGACCAGACACCCGCACGACAGCGATGTTGCCTTCATCCAGGCGCTGGCGGAGCTTTTGCAGAAGAACGATCTTACCGAACTGTCGGTGAAGCGCGAATACGGCGAGGACGACAGCCTCGAGGTGCGCGTCTCGCGCCAGGGGCACGTCGTCGCCTCGGCCCCGCCCGCGCCCGTCGCGCCGGCGCCGGCGCCGGCGGCGACGGCCGCCGCCGCGCCGGAACCCGCAGCCCCGGCCGACGATCCGGCCAGCCATCCCGGCGCGGTCACCTCGCCGATGGTCGGCACCGCCTATCTTGCCGCCGAACCCGGCGCGGACCCCTTCGTGAAGGTCGGCGCGACGGTGAACGAGGGCCAGACCGTGCTGATCGTCGAGGCGATGAAGACGATGAACCACATCCCCGCGCCGAAGGCCGGAACGGTGAAGCGGATTCTCGTGGAAGACGGCAGCCCGGTGGAATACGGCGCGCCGCTGATGATCATCGAGTGACGGCGGAGAGGCCGCGATGTTCGAGAAGATCCTGATCGCCAACCGCGGCGAGATCGCGCTGCGCGTGATCCGCGCCTGCCGCGAGATGGGCATCCGCTCCGTCGCGGTGCATTCGACCGCCGACGCCGACGCGATGCACGTGCGGATGGCCGACGAAAGCGTCTGCATCGGGCCGAATTCCTCGACCGACAGCTACCTGTCGATCCCCGCGATCGTCTCGGCCTGCGAGATCACCGGGGCGCAGGCGATCCATCCGGGCTACGGCTTTCTGTCGGAGAACGCGAATTTCGTGCAGGTGCTGGAGGATCACGAGATCACCTTCATCGGCCCGACGGCCGAGCATATCCGCATCATGGGCGACAAGATCACCGCCAAGGACACGATGCAGCGCCTCGGCGTGCCCTGCGTGCCGGGATCGGACGGCGGCGTGGCCGATCTGGAAACCGCCAGGACCGTCGCGGCCGAGATCGGCTACCCGGTGATCATCAAGGCCACCGCCGGCGGCGGCGGGCGCGGCATGAAGGTCGCCGCCGACGCGGCGGGGCTGGAAATCGCCTTCCGGACCGCCCGGTCCGAGGCCAAGGCCGCCTTCGGCAACGACGAGGTCTATATCGAGAAATACCTCCAGCGGCCCCGGCATATCGAGATCCAGGTCTTCGGCGACGGCAGGGGCCGCGCCGTGCACCTGGGCGAACGCGACTGTTCGCTGCAACGCCGGCACCAGAAGGTGTTCGAAGAGGCGCCGGGCCCGGCGATCGACGCCGAGACCCGCGCGCGGATCGGCAAGACCTGCGCCGACGCGGTGGCGGCGATCAACTACACCGGCGCCGGCACGATCGAGTTCCTCTACGAGGACGGCGCGTTCTACTTCATCGAGATGAACACCCGGCTTCAGGTCGAACACCCGGTGACCGAGGCGATCTTCGGCGTCGACCTGGTGCGCGAACAGATCCGGGTGGCCGCCGGCCTGCCGATGGAGTTCGTGCAGGAGGATCTGGCGATCCGCGGCCATGCCATCGAGGTCCGGATCAACGCCGAGAAACTGCCGGGCTTCGCGCCCTGCCCCGGCACGATCACCCAGTATCACGCGCCCGGCGGGCTGGGTGTGCGAATGGATTCGGCGCTGTATGACGGCTACCGGATCCCGCCCTATTACGACAGCCTGATCGGCAAGCTGATCGTGCACGGCCATGACCGGCCCGAGGCGCTGGCGCGGCTGAAGCGCGCGCTGGGCGAGTTGATCGTCGACGGGGTCGACACGACGGTGCCGCTGTTTCACGCGCTTTTGGAAGAGCCCGACATCCAGGCGGGCGACTACTCGATCCACTGGCTGGAAAAGTGGCTCTCCGCGAACCTCGGCTGACCGCCGAAGACATGCTCTCGGCCTATGCGCGCGGCATCTTCCCGATGGCGCGCAGCCAGTACGACCCGGTGCTGCACTGGGTCAATCCGCGGATGCGCGGGGTGTTCGACCTCGACGGGTTCCACATCTCGCGCAGCCTGAAACGCGCGATCCTGCGCGGCGACTACACGATCCGGATCGACGCCGCCTTCCAGAAGGTCGTGCTGGCCTGCGCCGACCGGTCGGAGACATGGATCAACGCCACGCTGTTCGACCTCTATCGCGGCCTGCACGACCGCGGCCGCGCGCACAGCCTCGAGGTCTGGCACGAGGGCCGGCTGGTCGGCGGCGTGTTCGGCCTGACGATCGGCGCGGCGTTCTTCGGCGAAAGCATGTTCTCGCAGCGCCGCGACGCCTCGAAGATCGCGCTGGCCTATCTCGTCGACCGGCTCCGGCAGGGCGGCTTCGGGCTGTTCGACACGCAGTTCCTGACCCCGCATCTGGCCAGCCTCGGGGCACGGGAAATCCCGCGCGCGGTCTATCTCGACCGGCTTGGCCGGGCCACGGCACGACCGGCCGATTTCCATGCGCCGGGCAACGCGCCCGCGCCTCAGATGCTGATGCAGCGGATGACCCAGACGTCGTAGCGCGAATGGTCGAGCGCCGAGAGCGCCGGGCTGGAGGCGACCATCCAGCCGTCGAAGGCGATCCGGCCCTGCGTGACGTCGCGCACCGTGAGCCGCGCGAAGGCGTCCGAGGTGGGATCATCGGCCGGAAACCGGCAGTCGCCCAGTGTCACCTCGATCCGTCCGAACCGCTCCGTCGCGCCAACATCGACCGTCAGGTCCACCGTCTCGCCAGACACCTTGTCGAGCGCGCGCAGCAGCGCCGCCGGGGCGCTGCCTGCCTCCTGCGCCGCGGCCGGCGCGGCGACCAGCAGCGCCAGCGCGCACAGCGCGCGCCTCATTGCCCGCCCGTGCCGGACTCGCTGTCACCGGCGACGAATTTCATCAGCAGGTTCACGACGCTGACGGCGCTTTGCGTATCCTCGATCTCGTCGCCCGGCGCGAGGTTGTCGAGGCTGCCGCCGGGAATGACCTCGATGAAGGCCCCGCCCAGGAGCCCTTCGGAGGACACGAGGATCGCACTGTCCTCGGGCAGCACCACCGCGTCGTCGATGGCGATGACGGCATCGGCAAAGAAGGTCTGGGTATTGAGGTCAAGATCAGTCACCGTGCCGATCTTGACCCCGGCGAGTCGCACGTCGGTGCCGACCGTCACCCCCTCGACCGAGCGGAAGCTGGCGGTCAGGTCGTAAGACCCGCCGGGCCCCGACAGTCCGGCGGACTGCCCGGCATAGAACACGAACCCCACCGCCGCGGCCAGCACGGCGGCACCCGTCAACACCTCGGCTGAGCTTTCAGACATCGCGTTATTCCGGCTGCCATGCCTCGTAGTCGCGCCGGTCGGCCGGCGCGGCACGGCGGATCGAGCCCGGCGGGGCATAGGCCGCCGCCGTGCCGGTGAGGTTTTCCTGATGTGGCTTCTCCCAGGGCTTGTGCGTCAGCCCGGCCCGGGTCGGCGGGTCGTTCCAGGTGAAATGCAGCCAGCCGTGCCAGTCCGGGCTGACCCGGCTCGCCTCGGCCTCGCCGTTGTAGATCACCCAGCGGCGCTTGCCGTCGCGGGTCTGGTAGAAGGCGTTGCCGGCCTCGTCCTCGCCCACCCTGACGCCGTTGCGCCAGGTGAAAAGCTGGGTGCCCAGCGTCTGGCTGTTCCACCAGGTGATCAGGCGCAGGATGAACGACATGGAATCCTCCGAAGCCGACGGCGCCCTTGATATGGACCATCGCCGCGGCAAGGTCCAGTGGCCGGGGCGCCGCCGTCAGCCGGCGCTGGCCGGCGTCTTCTTGGCCTCGGAATGGATGAGCAGCGGCTTGGCATCGGCCTGTTCCACCGCCTCCTCGTTGACCACCACTTCCTCGACACTGCTCAGCCCCGGCAGTTCGAACATCGTGTCGAGCAGGATGTCCTCCATGATCGACCGCAGGCCGCGGGCGCCGGTCTTGCGCTTGATCGCGCGGCGCGCGATCGCCAGCAGCGCATCCTCGGTGAAGGTCAGCTTCACGCCCTCGATGTCGAACAGCCGCTGGTATTGCTTGACCAGCGCGTTCTTCGGCTCGGTCAGGATGGTGACAAGCGCCGTCTCGTCGAGATCCTCGAGCGTGGCGATCACCGGCAGGCGGCCGACGAATTCCGGGATCAGGCCGAACTTCAGCAGGTCTTCGGGCTCCAGTTCGCGGAACAACTCGCCCACCCCGCGCGCGTCCGGATCCTTGACCTCGGCGCCGAAGCCCATCGCGGTGCCCTTGTTGCGCTGCGCGATGATCCGGTCCAGCCCGGCGAAGGCGCCGCCGCAGATGAACAGGATGTTGGTGGTGTCGACCTGCAGGAATTCCTGCTGCGGATGCTTGCGCCCGCCCTGCGGCGGCACCGACGCCACGGTGCCCTCCATGATCTTCAGAAGCGCCTGCTGCACCCCCTCGCCCGAGACGTCGCGGGTGATCGAGGGGTTGTCGGACTTGCGGGTGATCTTGTCGACCTCGTCGATATAGACGATGCCGCGCTGCGCGCGTTCGACATTGTATTCGCTGGCCTGCAACAGCTTGAGGATGATGTTTTCCACGTCCTCGCCGACATAGCCGGCCTCGGTCAGCGTGGTGGCATCGGCCATGGTGAACGGCACGTCGAGAATGCGCGCCAGCGTCTGCGCCAGCAGCGTCTTGCCGCAGCCCGTGGGGCCGATCAGAAGGATGTTTGATTTCGCCAGTTCGATATCGGCCGACTTGGCGCCGTGGTTGAGCCGCTTGTAGTGATTGTGCACCGCGACGGACAGCACCCGCTTGGCATGTTCCTGGCCGATCACGTAATCGTCCAGAACCTTGCAGATGTCGCTCGGCGTCGGCACGCCGTCGCCCGATTTCAGGCCGGCGCTTTTCGTCTCCTCGCGAATGATGTCCATGCACAACTCGACGCATTCGTCGCAGATGAACACCGTCGGACCCGCGATCAGCTTGCGCACCTCGTGCTGGCTCTTGCCGCAGAACGAGCAGTAGAGCGTGTTCTTGCTGTCGCTGCCGGAATTGTTCGCCATCCTGTACCTCGGCTCGCCCGGTCGTGCCCGGGCCTATTGGTCGGTGTGCCTCGGCGCCGGAGTCTAGGGCAGGCAACCGGTCACCACAATGTCAAATTTCCCGGCCGGTTAACCGGCCGGGACGGTGCCATCAGGCCTCGTCTTCGCCCTTGCCGCGGCTTTCGAGGATCTCGTCGATCAGGCCCCAGTCGCGCGCTTCCTCGGCCGACATGAAATTGTCGCGCTCCAGCGCCGCCTCGACGGCCTCGAGCTTCTGGCCCGTGTGACGCACGTAAATCTCGTTCAGCCGGTCCTTGAGCTTCTGGGTCTCGCGGGCATGGATCATGATGTCCGTCGCCTGGCCCTGGTAGCCGCCGGAGGGCTGGTGCACCATCACCCGGCTGTTGGGCAGCGCGAAGCGCATGTCCTTCTCGCCGGCCGTCAGCAGCAGCGAGCCCATCGAGGCCGCCTGCCCGATCACCAGGGTCGAGACCTTGGGCCGGATGTACTGCATCGTGTCGTAGATCGACAGGCCCGAGGTCACCACGCCGCCGGGGCTGTTGATATACATCGCGATTTCCTTCGACGGGTTCTCCGCCTCGAGGAACAGAAGCTGCGCGCAGATCAGCGTCGACATCCCGTCATGCACCGGGCCGGACAGGAAGATGATCCGCTCCTTCAGAAGCCGCGAGTAGATGTCATAGGCGCGTTCGCCGCGGCTGGTCTGCTCGACCACCATCGGCACGAGCGTGTTCATGTAGATATCGATGGGGTCTTTCATCGTCGCCTGCCCTTCGTGAACCTGCCGCTTTCTAGCCGGCGTTTCGTTACCCTTGTCTTAGTGGCGCGCCCAAGCGCCCGCAAGGGCGGCCGGCCGCCGACCCGGTCACTCGGCCGCGATCCGCGGCCCCGCGTGCCGGCCCGAGATTTCCAGGATCAGCTTGCGCTTCACGGCCTCGGCGAAGGTCGCGCGGGTCTCGGCGGTGACCACGAAGGCGCCGGGGCCGCCGATGATCCGCTCGCGGAACTGGTCGGCCAGCCCCGCGTTGCCGCCCCAGCCGCCGCCGGTCTCGCCATCCCAGGAGGTGACGCAATCGCGGCAGGCCACGGCAAGGCCGTTGATCGTGATCCCCGCCGCCAGCGCCGCCGCCCGCCCCTCCGCGATCGAGGGGCCGTTGAAATTGCCGGTGGAGTCGGCCGAGAAGTCGATGATCCGGCGCCAGCCGGCGATGTCGTTTTCCTCGATCAGCGCGCGTCCGAACATCAGCGCCGCGCCGATCGCATTGCGCCCGCGCGCCCGCCGCGGCGCCTCCATCAGCGCCGCGGCGAAGGCCTCGGCGCTCTCCGGCCCGTCGATTACCGTCCACGGCACCACCACGTCCTGGCTGTCGAACTGGCCCCATTCCACATAGGTCAGCGCGACCGAGCCATAGGCGGTTTGCGCGATCGCGGCCACCACCTGCGGGTCGCGCAGCGCGGCGGCGTAGCCCGCGCGCTGGAACCGGATCTCGTCCATCGTGATCGAGCCGGAACTGTCGGCCATCAGCACCAGTTCCAGATCGACCTCGCGGTCCTGCGCCGCGGCGGGCCATGCCGCCATCATCGCCAGCGCCCAAGCCAGTCTCAGCATCCTCGCCCCCTGCGGTCCCGTTCTCCATCGACGATAGCGCCCCGCCGCCGCCGGTCGAGCCGGATGGACGGCCGCGCCCCGCCATCCTAGCATGCCCGCATGCCAGGGAGCCGGCCATGCTGACCGATCTTTCCGCCACCGAGCTGTCCGCCCGTCTCGCCACGCGCGAGGTCTCGGCCGCCGAACTCATGGCCGCCACGCTCGACTGGATCGAGGCGGTGAACCCGCGGATCAACGCCATCGTGTCGCTGCGCCCGCGCGACGTGCTGATGGACGAGGCGGTGCGCGCCGATCACGACCCCCGCCGCGGCTGGCTGCACGGCATCCCGATGGCGCCGAAGGATCTTGTGGCGACGCGCGGGCTGCGCACCACCTGGGGCTCGCCGCTGTTTGCCGATCATGTGCCCGTGGCGGACGATCTGCTGGCCGCGCGGCTGCGCGCCGCCGGGGCGATCTTCATCGGCAAGACCAACACGCCGGAATTCGGGCTTGGCTCGCATTCCTTCAACCCGGTGCATGGCACCACGCTCAACCCCTACGACACGGCGG
>CAYUXM010000107.1:0-10113 GCA_964448765.1 uncultured Rhodobacterales bacterium
GCGCAGTTGCACCAGCTGCGCGGCCGGGTCGGGCGCGGCGCGGCCAGTTCGACCTGCCTGATGCTCTACCAGCCGCCGCTGGGCGATACCGCCGAACGCCGCCTGTCGATCCTGCGCGAGACGGAAGACGGCTTCCGCATCGCCGAGGAAGACCTGGAGATTCGCGGCGCGGGCGACGTGATCGGTACCGCGCAGTCTGGCCTGCCGCGGTTCCGGGTTGGCGACATGGAACGCCAGGCGGCGCTGATGGCGGTGGCGCAGAGCGATGCGCGGCGGCTGCTGGCCGAGGATCCGGGGCTGGGCGGCCCGCGCGGGCGGGCTGCGCGGGGGCTGTTGTGGCTGATGGAACAGGATCGCGCGATCCGGCTGATCACGGTGGGGTGAACCGGCTTCGTTCGCGGATGTTCCTACAAAGTTCTTTACAACGCGGACGCGGTGTGAGAACAAAAGACAAACACCGCTACAGGGATCGCCCGATGCTTACCGAAGTCAAAGCCGTACTCACCCGTTCTGCCACCACGCTCGCCGCCGATGCGCTTGGCGCCATGGCGCTGATGGTCATGCTGGTCGTGGGCCTGCACCTGCCCGCGCTGATCTGAATTCCTGCCCCGCGATCCCGGCGCCCGGCGGGCCAGCCTGCCCCCGGTTCCCGGCCGAACGCCTGCCAACCCCTGCCGCCCGGAAGGGCGGTGGCAGCGCCCGGCGCCGGATCGCGCACCTGCCGCCGCCCGGTTCGGGCGGCGGTTCTTTTTCGGGAACCGGCCCGGTCAGAAAGTATAGGCCAGCCGCAGCCCGCCCCAGTGCCGGCCGTTCACCAGGATCGGCGCCGACAGATCCTTCATCATCACGAAGTTGCCGCCGCCCATGTCGCGCCGGTAGACCTGCAACAGGAACGGTTCGGTCGAGCGCGCGGCCTTCAGCCCGACGCGGTCGTCGAAGACCCGCCGGTTGCGGGAATTCGCGGCGTTCCACACCGGGTCCGCGCCCTGCGGTTGCGAGAATTTCCTGTTGTGCGTCGGCAGGTAGCCGTTGATGTCCACCGCCGCGCAGAACACCACCTTGGGCGAGAACTCCAGCGCCGCCTCCTGCACCTGCGGCAGCACCCGGTCGGTGAATTCGGTGAACGGCGCCATGACCTGCTGCGGATCGCTGCCGGGCACCGGGCGATAGCGATGTTCGAACAGCGCCTGGGCGGAAATCTCGCCGCGCTCGACCGCCTCCTCGAAGATCCGGCCGACGGTCGCGGCATCCGCGCGGACCCGGCGCACGAAGGCGGTGTCGGGGGTGTTCACCCCCATCAGCATGGTGCCGCGCACCACCATCTCGGCCGCTTCGACCATTGCGTCGACCCGGTCGCGCGAGGCCGCGACGCCCGAGGCGGTTTCCCGCGTGCCGGTCGCGATCTTCCGGAAACTGGGGCCGAAGTCGCGCCCGGCCTCGTCCACGGCGCGGGCGCTCTGGCCGATCTTCTCGCTGGCCTGCAGGTTGTCGGTGATCCGGCTGGCGACCTCGGCCAGCGCGGTGTCGGTGCCGTTCGCCGCCTCGATCACGCCGCCGGCGCGGGTGGCCACCGTCGCGGCCTCGTCGCGGATCGCGAGGATGCCCTGCGACAGGCCCGAGATGTTGGTGCCGATCTGTTCGGCGGCATGGGCGGTCTTGCGCGACAACTCGTTGATCGCCTCGGCCACCACGGCGAAGCCCCGGCCGGAATCGCCGGCCCGCGCGGCCTCGATCTTGGCGTTGATCGCGAGGATGTTCACCTGGCTGGCGATGCCGGCGATGTTGGCGTTGTTCGCCTTCATCTTCTTGAGCGCATCGGCGATCTCGGTCATCCGCTGGTCAAGATCGCGCACCCAGGTCGCGACCGAGCGGACCTCTTCGCCGGAACTGCGCACCCGTTCGACGACGCCGATGACGCTGTCGCGGTTCGACGCGACCTTGGCGTTGAGCTGTTCGGCGGCATCGAGGACGGAGGCATTGGCGCCCGAGACGCTTTCGGCGCTCGACAGCATCTGCCCCACGAGCCGATCCTGTTCCTCGGCGGTGGTGGCGATCTGGTTGAGAAAGGCGGTGACCTCGACCATCTCGCGGCTCAGCACCTCGGCCGCGGCGGTCAGTTGCTGCAGGGTCTTGTCCCGCAGGATATCGAGATCACGGTCGGAAGAATCGGCGTCTAGCATGCAAACCGGGCCCCTGAATTCGCGCGCGGGCAGGATGCGCCGGGCTTGCTTGCCAGCCGGTTAAGCGCAGGCGGCGTTCTCGGCCTGCGCCATCGCCTCGGCCGCGGCCTCCAGCGCCAGCATGATCGAGGCGTGGCGGTTGCGATAGTCCCGCGCCGGCAGCAGCACCTCGAGCCCGTCGAATGGCGCCTCGGGCGGCGGCCCGCCCTCCTTCAGCATCGCGCGCAGCTGGTCGCGCGCGGTCTCGATCTCGGCCCGGCTGCGCCCCAGCGCGGCGCCGGCGACGACCGAGGCCGCGGCCTGGCCCAGCGCGCAGGCCTTCACATCCTGCCCGTAACCGGTGATCCGGCCGTCGGCCATCTTCACGTCGACCGTGACGGTCGATCCGCACAGCGGCGAGCGTTTGCGGGCGGTGCCGTCGGGATCGGCCAGCCGCGCGGCATGCGGCATCGACGCCGCCAGCGCGAGGATCTTCTGCGAGTAGAGCTTGATCAGGTCACTGTCGCTCATGGCCGTCTCCCGCGGGGTTTCCCTTGCCGCCGTCGCGGCCTAGAGATAGGCGCTGCCGGTGCCGAAGGAAAGGATGGGCCATGCGCTTCGACCCCGCAACCCTCAGCTACGACGCGAATGGCCTGATCCCCGCCATCGCGCAGGATGCCGGTTCGGGCGAGGTGCTGATGATGGCCTGGATGAACGCCGAAGCGGTGGCGCGGACGCTGGCGACGGGCCGGGTGACCTACTGGTCGCGCTCGCGCCGCGCGTTCTGGATCAAGGGCGAAAGCTCGGGTCATGTGCAGCGGCTGGTGGAGATGCGCGTCGATTGTGACCGCGATTGCCTCTTGGTGCTGGTCGAACAGACCGGGCCGGCCTGCCACACCGGGCGCCGCAGTTGTTTCTACACCGCGATCCGCGACGGCGATCAGGTGGAGATTCTTCAGCCCGAGGGCTGAAGTCCGACCATCGCGCGGATCTCCGCGGGCGTCGCGCCCTCGGCCCGGTAGCGCGCGATCGCGCGGGCATCGTCGCGCTTGGCCAGCCGCTTGCCGTCGGCATCGCGGATCAACCGGTGATGATGGTAATCGGGCACCGGCAGGCCGAGCAGGCGTTGCAAAAGGACATGCACGAAGGTCGCGCCGAACAGGTCGGCGCCGCGCACCACTTCGGTGATCCCCTGCGCCGCGTCGTCGACCACCACGGCGACATGGTAGGAAGTGCCGATGTCGCGGCGGGCCAGCACCACGTCGCCGACACCGGCCAGCATCTCCGCCATGGTCATGATCGCGGGGCCGGCCGGATCCGGTGCGGTTTCGATGAAGGATATGCTATCGCTACCAATATGTTGCAGGGCGGAACTCATGTCCAGCCGGAGCGAGTCGTCCGGCCCGGCCCCGGCCATGCTTCGGCCCCGGCAGGTGCCGGGATAGACCGGCCCGTCGGGGCCGAGGGCCAGCTCCGCGCCTTCCTGCGGGGCCGAGAGCGCGGCGCGGATGTCGGCCCGCCGGCAGCGGCAGGGATAGACAAGGCCCATCGCCGCGAGCCGGTCGACCGCCGCGCGATAGGCCGGCAGCCGGTCGGACTGGCGCATCACGGGGATCGGCCAGGACAGGCCAAGCCAGCCGAGATCGTCGAAGATCCGCGCCTCCCAGTCCGGCTTGCAGCGCGGCCGGTCGATATCCTCGATCCGGAGCAGGAACCGCCCGCCGGCCGCCCGCGCGCGGTCCCACGCCGTCAGGGCGGAATAGGCATGGCCAAGGTGCAGCGGGCCGGTGGGCGAGGGCGCGAAGCGGGTGGTATAGCTCACAGCCGTTTCAGCACGTAGACATTGGCGCCGATCCCGATGCCGGGGATGTGGGCCCCGTGTTCGCGCAACAGCAGTTCCGCCCGCGGCGTGTCCGCCCAGGCCATCAGCCGCGCCTCGTGCGCCGGATTCGCCAGTGCCCGGTCGTTGAAGGACAGGACGAACAGCCCGCCGGGGGCCAGCCGGTCCATCAGCGCGTCGATCGTGGCCAGCGGCGCGGCGCCCACACCGATCACGCCCACCGCCGCGACGGCGGCGTAATCGCCCGCGCGATGCGCCAGCGGCGCGTCCGGTTCCACCTGGATGAGGCTGCGATAGACGCGCTTTTCCCGCGCCCGCGCCAGCATGTCGCCCGACAGGTCCAGCCCGTCGATCACCGCGAACCCCTCGGCGGCGAGCGCGGCGCCCGACAGGCCGGTGCCGCAGCCGAAATCCAGCACCGGCGCGGCGCGGTCGGTCATGTGGGCGGCGAGCGCGGCGGCGCAACGGGCCGGCGTGACATAGCCGTTCTGCGTCAGTTCCGCCTCGTAACTCGCGGCCCAGTCGTCGTAAAGCTGGCGGGTGCCCGTAGCGCTGCGGGCCGTGTAGGCCTTGTCGAGGAAGGAACCGGTCATGCGCCTCAGACTAGCGCCGCGGCCGGCGCCGCGTCCAGCCCTGTCGCCGCCAGCCAGCCCAGCCAGTCGGCCTTGGCGCGGTCGGTATAGGCCTTGTAGCGGTCCTTGCGGCCGCGGCGGCCGCCCTTGGCCTCGATCGGGGGAAACAGGCCGAAGTTCACGTTCATCGGCTGGAAGGTCTTGGCCTCCGCGCCGCCGGTGATATGGGTCACCAGCGCGCCCATCGCCGTGGTCGGCGGCGGCGTCGGGAGATCGCGCCCCAGCGCCTCGGCCGCGGCCATCCGGCCCGCCAGCAGCCCCATCGCGGCGCTTTCGACGTAACCCTCCACCCCGGTCACCTGGCCCGCGAAGCGCACATGCGGCCGTGACCTCAGCCGCATCGCCCCGTCCAGCAGCGTGGGCGCGTTCAGGAAGGTGTTGCGGTGAATCCCGCCCAGCCGCGCGAAGGCCGCGTTTTGCAGCCCCGGAATCATACGGAAAACATCCGTTTGCGCGCCGTATTTCATCTTCGTCTGGAAGCCGACGATGTTGTAGAGTGTGCCCAGCCGGTTGTCGCGGCGCAGTTGCACCACGGCCCATGGCTTGTCCTGCGGCTTGTGCGCGTTGGTCAGGCCGACCGGCTTCATCGGCCCGTGGCGCAGGGTTTCGCGGCCGCGTTCGGCCATCACCTCGATCGGCAGGCAGCCGTCGAAGTAGCCGGCCGTTTCGCCCTCGCGGAACTCGGTCTTGTCGGCGGCCAGCAGCGCGTCGATGAAGGCCTCGTACTCGGCCTTCGTCATCGGGCAGTTGATGTAGGCGGTGCGCTCGTCTTCCGTCTCGCCCTTGTCGTAGCGTGATTGCCGCCAGGCCACGTCCATGTCGATCGTGTCGGCATGCACGATCGGCGCGATCGCGTCGAAGAAGGCCAGCGCCTCGGCCCCGGTCTCGGCCCGGATCGCCTGCGCCAGCGCCGGCGAGGTCAGCGGGCCGGTGGCGAAGATCCAGCGCCCGGATGCGGGCAGGGCGGTCACCTCTTCCTCTGAAACGGTAATCAGCGGATGGGCGCGCAGCCGTTCGGTGACCGCCGCCGAGAAGGCATCGCGATCCACCGCCAGCGCGCCGCCGGCGGGCAGGGCATGGGCATCGGCCATCGCCATCAGAAGGCCGCCGGCCTGCCGCATCTCCCAGTGCAGAAGGCCCACGGCGTTGCGCTCGTCATCGTCGGAGCGGAAGGAATTCGAACAGACCATCTCGGCCAGATCGCCGGTGCGATGGGCGAAGGTGCCGACCTTGGGGCGCATTTCATGCAGCACGACCGGCACGCCGGCCTCGGCCGCCTGCCAGGCGGCTTCCGATCCGGCCATGCCGCCGCCGACGATGTGCAAGGGTTCCATGCCCGGCGATGTAGCCGCCCGGGCGGGCGGGTTCAAGCCGGCTCAGATCAGCGCGATATGTTCGCGCTGCGCGGGATCGGGATAGGGGCGGTAAAGCCCGACCTCGGCGCGCGCGATCATGCCGTGCATCTGGTCGTAGCGCTTCGTCGCCTCGTGATCGGCATCGGCGAGCGCGGCGAAGGCCTCGTCGAGCGTGGACAGGCCCGGGATCTCGATCTCCAGCAGGAAATCGGTATGGCTGCCGCCGGCCAGCCCCAGCTTGCGCCGCATCAGCCGCCAGCCGCTGATCATCCCCTCGGCCTTCAGGTGGTCCAGCCACAGGCCCGCGGCCTGCGCAAACGACAGCGCCCGCGCCTCGGGCCTCAGTTCGATCATGCAGTGATACAGGTTCATCGCGCGCCACTCCGGGATCGGCCGGAGCAAAGCACGCCACGGTTACCGCGGGCTTAATCGTGGCGGAAGGCGCTGGTGCCTCCCCGACCCGACACTCGGAACCACACTTGAAAGGATGGCAAGAATGTTCGGTGCCGGCGAACCGGCCAATGCTAGGTACTACGCTTGGTTACTATGCTCATACCTGGGTTCGGGGAGGCACCTTCTGGCGCAAGGTGCCGGGGCCCCACCCCCGGCAGGCCTGTCTTGCCATGGCGCGGGCCGTTCACGAAGCGTTAAGTTAGGCCTTGGTTAACCGGCGTCCGGCGCATCCTCCACCGGGTCGCCGCCCTGGTCGGCCACCCGCGCGACGGAGACGACCTCTTCGCCGCGCGCGGTGTCGAAGACCTTGACGCCCCCGGCGGAGCGGGAGCGGAAGGAAATGCCGTCCACCGGGCAGCGGATCGACTGGCCGGCGGAGGTGACCAGCATGATCTGGTCGCCGGTCTCGACCGGGAAGGTCGCCACCAGCGGCCCGCCCCGCATCGCCTTGTCGATCGCCATCACGCCCTGGCCGCCGCGGCCACGGATCGGGTAATCGTGGCTGGAGGAGATCTTGCCGGACCCGCGGGCGGTGATCGTCAGGATCAGTTCCTCGGCCGCGGACATCTCGGCATAGCGGTCGGGCGACAGCTGCCCGGCCTCCACCGCGTCCTCGTCCTCGTCGGCCTCGGCGCCGTCGTCCAGCGCCCCGGCCACCGCGCGGCGCATCTTGAGATAGGCGGCGCGCTCGGCCGGGTCGGCCTCGAAATGCCGGATCACCGCCATCGAGACGACCTCGTCGCCCGCGGCGAGGCGGATGCCGCGCACCCCGGTCGAGTCGCGGCCCTTGAACACCCGCACCTCGGTCGTGGGGAAGCGGATCGCCCGGCCGAGCTTCGTGACAAGCATCACGTCGTCGCCCTCGTCGCAGATCCGCGCGCCGACAAGTCGCGTGTCTTCAGGCAGTTTCATCGCGATCTTGCCGTTCCGCATGACGTTGGTGAAATCCGACAGCGCGTTGCGCCGCACGTCGCCGTCCGAGGTGGCGAAGAAGATCTGAAGGTTGCCCCAATCCTCCTCCGGCGCGTCCACCGGCATCAGCGCGGCGACCGAAACGCCCTGCGCGATCGGCAGGATGTTGACGATCGCCTTGCCGCGTCCCGCCCGGCTGGCCAGCGGCAGGCGCCAGCACTTGAGCTTGTAGACCATCCCGTCGGTGGTGAAGAACAGAAGCTGGGCATGGGTATTGGCGACAAAGAGCGTGGTGACGACGTCATCCTCCTTCGTCGCCATGGAGGACAGGCCCTTGCCGCCGCGCGCCTGGGCGCGGAAATCGGCCAGCGCCGTGCGCTTGATATAGCCGCCCTGGGTGATCGTGACGACCATGTCCTCGCGCTCGATCAGATCCTCGTCCTCGAGGTCGCCGGCCCAGTCGGCAATCTCGGTGCGGCGCGGCACGGCGAAGGCCTCGCGCACCTCGCGCAACTCGCCCGAGATGATCGCGAGAATGCGCTCGCGCGAGCCGAGGATCGCGAGGTAGTCGCGGATCTTCGCGGCCAGGTCCTGCAACTCGTCGGTGACTTCCCGCACCCCCATCGCGGTCAGCCGCTGCAGCCGCAGGTCGAGGATCGCGCGGGCCTGGGTTTCCGACAGGTTGTAGGTGCCGTCGTCGTTCATCTTGTGGGCCGGATCGTCGATCAGCCGGATGTATTCCGCGATCTCGTGCGCCGGCCAGCGCCGGGTCATCAGCCGCTCGCGCGCCTCGGCCGGGTCGGCGGAGGACCGGATCGTCGCCACCACCTCGTCGACATTCGACACCGCCACCGCGAGACCGCAGAGGATATGGCTGCGTTCGCGGGCCTTGCGCAGATCATAGGCCGTGCGTCTTGCAACAACCTCCTCCCGGAAAGTGATGAAATGCGTGAGGAAATCGCGCAAGGTCAGCTGTTCGGGCCGGCCGCCGTTCAGGGCCAGCATGTTGCAGCCGAACGAGGTCTGCATCGGGGTGAAGCGATACAGCTGGTTCAGCACCACCTCGGGCGTCGCGTCGCGCTTGAGTTCGATCACCACGCGCACGCCGACCCGGTCGGATTCGTCCTGCACATGAGCGATGCCCTCGATCCTCTTGTCGCGCGCGGACTCGGCGATGCGCTCGATCATCGTGGCCTTGTTCACCTGGTAGGGGATCTCGTCGATGACGATCGCGTAGCGGTCCTTGCGGATTTCCTCGACCCGGGTGCGGGACCGGATGATGACGCTGCCGCGGCCCTCCAGATAGGCCTTCCGCGCGCCCGACCGGCCCATGATGATCCCGCCGGTGGGGAAATCCGGCGCCGGCACGATCTCCATCAGCGCCTCGGTCGACAGGTCCGGGTTTTCGATCAGCGCCAGCGTGGCGTCGATGACCTCGCCGAGGTTGTGCGGCGGGATATTGGTGGCCATGCCCACGGCGATGCCGCCGGCGCCATTGACCAGCATGTTCGGAAACCGCGCCGGCAGGACCGTGGGTTCGCGATCCTTGCCGTCGTAATTGTCCTGGAAATCGACCGTGTCCTTGTCGATATCGGTCAGAAGCGCGGAGGCGGATTTCGCCATCCGGACCTCGGTGTAGCGCATTGCCGCCGCGTTGTCGCCGTCCATCGAGCCGAAGTTGCCCTGTCCGTCCAGAAGCGGCAGCGACATCGAGAAATCCTGCGCCATTCGCACCAGCGCGTCGTAGATCGCCGCGTCGCCATGCGGGTGGTATTTCCCCATCACGTCGCCTACCGGCCGGGCCGACTTGCGATAGGGCTTGTCATGCGTGTTGCCGGTCTCGTGCATCGCGTAGAGGATTCGCCGGTGCACCGGCTTCAGCCCGTCGCGCAGATCGGGAATCGCGCGCGACACGATCACGCTCATCGCGTAGTCGAGATAGGCGGTCCGCATCTCGTCCGAGATCGAGACGATGGGGCCGAGGTAGCCCGGGCGTTCCGGTTCCCGGCCTTTGTTTTCAATGTCTTCCGGCGTGTCGCTCACGTGTTCTGCCCTGCGCCTGTTGACGACTAGATATTGTTGGTTCGCACTCTACACCCCCACCAGATGCTGTGCAACGCGTGCCGGGACAGCGCGTCTGGCAGCCGCCGCGGCAAAGTGCCAACACACTGTTTTCGTTGCAAATTAATCGTGCATGCGCATCAATTGCGGATGCGTTCAGAAGGAGGTGGGGATGGAACCGTCCGAAGGCGCCGGCGAGACCGAGCTGATGCTGAAGGGCTACGGGCTCACCACGGCGGAGCTTTACTACCGGATGCCGGACTACCGCAGCGTGTTGAACAGCTTCATCTGGCAGGAGTATGACCTCGCGCCCGATTACCCGCGGCTGTTCCGGTTCATCGAGTTCTGGCAGGACCAGATCGAGGGCCCGCTTCATTCCGTGCGGTTCACCCATCGCAAGCTGATCGCGCCGGGCGAATGGCGCAACGTCGTGGGGGAGTGGCGGCTGACCTAGGCCGCGGCCGGCCTGAGCGCGGCGAAGGCCCAGGCCGCGGCCAGCGCGAAGGACGCGGCCGCGTTCCACGACGCCATCGACAGGCCGAGCAGTTCCCAGGCGACCTCGTCGCAGCGGACGAGCGGCGCGGTCATGATCTGGTTGAGAAGTTCCTCGGCCGACAGCCCGTCGATCGAGCCGGCGGAACAGGTTTCCGGCCCCGGCCACCAGCCGCGTTCGACGCCGGTGTGATAGATGCCGATCCCGC
>CAYUXM010000108.1:0-10053 GCA_964448765.1 uncultured Rhodobacterales bacterium
TAATGATGGGGTCGGGGGTTCGAGTCCCTTCACCGGCACCACTTCTCTCTCCGAAAACGTCCGGTGACATCCGCAAAACCCTGTGATCCAGGGGTTTTGCGATGGCCTCGTTGTCCGGGTTGATCCGACAAGACCCGAGGAGATGCGCCCAGGGTGGGGGCGGAGTTGGGGGCATCGAGGCCTTGCTCGAAACAGGATGCCCCCAAGCGCGCGTCCCGCAGAGCGGATGGAGATGCGCCGCCCGCGCCGGGTGCCATTGCCCGGGCAGGCGGTGACGCTCCTGCGGGATCTGTCGGCCCTGACCGGGTCAGGGGCCTTCGTCCTTCCGTCCTTGGTCTCGACCCGGCGACCGATGAGCGAGAACACCCTCAACACCGCGCTGCGCCGCATGGGGTTCGGTGCCGACGAGATGACCTCGCATGGTTTCCGCGCGACCGTCTCGACCATCGCGAATGAAAGCGGCCTGTGGAATGCCGATGCGATCGAGCGGGCGCTGGTGCCGATCGCGGCCACGACGGTCCGGTCTCCGGCTGCGAGGGCGATGGCCGCGCCGGGTGCGCCGGGGGCGTGGTCGTCAGACCGGCCGTGATCGGATTGCGACGCGATGTCAGGCGGAGGTTTCCTATCTGACGTGCACCCTGCTGCCGCGCAGAAGCGCGACACCGACGGCGATGAACCAGACGATGGCGCCAAGGCCGAAGACGGCGCCGGCGATCTCTCCCAGCGGCGGCAGGATGGTCGCCAGCCCGGCGGCGCCGCTGAGTGCGCCGATCCCGGCCGTGACGCGGCCGAACAGGCAGCTCGCGAGCCCGGCGAGACTGACCGCCAGGATCCATGCGCCGCCGGCGATCTCGTTGCCGCCGCCAAGGCCCAGTTCGACCGCGTGCAGGGTCCGCCAGAGCGAGGCCGCGGCCTCGGGGTCGGCAGCAAGCGCGTGGGTCCGCTCGACGGCGACATTTGCGATCATCCCGGCGCCAAGGACGAGGGTGGCCCAGATCAGACCGATCGCTCCGGTCAGGGCGGCGGCGTCGGGCCGCGAGACCGCGATCTGTTGGCGCAGCGCGACGACCAGGACCGCAAGCGCCAATGCGTTCACGATGTAGATCAGCGTGTTCCAGGCGATCATGATGCCCGGACGCTCCGCGATGAAGGCCGCAACCGCAGTGGCGTCGATCTCGTTCGTACCAAGGCCTAGCGGGGCAAGCACGGTGACGAGCAGGGCGAAGCCGAAGAGGTAGGTTGCCGCGCACGTCAGGGCGGCAAGGCCGCCGGCTTTGGGAAGGGTCATGAGCGGGCTCCTTTCGGTTGGCGTGCCGCTTCGGCGGCGAGGGCTGCGAAGTGGTCGGCAAGGCGCCGCGTCCCGAAACGGGGCGCGACCATGTCCATCCCGGCGGCGGTCAGGAAGAAGCGCGCGGGGCCGCTCACGCGCCGTGGCAGGACCGGCAGGACGGCAAGCGCGGCCCGACGCAAAGCGTCCGGCAGATGGGTGATGCGCGGCCTGGTCCCGAGCGCGGCGAAGGCGGCATCCGCGATCTCGTCCTGGGTCATGACGTCGGGGCCGCCGATCTCGACCCAGCCGCGTCCGGCCTCTGTGGCGTCGGCGATGGCCCCCGCAAGGTCTTCGCCATGAATGGGATTGAGGCGCTGCGAGCCGTCCCCGAAGAGCCACACGCGACCGCGCCGGGCCATGTCCAGGATCTTGCCCATGTCGGAAAAGTAACCGGTGGGCGCGATCACCGTCGCCGGCATGTCGGCGGCCTGAAGCGTGTCCACGAAGGCGGCCCTTGCATCGACCAGCGGCACGCCCGCCATGGCCTCGGCATTCAGGACATGGACGTAGGCAAAGCGCTTCACGCCGGCCGCCTCGGCCTCGCGCAGCAGGTTCAGATTAGCCCGGAAATCGACGTCCCGGTAACCCGGCCCGTCGGCCTGCCGGGTGATCCCAAGCGACGAGACGACGAGGTCCACGCCGTCCATGACACCCGCCAGCGTTTCGGGTCGCGTGGCCTCGGCCTCGACCGAGAGATCGGCCAGGCCCTCGGCCCGGGCGGTGTTGCGGACCAGCGCGGTGACATGGTGCCCGCGCCGCGCGTATTCGGCGCAGAGAAAGCGCCCGAGATAGCCGGTCGCGCCGGCAACGAGAACGTTCATGATCGACCCCGGTGATCAGGAAAGACCGACGCCAAGCGCGGCGACGGCCATGAGGGACAGAATTGGCGTCCAGAGCAGCCGCTCCGGGCGCGAGGGGCTTGCGGCATTGGCGGCGAGGGACAGAAGCGTCAGCACGACAGCCGGCCAGAACAGGGGTGCCAGCGGTGCGGCGCCAAGCCCGGCCCGGGCGAGCACCGCACCGGCCATGATGCCGAGCAGCGCGGCCTGAACCAGCGCCAGTGCCCGCCAGACGGGCGGCAGACGGCCGGGAAAACGGCCGCCGACCGTCAGCCGGCCAAGCGGGGCGCCGGCGGCGTTGGCCAGATGCATGAGCACCGGCAACATGGCAAGCCCGGCATAGGCGAACGCGAGGGCCTGGGTCATCGGCCAGCCCTCACAACAACCGGCGAAAGAGCCGCGCCGGACGGGATCGCCGCGACGCGCGCGCCTTTCCCTGCGGCAGGCCGGCATCGCCCCGGAAGGGCCGTGGCGGACAGGTGGCCCGCCATGACTGACGGCTGGCGCGGTCCCCCGGTCAGCAGGTGGTGCAGCCCGGTCATGCGGGTATGGATGGAATGCATTGCGCCCTCCCTCAGTTCACGACCGCGTGGCCGCGGCCGCGCAGACAGTTCAGCACGATGGCTTCGCGTGTGTCGCTCGTATCGGATACGCCGGCCGCGGCGCCCGCCAACGCACCGGCCACGGCCCCGCCCGGCGCGTCACCTTCGTCGTCGACCTCGCCCAGCACACCGCCGATCCCGGCGCCGATAGCGGCCGCGGCCATTGTCTCGTGGTTCAGCTGCGGCTGGCTCCGCGCCAGGCTGCGGCAGGCGGCGAGGTTGCTGTGGAATTGCGCGTTCGGCGGGCCGTCGAGGATCGGGTCTACATCCGCGCCGATGTCGGCGCAGGCGCCCAGGAGGGTGGCCAGGTAAAGCGGGGCAATCGGCATCGGTTTCACGTGGTGGCTCCTTCGACTGTCAAACGCGTCGAGGGAGGATCTACCCGGTTGCGCGCGGGCGCGGCATGACCTTGGCGATCAGAGGATTGACCCCGCGCATCAATCGGCGAGCCAGGCGGTCGGGCTCACGCCGGTCCAGCGCCGGAAGGCCCGAACGAAGGCCGAAGCCTCGGAAAAGCCCAGAAGGTAGGCCGTCTCGCCAACCGAGACCTTGCGCGCGCTGAGGTAATCCATCGCCATTCGGCGGCGCAGGTCATCGTGGACCTCTGCGAAAGTGACGCCCTCATCCCTCAGGCGGCGGTACAGCGTCTGTCGGCTCATGCCGAGATCCCGGGCGGTGTTGTCCATCGACAGCGTGCCTTCATGCAGATCGGCGAGCATCCGCGCCTCGACGGCGGAGCGTACCGTGTCCTTCGTCGCAAGGTCTTCCAACAGGCCGTCGGCATGGCGGGTGAAGACGCCGAAGACGTAGTCCTTGCCGCCGTCGAAGGCCTCGTCCAGCCAGACAGGATTGATCCGCAGCGCGTTGCGTGCCGCCCGGAACGTCACCGGAACGCGGAACAGTTCGGGGTAACGGTTCGCGTGGGGCGGCGGCGCGTAGGTGACTTCCAGCGCCTGCTCGAACGGGTGTTCCGGGGCAGAGCGGCGGAATTCCGAGATGAACCGGGCAAAGCTCGCCTCCGTCGCGATCCAGCCGCCATCGCAGGGGCGGTTGTCCACCAGCCAGACCGCCGCGCCCTCCCGCACCAGTTCGAACCGGTCCCGGCCGCCGGGGATCGGCACATCGGCCATCAGCCGCGCGTAGCGGTTCACCTGACCCAGGCTGTGCGGGAAGGAGGTCGAGGCATGGACGATCTGGCCGACGATCGACATTGTCTCCAGCCGGGTCTCCAGCACATGACGAAGAAGCAGCGAGGTGTCGCCCGTCGTCTCGATCCCGGTGGCGATGAGCGCCTGATAGGCGGCGACCGGGATGCGCGCGTCCTGATCGACCAGATCGTCATCCGTCAGGCCGGAGGCCGCCAAGAGGCCGTCGCGCGGCGCCCCGTCCGCAACCGCATAATCGAGGAACGCGCGCGCGAAACCGGCGGCCATGGTGCGATCGGACATGCGGCTGTCCTCCGGGGTCAAGATCATGATGCGCCCGGTCATGCCGTTGCCGAACCGGCACCGGCAGAATGTCCGGAGACATCACGCAAGGACAACCCCTATGCTGCGCCCCATGCTCGCGCTGATCGCCGCTCTTCTCGTTCTCTGCGTCCTGGCCTTCGCATCGCTGATGTGGATCACGCGGGTGCCGCCACGGATCCCGGAAACGGTGACGACCGATGCGACCCTGCCACGGCTCCACGGAGACGGTGTCCTGCTGCATGGCCACATCGCCGGAGCGGCGGGCGCGCCGCTCGCTCTCGTCCTGCATGGCGGGCCCGGGGGCGATCACCGCTCGCTGCTGGCGCTCGCGGGGCTCGGCGGCACCCACCGCGTTCTCTTCTACGACCAGCGCGGCGCGGGCCTGTCGGAGCGGGTGACGGAGGACCGGCTGGGCATCGCCGGCCACCTCCACGACCTCGATGCGCTGATCGCGGCGCATGGCGGCGGCCCGGTGGTCCTGATCGGGCATTCCTGGGGCGCCATGTTGGCCACAGCCTATCTTGGCCACCGCCCCGAAGCGGTCTCCCGCGCCGTCCTGATCGAGCCGGGCTTCCTGGACGCGGAAGGCCTCGCCGCATTCGAGACCCGGCGCGCCGCGCTCTCTCGCAGCCCCCGGGTGGTCTGGGCCGGTCTTCTGGCCGGGTTCCGGGCCCGTGGTGTCGCGGGGGATGAAGAGGCGGGCCGCGACAGCATTGTCGGCACCGTCGTCCACGCCTTCGCCAACCATCCGGCAAACCCCTACCACTGCCCCGGACAGGGCTACGACGCCCCGGCCTGGCGGTTCGGCAGCCGCGCCAGCGACGCCTTCTGGAGCGATCCGGCCGCATCGCTGGGCGCTATCGCGCCCGGCCTCGCCTTCCCCCGCCCCGTCCTGATCCTGGCCGGGAGCTGCAACGACTGGACCGGCGCGCCGATCCAGGCCCGGCACGCCAGCTTGTTCCCGGAGGCGCGGATGGAGGTGATCGAAAGCGCCGGCCACGACACCGTCTGGGACCAGCCCGAGGCGACGATCGCCGTGATCGGATCCTTTCTCGACACGACGCCCGGCTCGCTGAACCGGTGAGAGGAGGCTGCGCCATGTCACCACCGCCACCTCCTCGCACAGGCGCTGGCGAGGCCACATGACCACCGACGTGAAAGACGCCCTCCTCAAGGCCATGATGCAAGCCTACGCGAGCCCTCGGCACTCGGTCGGCCGCGCAATGCTCGGGCTGGTTGCTCATGACCCCCGATGCGAACGGCCGCCCTGCGTTGTTCCACAACGGCGGCACGGCGGGGTCGAGCTGCGCGCTCTACATCTGCCCGGACCTTGGACAGGCCTGCGCGATGCTTTCCAACAACGGAATTGCCGGTAACCTCTCGGGCAGCATGCGGTTGAACCGATCCAACCAGCACGGGCAGGCGCAGGCGTTTTTCCGTTCTCCTGATCTGGAGGATCAGGCTTGATGCCGTGCAGCGCCAAGCCGACCTTCATGGACGGTGCGGCGAAGGCCCGCTCGCCGCCCTCCGCGTCTACAACGCAATGCAGACAGGGGTAGAGTGCACCGGGGATCGAGCGCTTCCGGGCCGCCAACGACATCGCTTCAATCTGGACATCGCCGACAACCAATCTGCCTGGGGGCATTATCGGGCGCTTCGAGGCCAGAGTTTTCTGAAAAACGTCAAAATAACAAATACATGGGTTTTCAATTCAAGTCCCTTCACCGCCCCACGTCTCCTGAGCAGGCCCCCGTGACCCCGGGCACGGATGAGCCCCGGGCGGGCCGGGCGCGCACGGGTCGGGGCGCCGTGTCCTGAATGCGCATGCGGCGGCAGCCGGGCCCCGTGTCGCTCGCCGGCCCGGTCCGGACATCCGGCGGCGCCCGGCGTGCAACGTTCCGGGCCCGGTGCGACGTCCGGTTGCCGTCCGATGGCCCACCGCTATGCTGGGCCAGAACGCGGCCGGGCAGGGAACGGGCATGAGCGGACTTCTCGCGCTTCTCGACGACGTGGCGGCGATCGCGAAGGTCGCGGCGGCCTCGGTCGATGACGTCGTCGGCCAGGCGGTGAAAGCCAGTTCGAAGGCCGCCGGCGCGGTGATCGACGATGCCGCGGTGACGCCGAAATACGTGCACGGGTTCACCGCGGATCGCGAGATCCCGATCGTCTGGAGCATCGCGAAAGGGTCGATCGTCAACAAGCTCGTGTTCCTGCTGCCGCTGGCGTTGCTGCTCTCGGCCTTCGCCGCCTGGGCCATCGCGCCGCTTCTGATGCTTGGCGGGGCCTATCTGTGCTTCGAGGGCGCCGAGAAGCTGAAGCATGCCCTCGATCCCGGCGACCACACGCGGCAGGAGCTGCTGGAGGAGAAGCTGCAGGATGCGCATCTCGAGGAACAGAAGGTCCGCGGCGCGGTGAAGACCGATTTCATCCTCTCGGCCGAGATCATGACCATCACCCTCTCGGCCCTGCCCGAAACGCTGTCGACCCCGGCCGTGGCCGCGGCGCTGGCCGTGGCGGCGATCATCATCACCGTCGCGGTCTACGGCGCGGTCGCCGTGATCGTGAAGGCCGACGATGCCGGTCTTTACATGGCGGCGAAGGGCCGGCTGGCGATCACGCGCCGGGCCGGCGCGTGGATCGTCCGCGGCATGCCCTATCTGATGGGCGTGCTTGTCGTGGTCGGGACCGCCGCGATGATCTGGGTTGGCGGATCGATCATCGTTCACGGCCTGCACGAACTGGGGATCCACGGCCCCTATGACGTCATCCACCGGATCGCCGTCGCGGCGGCGCAGGAAGCGCCGCGTTTTGACGGCATGATCGAATGGCTGGTGACCGCGGTTCTTGACGGCGCGATCGGTCTGGCGCTCGGCTTCGTTCTGATCGGGCTGGCCGGGATCGCCTCGGCCGTGGCCGCGATGATCCGGCCGGACCGGCGTTCATGATCCGGCGGGCGCGCGCCGCGCCCGTGCCAAGCGCCGGCACCGGTTTGAGCAATGGCGCAGTTCGTGCCAGGCGCGGGCCCATTTCCGCCGCCAGGCGAAGGGGCGCCCGCAGGTCACGCAGGTCTTTGTCGGCAGGTCGGATTTCCGGCGCATCTTCATCGCTCAGCCGTCCAGCGGCAGGGTGAGTTGCCGGGTATCGGCGGCCGCGCCGCGCCGCCCCGTGTTCGCGATGCCGCTTTTTCTGCTGCCGTGTTTCGTCTGGATCGCGGCGGCCGTCGCGCCGAAACCCGTGCCGCGGCGCACCGCCCAGATCCGCTCGCGCGCCTCCCGCGCGGCGGCCTCGTGGTCGACGATCGGCCAGGGATAGGCCCGGCCCAGAACCTCGGCGGCGTTCCCGGCCTTCCATGGCTCCTGCAGATGCCGGTCGGGAATGCCGGCGAGTTCCGGCACCCAGCGCCGGGTGAAGGCCCCCGTCGGATCCTGATCGTGTCCCTGTTTCACGGGGTTGTAGATCCGCACCGTGTTGATCCCGGTGGTGCCGGACTGCATCTGCACCTGGCTCCAGTGGATACCGGGCTCGTAATCGGTGAAGAGCCGCGCCAGTTCCAGCCCCGGCGCGCGCCAGTCGAGCCACAGGTGGTAGCTGGCCGTCGCCATCACCATCGCCCGCATCCGGAAATTCAGCCAGCCGGTCGCGCGCAGCGAGCGCATGCAGGCGTCAAGGAACGGAAGGCCCGTCTCGCCCGATGCCCAGGCCCGCAGCCGGTCTTGGTCCGGCGCGGCGGGGCGGATGCCGTCATAGGCCGGGTGCAGGTTCCGGAACTCGATTGCCGGTTCGTCCTCGAGTTTCTGGATGAAGTGGCAATGCCAGTGCAACCGACCCGCGAACGACCGCAACGCGCCGCGCCAGCGGGCGCGTTGCGCATCGCCCTGCCGGTTCAGGTCGCGCTGCCGCGCCCATGTCGCCTGCGCGACCTCGCGCATCGACAGGCTGCCCCAGGCAAGGTGCGGCGACAGCCGCGAACAGGCCTGCCAGCCCGCCAGCGGCGAGGACATGGCGCTGCGGTAGCTTTCACCCCGGTGATGCAGGAACGACTCCAGCCGTTCCAGCCCCGCCGCCCGTCCGCCGGGCTGGCGGCCCTCGCAGGGGTCCGGGGCCAGGCCGAGACCGCGCGCCGAAGGCAGGACGCCGGGATCGACCGGCAGCGGGCGCAGCGCCGGCGCGGCGGTCACCGGTTCGGCCATGAACCTGTCCCAGCCCCGCGCCCAGCCATCGCGCGACCGCAGGCGGCGCTGCACACCGTGGTTTCGCAGTTCGTGCCAGGCGATTCCGCGCGCGCGGCACCAGGCCGCCACCTGCCGGTCGCGACGGTAGGTCCAGCCGTTGCCGGTTTCCTCGTGCGACCACAGGGCCGTCACCGGATGCCGCGCATCGATCGCGGCGAGCACGTCGATCACCGCGCCGCTTCGCACGATCAGCGGCTGGCCGCAGCGGGCCAGCGCCTCGCGCAGGTCGGCAAGGCAGTCCGACAGGAAGGCCCAGTGCCGGCCCGCCATGTCGGGCTGACGCCAGAGGTCGGGCTCGACGATGTAAAGCGGCAGCACGCTGCCGCGCTCCGCCGCCGCGGCAAGGGCGCGATTGTCGGCGACCCTGAGATCGCGCTTGAACCAGACCACCTGCATCCCGATCCCCCTTCGCGGCGTCGGCCGTTTCTGCCGTCGCCTGGCGTGAGGATAGGTGGCCGGCGGCGGCCGTCCACAATCCGGCCGCGGCGCAACGCGCGCTAGATCGGCACGATCGTCGCCGCGCCGCGCGCCACGGCGACCTCGACGATCCGCGCCGCCACCGCCAGATCCTGCAGGCCGACGCCGGTGCCGTCGAACACCGTGATCTCGCTGTCCGAACCGCGGCCGGGATGCGCCTTGCCGATCACCGCGCCGATCTGGTGGATGTCGCCCTCGGCGATCAGCCCGGCCGCGACCGCATGCTGCGCCTCGCCGATCGAGATCGACTGCGCGACCTCGTCGGCGAAGACCGTCGCCCGGCCGAGCAGCGCCGCCTCGACCTCCTGCTTGCCCTTGGTGTCGGTTCCCATGCAGGCGATATGGGTGCCGGGGCTGACATGGTCGGCCAGCAGCGTCGGGGCGAAGGACGAGGTGATCGTGATGATCACGTCGGCCCCGGCCATGTCGGGCAGATCGACGGCTTCGAACGGCACCCCGACCTCGTCCGCCACGCGGGCGAGGCCCGGCAGCATCTCGGGGTGCAGGTTCCAGCCGATCACCTTCTCGAAGCCGTGCGTCTCCAGCGCCGCGCGCAGCTGGAAGCCGGCCTGGTGGCCTGCGCCGATCATGCCCAGCACCTTCGCATCCCTGCGCGCCAGGTGGCGGATCGACACCGACGAGGCCGCGGCGGTGCGCAGCGCGGTCAGCAGGTTGCCGCCGACCATCGCCGTCACCCGCCCGCTGTCGGGGTCGAACAGGACCACGGTCGACTGGTGGTTGATCAGGCCGCGCCGTTCGAGATTGTGCGGCCAGTAGCCGCCGGCCTTCAGGCCAAGGATGCCGCCCGTGCCGTCGAACCCGCCCTTGAAGCCGTAAAGCGCGTCCTCGTGGCCCAGCGCCTCGCGCACCACCGGGAAGTTGCGCGCCTTGCCCTCGGCCATCGCCGCGAACACCGCCTCGACCGCCTCTAAGGCCGCCGCGCGCGTCAGCATGTCGGCGACCATCGCCTCGGGAACGATCGCGATCTCGTGCCTCGTCATCTCGGCGCCGTCCATCAGTAGGCCTTGCCGCGCGCCGAGACCGGCCAGAGCGTTTCGACCTTGCCGCCGCGCACCCCCACGTACCAGTCGTGCACGTTGCAGG
>CAYUXM010000109.1:0-10012 GCA_964448765.1 uncultured Rhodobacterales bacterium
GAAGGAAACCACCACGCGGGTGCTGGCCAGCCTGACCCCGCGCGAGGAACGGGTGTTGCGGATGCGCTTCGGGATCGGCATGAACACCGATCACACGCTGGAGGAAGTGGGCCAGCAGTTCAGCGTGACCCGCGAGCGGATCCGGCAGATCGAGGCCAAGGCGCTGCGGAAGCTGAAGCATCCGAGCCGGTCAAGGAAGCTACGGAGTTTCCTGGATCAGTAACTCACCGGCCCGTCGTGGGTCGCTGTAAATGGTTGTTCTGTTGTGGTAGATCCTATCCTGAGCCGGGCAGCGCACGATGATCTGACCGCCCGCATACGCCTGCCCGAAGTGCGCGATGCCTTTGACGTTCTGCTGTTCGGACTCTCCGGTATGGGACGGTTTCAACTCCGCCCGAACGTTGGTGGCAGGAAGAAGGCGCTGCATGTCTCGTCGGGGCGGGTGAGTTACTTCGCGGTCGTAGCCAACAACCGCTGGCTTCTGTGGTATTTTCGCTGGCCGGGGTTCCGAGACGGTGTTTTCGACTGGCCGAACCTGCGCATGGCCTTCGCCAATCTGGAACGGTCGGGTTCCACCCGGCCCGACAGACAGGAGGCGGTCCTTCGACTCCGGACGCCGGTGGACGCGGACGCCGTCCTACGCTACGTGCGCGCGGCGCGTTGCTGAGCGGGGCCGGCAACAATGCGCATACCTCAGCCGAAGGGCACCAAGGGAAGCCTGATGTGGCTTCAACGGGCCGTCGAAAGGCGGCCCGATCTCTTGGCGCCATCCGCCCTCGGGGCGATCGATTGGGTATCCCCCCACCGTGCCGATGACTTTGCGGAATACAGGGATCGGTCGTTTCTTGACGTTCTCGGCCTGCACCACCTTGGTGCTGACCTTGCCGGCTTCTGGCCGCGTGGCGGGCCGCAGTGGGACGGTCTGGGTCGGTTGGACGACGGTGTCGTTCTGGTCGAGGCGAAGGCGCATGTTCGGGAGTTCATGACGGACCCGTCGCAGGCCTCCGACGCTTCGCTCAAGGTGATCCGGGCGGCCTTTGCCGGGGTTCAGGCCGATCTTGGCTGTGACCAGCGTGCGGATTGGACCAAGGTCTTCTATCAGTATGCAAACCGGCTGGCCCACCTTTGGTGGTTGCGCCAACGTGGCGTGAATGCCCATCTGCTGTTCGTGTCCTTTCTTGGCGACGAAACGCCGGGCATCTGTGGGCCCGCCGTGCGGGAAACCTGGGACGCGGCATTCCGGCTGGCCGATTACACCCTCGGGCTGCCGTCGCGGCATCAGCTGAGCCCGTTCGTGCATCATTCGCATCCGTACGTGCGGAACCTGCGCTGAACGGCGCGCGGCCATTGCCGCGCGCTTTCGCGTTGTCGCTGCCGTGCACCCGGCCCGTGCGCCCCGCGCACGGGCAGCGCCCGCCCCCCGGGCGGCGGGCGCTCTCGCGCCCACCGGGGCGGGCACTTCCCGTGCTTCGGCCGACAGGCGAACGGCACCCCCCTTGCCCGCCGCCGTCCGGCGCCGGGCAATCGCGGCGGACGACCGTCCGGTGGACGGTCGCTTTCCCGCCGCGCGCCCGCCCGCCTGAGTCCTTCCCGCCACAGGTCGCATCCCAGCATCTGGTGGCGTGAATCGGGGCCTACCCAATCGCTCGGGCCGCCCCTATAGTGCCTGTGGACAAAACCGGACCAACCCCGAGGGAGAGGCCATGCGCTGCCCGTTTTGCGGCAATATCGATACCCAGGTGAAGGATTCCCGCCCGGCGGAGGATCACGTCGCGATCCGGCGGCGGCGGTTCTGCCCGGCCTGCGGCGGCCGTTTCACCACCTACGAACGGGTGCAGCTGCGCGATCTCGTCGTCGTCAAGACCTCGGGCAAGCGCGAGGATTTCGACCGCACCAAGCTCGAACGCTCGATCCGTATCGCGATGCAGAAACGCCCGATCGAGCCCGAGCGGATCGACCAGATGATTTCCGGCATCGTGCGGCGGCTGGAAAGCATGGGCGAAACCGATATCCCCTCCAAGGTGATCGGCGAGATCGTGATGGAAACCCTGGCGCGGATCGACACCGTGGCCTACGTGCGCTTCGCCTCGGTCTACAAGAACTTCCAGGCCGCCGACGATTTCGACCGCTTCGTGCAGGAACTGCGGCCCCAGGTCGCGCCCGAGGAGTGAGCCGGGAGGCCGACGCGCGGTTCATGGCGCTGGCCCTGCGGCTGGGCGCGCGCGGGCTGGGGCGGGTCTGGCCGAACCCGGCGGTGGGCTGCGTGATCGTGCGGGACGGCGCGATCCTCGGACGCGGCTGGACCGCGCCGGGTGGCCGGCCCCATGCCGAGACCGAGGCGCTGGCCCGCGCCGGCGCCGCGGCGCGCGGCTCCACCGCCTATGTCAGCCTCGAACCCTGCGCCCATCACGGCCAGACCCCGCCCTGCGCCGAGGCTCTGGCGGCGGCCGGCGTCGCCCGCGTCGTCACCGCGATGGAAGATCCCGATCCCCGCACCGCCGGGCGCGGCCATGCGCGCCTGCGCGCGGCGGGTATCGCGGTGACCGAGGGCGTGCTGGAGGCGCAGGCGCGGCGGATGCAGGCGGGCTTCGTCGCCCGCGTCACGCAGGGCCGGCCGACGGTCACGCTGAAACTCGCCACCAGCCTCGATGGCCGGATCGCCACCGCCGCCGGCGAAAGCCGCTGGATCACCGGGCCGGCGGCGCGGCGCGCGGTGCATGCGCTGCGGATGGGCCATGACGCGGTTCTGGTCGGCGGCGGCACGGCGCGGGCCGACGATCCGCGGCTGACGGTGCGCGACATGGGCGCGGCCCGGCAACCGGTGCGGGTGATCGCCGCGCGCGGGCTCGACCTGCCGGAGGCAGGCGCGCTGGCGGCGTCCGTGGCCGAGGCGCCGCTGTGGCTTCTACACGGGGCCGATGCGCCGGCGGCGCGGCGCGATGGCTGGGCGGCGCGCGGCGCGCGGCTGATCGAGGTGGCGGAGGGGCCGGGCGGGCTCGACCCCGCGGCGCTGCTGGCGGCGCTGGGCGCGGCGGGGCTGACGCGGCTGTTCTGCGAGGGCGGCGGGCAGCTGGCCGCGGCGCTGCTGGCGGCCGATCTCGTCGACGAGATGGTCAGTTTCACCGCCGGCCTCGCGCTTGGGGCCGAGGGCCGGCCGGCGATCGGGCCGCTGGGACTGGCGCGACTGGCCGCCGCGCCGCGTTTCGTGCTGGACGATGTCGTGCCGGTCGGCGGCGACGCGATGGCGCGCTGGCGCCGCGGCTAGCGCCAGACCCAGGCCCAGCCGGCCAGCGCCCCCTGCGCCTTCGACAGGAGCCTCAGGCCCGCGCCCGGCGCCGGCACCGGCCCCTCGGCCAACCGCTCCGCCACCACCTCGGCGGGGCAGGGCAGGCCGCTGACGGGGTCGCGGTAGCGCGGATAGGCGATCAGCGCGGCATGGACGAAGGCGGCGAGGTCGGGCCTTGCCTGCCGGCGCGCCGGCACCGGGCCAAGGTCGCGCGTCAGCCCCCAGCCGGCATAGAACGGCGCGCCGAGGCAGGTGACGGGTTTGCCGCGGATCAGCGCCTCGAAGCCAAGGGTCGAGGTCATCGTCCAGACCTCGTCCACCGCCGCGATCAGCGTGGCGGGGTCGGCCCCGGGCAGCACCAGATCGGCGATCCCGCCGGCCTCGGGCAGCGCGCCGGGGCGCAGCCCGGCCACCACGTCGGGGTGCGGCTTGTAGATCAGAACCGCCTGCGGGTTGGCCCGTCGCGCGGCCTCCAGCAGCGCGCGGTTCGTGCGCACCGGCCCCGCGCCGTGACGCAGCGCGGCGTCATCCTCGACCTGGCCGGGGACGAGGATGCGGTGGCCCGGCGGCAGGCCGGGCAGGGGCGTGCGCGGCGGTGCGAATTTCGTCACCCCGCTGCGGGCCAGCCGGGCGATCAGCCGTTCGGCTCGGTCGCGACCGCCCGGCGGCGGCCCGGCGGCGACCAGCGCCTCCAGCGCCGAGGGTCGCGTCGGATCGTGATGGATGCCGACCGGGTCGGCGATCAGCGACAGGGGCGGCACCAGCGCCGCACCCAGCCCGCGCGACCGCAGGAACCCGTCCTCCACCCGTCTCAGGGTCAGATCGGGGAGGGCGCGCGCCAGCCCCTCGGGCTCCGCCCCGGCCCAGACCATCAGGTCGCGGCCCGTCCGCTGCGCGCGCGCCACCGCGCGGGTCGGGGCGGCGGCGAAGCGCAGCGGCCGGTCGCGCCCGAAAAAGCCCTGAAGGGCCCGCCGCTTCCACAGCCGCATGCCCAGCGCGACATGGCCGTCCCGATCCTCGCGCCAGGCGCGGGTTTCGGCGGCCAACTGGTCCAACGCCTCCTCGAAACTGCAGGGCCGGTCGCGGCAGGGATCGTGCCAGTGCGGCGCGAGGATGTGGCTTGCCGCGAACAGCTGCGCGGCGGTCAGGCGACGGGTGCGGCGGGCCGGCGGGTCGCCCAGATCCTCGGTCAGGCCCCAGCCGGCATAGAACGGCTGGCCGAAGACCTTGGGCCGGTGCCCGGCCAGCACCGCCTCGAACCCCATCAGCGAGGACACCGTATAGACCGCGATCGCGCCCTCCAGCAGCGCCCAGGGCGACACCGGATCGTCGAGAAGCCGCACCCGGCCGGTCGCGTCCGCCGGGCCGAAATGGCCGCGCCGGAGCCCCGCGCGGGTTTCGGGATGGCGGCGGATCAGGATCGGCGCGCGCGGATGGTCGAGCTGGGCATGCACCAGCATCTCGCGGAAGGCCGAGGCGCCGGTGCCGCCGTGGCGGATTGCGGCATCGCCGCGCAACTGGTCGATGACCAGCACGTAGCCCGGCGGCGGCGGCGGAAAGCCGGGGTCGAAATCATTGTATTTCGACAGGTTCTCGGCCTTCAGCCGGCCGATCCCGTCGCGCGCGCGGCGCAGCAGATGGGCATCGTCCAGCGGATCGTCCATCGCGATGCGTTCGATCAGCGAGGGGGCGGAGGGATCGTAGTGCACCCCGTGCGGGTCGATCAGCAGCCCCAGCGGCGGCGCGCCGGCCCGGCCGGGGCGAACCGAGCGCAGGAAGGCATCCTCGAGCCGGACGAGGCCGGCGCCGCTGCGCCGGGCCAGCGCCTCGGCCCGCGCGGCGGTCCGGCCGCGGCCCCATGTGGCGATCAGCCCGTCCGGGCCGGGCGGGCGCAGCACCATCCGGTAGCCCGCGCCGGCGAGGATCCGGCGCAGCCGGCGATTCGCCAGCAGCCCGGCCGAGACGACGGTCAGCGGCCGGGTCATCGCGTCAGTTGCCCGACAGGCTGTTGACGGAATTGACCGCCCCGGCCGATCCGGTGAGCACCTGCAGCGCTTTCTGGAACCCGACATAGGGCGCCTCGGTCACGTAGATCGAATCGCCGTCGCGGATCGTGAAATCGCGGGCGAGGAACAGGCCGCCGGGCGCCGTCAGGTCGATCGCGTAGACGATCCGCTGCGGCCCGGCCAGATCGCCGCGGCCCAGCACCCGATTGGCGATGGCCGCGGTCTCGTTTCGCAGCACGAACACGCCTTCGGGATCGGCCAGCTGGCTCGACAGGCCGCCGGCCTGGGCGATCGCCTCCAGCGCCGTCAGCCGCTGCCGGTCGAACGCCACGCGCTGCTGGCCGCCGGTGGCGCCGAGCGCGACGAAGCTGCGGCTGTCGCGTTCCACCACGAGAACGTCGCCGGGGCGCAGCGCGATGTCGTGGCGCGGATCGGCATAGATGTCGGTGAGCCAGGCCCGGCCCGACCGGCTGCCGCGGCGCAGCGTGACGCGGGCCACCTCGGCGGGGGCCTGAACGCCGCCGGCTTGGGCGAGCATGCCGGTCAGCTTCCGCGTCGGCCGCTCGATCGGGTAGACACCCTGCGCGCCCACGTCGCCGAGCACGGAAACGGCTGCCCCGTCGCCGGCCCGGCGCGCCACGGTGACCTGCGGATCGGGCGTCTGGTCGGCCAGCCGCCGGGTGATCAGCGCGCGCAGCCCCTCGGGGGTCAGCCCGGCGGCCTTCAGCCGGCCGGCATAGGGCACGAAGATGAACCCCGCATCGTCGACCTGCACGGCCTCCAGCGCCGTCGCGCCTTGCCCGGCGCGGGCAAGAAGCCCGTCGTCCACGTTCTCCCAGATCCCCAGGGTCAGGCCGTCGCCGGGCCGGATCACGTCGGCGCCGACGGCCCCGGCAGACGTGAAGGCCGCGGGAAAGCCGATGCCGGGCGCGCCGGCGGTGGCGCGGATCACGGGATCCGTCACCGGCACCACGAAGACATCGCCCGCCGCCTCGGGGCCATCGCCGAGGAAATCCGCCTTCGATGGGCCCGAGCGCGGCAGGCCACAGGCGGCCAGCGCCATGCAACAGGCAAGAACAAGGGCGGTGCGTCGGCGCCCCGCCGGAAACCATGTCACCACGTCTCGACCTCGTTACGGGACTCGTTGTTCGGTCTTCGCCGGTCCGTGCGAAGCCCGCTCACCATGACAGACCGTCCGGGTGGCGGAAAGCCCGGGGCCGGTGGCGGCCGCAACCTGTTGCAGCCCTGCCGCGTTGCGCGTGGCCAGCGCGTCATAGGGATCGCGCGGATCCAGCATCCGGTCGACGACCGCGCGCAGCAGCCGCCTGCGGCCATGCGCGGCATAGAACCCGCCCGGCAGCTGCGAGGTCTCCAGCAGGAACCGGCGGAAATCGCGATAGGCGCGGGTATCGGGCGGCCGCGGCGCGGCGAAGAACGCCGCCAGCGGCTGGTCGGACACCAGTTCCGGCTTGCCGTAGACCGCGCGGCCGAAGGCGCGCACCGGAATGCCGCGCCAAAGCGCCTGGTGCGCGGCGGTGGAATTCACCGTCACCACGCTGCGCGCCTCGGCCAGCACCGGGGCCAGCTTGCCGCCCGGCACGAACCGCACCCGCCCGGCCAGCCCGAGCTCCGCGGCGCGCCGGGCGACATGGCCGCGCATCCCGTCGCGGCCGTCGTCCAGCGGATGCGCCTTGAAGACAAGCTGGTGATGGTCGGGCGCGCCGGCGGCGAAGGCCCGAAGGCAGTGATCGGCGAAGTCCGCGGAGCCGGCGAAACCCGAATGCGCCCGCAGGCTGGCATCGTGATCGAGTTGCAGCAGCACAAGGTGATAGGGTCGGCCGGTGGCATTCAGGGCGCGGGTGGCCAGAAACCGTTCCGCCCGGTACCAGGGCAGCAGGGCAAGCCGCAGCAGGCTGAGCCGGAATTCCCGGGCCACGCCGATACCGCGATGCGGCCGATAGCCCGGATAGGCACCGTTCCGCGCCAGAACGTGGAAATGGTAAAGCGCGCCCCAGGCCGCGTGATGGGCGATGTCGCCCCAATGCGCCGGCGCCCCCGGCAGGCCGGGATCGACGGCGGCCAACGCCCCGCGCATCTCGGCGACCGACAGGTCCATCAGCCTCGAATTGCCGTTCGCCCCGCCGCGTTCATAGGTCACCCAGTAGGGCCTGAGATAGCCTTCCTCGAAGACATGCACGGTGATCCCGCGGTCGCGCGCGAGGCCGATCGCCGCAGCATGGATCGGCCGGCTGTCGCCGTAAAGCACCAGATCGGTGATCGCGAGATCGTCCATCAGCCGGGCGCAGTGGTCCGGCCAGGCCTCGGGCGGATCGGGGTGGGCGATATAGCCCGCCCGGTGGTGCCAGAACGCGGCGTCGCCCCGGTTGAACCCCACCCGCCATGTCCGCGCCCCGACCGCCCGCATCAGCGCCGCCAGCCGGTCGAAGAACGGCCCGTGCGGCCCTTGCAGGAACAACAGGCGGCGGGTCGTGGCGGGGTCAGGGGCCATCACACTCGTCCCGATACGATACCCGGTCGGCGGGTCCGGGCCTGTCGCCGCAGTCTTGCGGCAGCGCCGGGCCCGCGTCAATCGCCCCGCGGCGGCGGGTCGCCGGCCGGGCCTTGCGCGCCGGTCGCGGCAGGGCTAGGCAGGGCGGGGCCGAAAGGGGGACCGGGATGTTCACCGGCATCATCACCGATGTGGGCGAGGTGCTCGCCGTCACGCGCGCGGGCGATCTGCGGGCGCGGATCGGCTGCGGCTACGATCCCGCGACGATCGATCTGGGCGCCTCGATCGCCTGCGACGGGGTCTGCCTGACCGTGGTCGCCACCGGCGCCACGCCGCGGCCCTGGTTCGAGGTGCAGATTTCGGCCGAGACCGTCGCGAAGACGAATATCGGCGCCACCGGCTGGCCGGCGGGCCACCGCGTCAACCTTGAACGCGCGCTGAAGGTCGGCGACGAACTGGGCGGGCATATCGTGTCGGGCCATGTCGACGGCGTGGCCGAGATCGTGGCGATGTCCGACGAGGGCGACAGCACGCGCGTGACCTTCCGCGCGCCCGCGGCGCTGGCGGGCTTCATCGCGCCCAAGGGATCGGTCGCGCTGAACGGCACGTCGCTGACCGTGAACGAGGTGTCGGGCACGGAATTCGGCGTCAACATGATCCCGCATACCAAGGCGGTGACGACCTGGGGCGCGGCGCGGCCCGGCGACGCCGTGAACCTCGAGATCGACACCCTGGCGCGCTACGTCGCCCGGCTTCGGGAGTGGCAGGGATGAGCGACTACGAAACCCCGGGCCCGGTCGAACGCGACTGGGGCGACGCGATCTCGCCGATCGAGGAGATCATCGACGCGGCGCGCAACGGCCAGATGTTCATCCTCGTCGATCACGAGGATCGCGAGAACGAGGGCGACCTCGTGATCCCGGCGCAGATGTGCACGCCGAACGCGATCAACTTCATGGCGATCCACGGCCGCGGCCTGATCTGCCTCGCGATGACGTCGAACCGGATCGAGCAGTTGGGCCTGCAACTGATGTCGGCGTCGAATTCCTCGCGCCATGAAACCGCCTTCACCGTCTCGATCGAGGCGCGCGAGGGCGTGACGACGGGGATTTCCGCGGCCGACCGGGCGCTGACCGTCTCGGTCGCGATCGACCCGTCGAAGGGCGCGGCCGATATCGCCACGCCGGGCCACGTGTTCCCGCTGCGCGCCCGCGACGGCGGCGTTCTGGTCCGCGCCGGTCATACCGAGGCGGCGGTGGATATCGCGCGGCTCGCCGGGCTGAATCCTTCGGGCGTGATCTGCGAGATCATGAACGAGGACGGCACGATGGCCCGGCTGCCCGACCTGATCGGCTTCGCCCAGCGCCACGGGCTGAAGATCGGCACGATTTCCGACCTGATCGGCTACCGCCGGCGCAACGACAACCTCGTGCGGATGGCCGGCGAGCGCGACGTGACCTCGGAATTCGGCGGCGACTGGCGGATGCGGACCTATACCGACGAAACCCAGGGCGCCGAGCATATCGTGCTGATCAAGGGCGACATCCACACGCCCGACCCGGTGCTGGTGCGGATGCACGCGCTCGATCCGCTGCTCGACATCGTCGGCCTCGGCCCGGCCGGCCGGCGCGACGAATTCGGCGACGCGATGCGGCTCATCGCCGCCGAGGGCCGCGGCGTTCTGGTGCTGTTGCGCGACGTGCACATGAAGATGATCTCGGATTCGGAGGTCTCGCCGCAGATCCTGCGGCAATACGGGCTGGGGGCGCAGATCCTGTCGTCCCTCGGCCTGCACGACCTGGTGCTGCTGACCAACTCGCCGCGTCCCAAGGTCGTCGGGCTCGAGGCCTACGGGCTGTCGATCACCGGCACCCGCACCATCCCGTCGGAGTGAAAGATGGCCACCCATGATCCCCATGCGGCGCTGGCGCTGCCCGGTTTCGACAGGCCGGTGACGCTGCTCGCCGTCGTCGCGCCGTTCTACCGTGACATCGCCGACATGCTGATCGCCGGGGCCCGTGCGACCGCCGAAGCGGCCGGCGCGAAGATCGAGGTGATCGAGGTGCCGGGCGCGCTGGAGATTCCGACCGCGATCGGCATGGCCGGGCGGATGGCCGACCATGACGGCTTCGTCGCGCTGGGCTGCGTGATCCGCGGCGAGACCACGCATTACGAGACGGTCTGCAACGACTCCTCGCGCGGCCTCACGCT
>CAYUXM010000110.1:0-9928 GCA_964448765.1 uncultured Rhodobacterales bacterium
TGTCGTCGCCGCCGGCGCCGGCGTCGGCGCGCGACGTGTCGGAGGGCGGAACGGTCGTGTCGAGGGCCAGCGCCTCCAGCGCGGCGCGGGGCTCGGGCGCGACGGCGCAGCGCGGCGGTTGCCCCCCGGTCTCCGGGCCACGGGCGGCAAGGGCAAGCGTGACGGCGGCAACCGGCGCCATGACATCGCCCGCCGCGCTCAGCGTGCCACCGCCGGCAAGGCCCTGCCCGGTGCCCCAGTCCAGCGCCAGCGGCCGGCCGATCCGCGCCGCCGCGAGCACCACGAAGGGCAGCAGCAGCGCCGGCGTGCGCACCGTGTCGATCCGCATCCCGTCATCCGACAGGCCGGCGGGCAGGCCCGCGAAATCGGCCAGGGCCGCGCCGGTGCGAACCGGGCAAAGCGGCCCGTCACCGCGCCATGCCCCCGGTGCGACCCTCGGCGCTGCGCCCGGCCCGCCGGCCAGCGCCAGCGCCAGCAGTTCCGGCCCCGGCAAGCCGGAGGCCGACAGCATCCGCGCCGCCCAGCCGGCCTCTTCCGCCAGCCCCCAGTCGAGCCCGGCGCCGCGCGCCGCCTTCTGCCCCAGCGCCTCGATCTCGCCCAGCGACAGGGCCGCGCCGGTCATCCGCCGATCTCGCGCGGATCGGGCGCGCCCTGGAACAGGCTGATCCGCACCCACAGGTCCGATCGCGGATCGAACCGCGTCGCGCCGAAGAACGCCAGCTTGCAGCGCAGGATGTCGATCGGCAGCATCGTCGCCGACAGCAGGTTGTCGCGGATCTCGGCATAGGGCCGCCCCGCCGACAGCTGCAGCCGGCGCAGCATCTGCCGGTGTTCGGGATGGGCCAGCAGGAAGGCCGCCACCGGGTCCGCCCCCGGCCAGTCGGCCAGCGCCGCGTGGCAGTCGGCCGCCGCCCGCGCGATGCCCAGAGGCAGTTCCCGCTCGGCCCCCGCCTCCTCGGCCCGGCGGCCCAGCCGCGGTTCCAGCTTCTCCTCCGAGACGTACCAGAACCGCGCGACTTCGGCGGGATCGTCCCAGTCGATGTCCAGCGCCCAGCCGTAGCGATCCGCCAACGCGGTGCGGGCGGCGTCGCAACGCATCCGGCCGTCCAGCGGGAAGGCCGCGGCCTCGTCGGCCTCCATGCAGCAGCCCAGCCCGTCGACAAGCTCGCCATGCGGTTCCAGCATCAGCGCCAGCAGCGCCTCCTGCCCTTCCAGCGACAGCTCCGCCTGCCCGCGCCGCCACAGCGCGTCCCAGGGATGCGGCGCGGCGCGGTCCAGCCCGCGGGCAAGCCAGCCGCCGATCCGGTCCAGATCGGCGCGCAGATCGGCAAGCTTGCCTGCCTGCGCCGGATGCGCGCTGTCCCAGGCCGCGGCATTGGCCTTCGCGGTCAGCAGCGCCCGGACGAACCCCTCTTCCGCCCCGTCCGCGGCTCCGGTCTGCGCGCGCACCCGCGCCAATGCCTCTTCCCGCGCCGCCATCCAGTTGTTCAGAAGCACCGGATGCCGGATCAGGAACGGCGCCATGCCCAGCCCGGTGGAATTGCCGACGCCGAGGGTGCGCGCCAGCGCCGGGTCGAGCCGCGCGGCCCGGTCCCCGCCCCGCGCGCGGGCGAGGTGTTCGACGATGTCGATGGTGAAGGCGCGCGCCAGCCAGACCGACAGCATCTCCGCCTGGAACGGCGCGGCGAGTTCCGGCCGGTCGGCGATCGCCGCGCGATCGGCCGCGCCGAACTTGCCCGAGCCGTAGACCGCCGTGGTGCGCATCAGATAGCCGACCTCGGCCAGCGCCGCCGGGTCGGGCTGCCGGCCCCCGGCCAGCCGGGCGACCACGTGGTCGAACAGCCGCACCGAGCGGTTGGCGCGCAGCAGGCAGAGTTCCCCCGGCCCGATCCGCCCGGCCTCCTGCAACGGCACGTTCGCGGCGAGCCGGTCGAGATCTGCGGGTGTCGGTTCGCCATCGACCAGCGCGAAGGTCGCGTCCCAGGCGGTGGCGATCACCCGGTCGGAGCGCAGGTGATCGGGCAGGTCATGCGCGAAGGCCACCAGCGTGTAGGTCCGGTCCGGTCCGCGCGCGCGGTAGGCGGCGCGGCCCACGCCCCGGCCGTCGACCTGCCAGACCGGCCGGTCGATGCGCCAGCCCTCGGCCTCCGCCCGGCGCAGAAGCTGGCGCAGGAAGGACAGGCGGGTGGGATGCGCGCTGCCCATCCGCGCCAGCCGCATCACCTCGACGGCCGGGCGGCGGAAGCCGGCAACATCGCCGGCGCGGGCGTCGGCCCGGCTCATCGGCCCGGCCCGAAGCTGTCGGCGAAGAACCGTCGCCAGTTGCCACCCAGTATCATGCCAACCTCTTCGCCGTCGAAACCTGCCGCCGTCAGACCTGCCGCGAGCTTGTCGAAATCGCGGTTGTCGCGGAACCATTCGGGTTGATCGGGGAAGGCCGCGGGCGCGCCGCGTTTCGTCCAGCGGCCGTTGCGCATCCATTCCACCACGCTGTCGGGCTGATCCTGGCACAGGTCCGACCCGATGCCGAGCCGCGCGACGCCGATCCGCTCGGCGGTGCGCGCCACCATGTCGCAGAACGCCTCCAGCGAACAGGCGCCGCCGCCCTTCAGGTGCAGCGGATAAAGCGAGAAGCCCAGCATCCCGCCACTGTCGCGCAGCGCGTCCAGCACCCGGTCGGAGACGTTGCGCGACACCTCATGCCAGGAGGCCGGGTTGGCATGGCTGACCGTGACCGGCCGGGCAGAGGCCGCGATCGCCTCCAGCGTCGTGCGCTCACCCGCGTGGCTCATGTCGATCACCACGCCGAGGCGGTTCATCTCGGCCACCGCCTCGCGGCCCATCCGGGTCAGGCCCGCATCCTCCGCCTCGGCATGGCCGGTGCCCAGCAGCGACTGGTTGTTGTAGGTCGGTTGCAAAAACCGCAGGCCAAGCCGATGCAGCACCTCGATCAGGCCGATGTCGCCGTCGAGACAAGAGGGGTTCTGCGCGCCGAAGAAGATCGCGGTGCGGCCCTCGGCCCGCGCGCGGTCCACATCCTTTGCCGCGAACCCCTGGACGACGAGATCGGCATGGGCCTCGAACAGACGGTTCCAGGCGACGATGGTCTCGACCGTCTCGCGAAAGCTTTCGTGGTAGCAGATCGTCGCATGCACGGCATCGACGCGGCCCGCGCGCATCTGCCGGAACACCTTTTCCGACCAGCGGGCATATTGCAGCCCGTCGATCCGCGGCGGTCCTGCCCTGTCTTCCGTTCGCGTCATCCGCCCCTCCGTCCCCGGCAGGCTAGACGCAAGCCGCGGGACGGTGCAATGGCGCGCGGCCCGGTCAGCCCGGCGCCGGCTCGCCGACGGCGCGGGCGATCGCCTGGCCCAGCCGGTCCAGCCGCACCGGCTTGCCGATATGGCCGTCGAAACCGGCGGCGAGGTATTCCCGCACCTGGTGGGTCATTGCGTTGGCGGTGATCGCGAGGATCGGCACATGGCCCTCGCCCGCATCTGCCATCCGCGCGCGCAGATGGGCCAGCGCGGTCAGCCCGTCCATCCCCGGCATCGAGATGTCGAGCAGCACGATGTCGAAGGCGCCGGGCTGCCAGCCCTCCACCGCCTCCCGGCCGTCCTCGACGATCACCGTGTCGATCCCGTAGCCTGACAGCATCGCCTCGAGGATCATCCGGTTGGTGGCGTTGTCGTCGGCCACGAGGGCGCGCAGGCCGCGCAGCCCCGCGATGTCCGGCGCCGCGGGGGAGACCGGCGGATCGGCCGGCGGCGCGGGCGGCGTGTCCGTCGGCGCCGCCGGCTCGACCATCTCCAGCGGCAGGAAGACATCGACTGTGGTGCCCCTGCCCGGCGCGCTTTCGAGCGAGATCTGGCCGCCCATCAGTTCCGCCAGCCGGCGCACGATCGACAGCCCCAGCCCGGTGCCGCCGAACCGGCGGGTCACCGTGCCGTCGGCCTGTTCGAAATCCTCGAAGACCCGCGCGGCCTGTTCCGGCGTCATGCCGATCCCGTCGTCGCGCACCCGGATCCGCACCGGTTCGCCCGGCCGGCAGCGGAAGCTGACCGAGATCTCGCCCTGCTGGGTGAACTTCAGCGCGTTGCCGATCAGGTTGTTCAGGATCTGCAGGATCCGGTTCTGGTCGCCGATCCGCGCGTCACGGCTGCCGCAGTCGGTCGGGACACTGAAATCGAGGCCCTTGGCCTCGGCCTTGAGCCGATAGAGCGCCTCGACCCGGTCGGCCAGTTCGGTCGGGTTGAACGGCGCGGCCTCGAGCCCCAGCTTGCCCGCCTCGATCTTCGACATGTCGAGAATGTCGTTGAGCACGTTGAGCAGCACCTCGCCGGAATCGCGGATGACCTTGATCATCTCGCGGTTCGCCGGATCGTTCAGCGACTGGTCGAGCACCTCGGCCATGCCCAGCACGCCGTTCAGCGGTGTGCGGATCTCGTGGCTCATGTTGGCAAGGAAGCGCGACTTGGCCTGGTTCGCCGCCTCGGCGCGCGCCACCGCGGCGCGCAGCGCCTCTTCGGCCTGAAGCTGCGCGGTGATGTCGCTGACCGAACAGACCACCCGCGCCGCCGAGTCCGGCGCCTCGATCAGCGCCGCGTTGATCGACAGCAGCTGGCGGCGGCCGTCGGGCCATTCGATCGCGTGGCGCAGGTCATGCACCGGCTTGCCGGTGGCCATGACGCGGTTGAACGGCAGATCGGCGATCGGGAACGGGCCGCCGTCGAGCGCCGTGATCCGCCAGTCGGGATCGTCGAACCGGCGACCGGCGATCTCGGAGGGCCGCAGGCCCAGAACCCGCTCCGCCTCGCTGTTGGAAAAGATGATCTCGCCATCGTCGTCCAGCGCCACGATCGCGGAGACCGAGGTTTCCATCAGCTGGCCGAGGAAGTCGCGCTCCGCCTGCAGCGCGGCCTCGAGCTCCTTGCCGCGGGTGATGTCGATATGCACGCCCGCCGTGACCAGCGGCGCGCCGTCCGCGTCGCGCCGCGTGACCCGGCCGCGCGACAGCACCCAGACCCAGTGACCGGCCTTGTGCCGCATGCGGATCTCGTTCTCGAAATCGTCGATCCCGTCACGGGTCAGCCGTTCCTTGTGCTGCCGCATCATCGCCCGGAAGTCGTCGGGATGCACCAGGTCGCGGAACGTCTGCAGGTTGACGGCCCCCAGTTCCTCGGGCGCGTAGCCGATCATCTGCGCCCAGCGCGAGTTGATCGCGTTGCGGCCGGTGCGGATATCGACTTCCCAGGTGCCGACCTGCGCGCCCTCGACGATTTCCTCGACGCGCTGCTCGGCGGCCTTCATCCGGCTGATGTCGAGATGCACGCCGACCATCAGCAGCGGCGAGCCATCGTCCGACCAGCGCGCGACCCGGCCGCGTGACAGAACCCAGACCCAGTGGCCATCCTTGTGGCGCATCCGGAATTCGTATTCGAATTCCTGCGCCTCGCGGCGGAACACGCGGTCAAGCTCCGCGTCGATCCTCGGCAGATCGTCGGGATGCAGGAGAGATCGCCAGAGGTCGATGCCGACACTGCCCAGCTCGGCGTTGCTGTAGCCGATGATCTCCGCCCAGCGTTCGTTGTGCCGGTTCTCGCCGGTCGGAACATCCCATTCCCAGGTGCCCGCGCGGGCGCCGTCGATGATATCGTCGAGCCGCTCTTCGGCCGCCTTGATGCGGCTGACGTCCAGCATCACGCCGGCGAGGACGAGCGGTTCGCCCTCGGCCGTCCGGCGCACGATCTGGCCGCGCGAGGCGACCCAGACCCAGTGGCCCTCCTTGTGGCGCAGCCGGAACTCGGACTGGAACATCCCGGCCTCGCCCGTCAGCGTCGCCGCCACCCCGGCCATCGCCGCCGCGTAATCCTCAGGGTGGATGAAGGCCTGCAGCCTCGCCGTGTCGATCGGGTCGATCTCGTCCGGGTCGTAGCCGACCATCCGGGCCCAGATCTCGTTGACGCGGATCAGACCGCCCGGCACGTCCAGTTCCCAGGTTCCGACCTCGGCGCCGGTGATGATCTGGTCAAGGCGCTCTTCGGCCTCCTTGAACCGGCTGATGTCGATATTGACGCCGGCCAGTTCCACCGGCCGGCCCTCGGCATCGCGGCGCGATACCCGGCCACGCGACAGCAGCCAGACCCAGTGGCCCCGCTTGTGGCGGAAGCGCAGCTCATGCTCGAAATCGGCGCTTTCGCCCGACAGCACCCGGTCCATCCGGCGGTCGAGTTCCTCGAGGTCGTCAGGATGGCCGAAGGTTTCGACGACATCGACCGTTCGATCGTCGATCTCGCCGGGGGCATAGCCGATCAGGTCGAACCAGCGTTCGTTGTGGGTTTCGATCCCGGTGCCGACGTCATAGGTCCAGGTTCCGGCATTGGCGCCCTCGATGATATCGGCCAGCCGCCGCTCCGCCTCCCGCGCGTCGGTGATGTCGATACGCATGCCGACGCGGCCGCCGTCGGGCGTTTCCTGCTCGATCACGCGCAGCCAGCGGCCGTCGCCCAGCCGGCTTTCGTGGACGCTGCGCGGCTGGCGGTGTTCGGCCAGCCGTTCGCGCAGCCAGTCCGCCTCGCGCCCGGCCGCATCGGGGTATTCGCCGTTGGCAAGGCCGGCGCGCAGCACGTCCTCGAAGGTCGCGCCTGGGCGGATCGCCCCGGCCGAGCGGGCGTAGAACTGCCGATAGCCCTCGTTGCAGACGACCAGCCGGTCGTCGCGATCGAAATAGGCGAAGGCGTCGGGCAGCGCATCCACCGCGGCGTGCAGACGATCGCGCGCCTCCTCGGCCGTGCGCGCCAACTCGGCCAGTTCCGCCTCCTGGCGCTTGCGTTCGGTGATGTCGGTCTGGATCGAGTAATAGGCCACGACCTCGCCCGACTCGTCGAAAAGCTGCTGGATGTCGAGTTCGACCCAGTAGCGCTCGCCGCTCTTGGCCCGGTAGAGAAGCTCGGCCCTCGCCGCTTCGCCGCGGTCAAGAGCCGCGTGCACCGCGGCCACCGCGGCCTGGTCGGTTTCGGGGCAGTGCAACAGTTCCGGCACCGTCTTGCCGCGCGCCTCGGCCAGCCTGTAGCCCGAGCGCCGCTCGAACGCCGGGTTGACCCAGTCGATCCGTTGGTCGCGGTCGGTGATCGCGACGAGGTTGGTGGTCTGCTGGGCCAGGTAGCTCAACTGGCGGATCTGGGCGTCGCGCTCGCGCTCGCGGGTGACGTCGCGGACCGCGACGACATAGCCGTCGCGGCGGCCGCCCTCGCCGTTGCCCTTGCGCACCATCGTGGCGTCGAACCACTTGCGCCCGCCCGCGACGTCGAGCGGATAGACCCGGTGCGCGGGCTTGCCGGTGGCCTCGACCTCGGCCATGCAGCCGCGCACCATGCGCGCAAGCTCCGGCGGATCGGCCTCCTCGGTCAGCCGGCCTAGGAAATGGTCGGCCGGGTTGACCAGAAGATCGGGTTCGTTGGTATGGACATCGACGTAGCGCCCCGCCGCGTCCAGCTCCAGGATCAGGCCCGGCAGGGCGCCCAGCGTCGCCTCCAGCCGGCTGCGGGCCTCGCGTTCCTGCATCTGCGCCAGCACGGCGGCGCGGCGGGCCTCGCGCCGGGTGATCCGCACCGACAGCGCCCGCGCCACCGATCCCAGCAGCCGGGTTTCCGTTTCGGAAAAGACCCGCGGCTGGCGCACGGCGTCAAGGCCGACGAGCCCGGTGACGCGGCTGCCCTGCAGCATCGGCACGACCACCAGCGAACGGATCCGCTGGGCCAGAAGCGACGGCCTGAGCGGATGCGTCTCGGGCATCGCGGCGACATCGGAGATCTGGATCTCGCAACCGCGCCTGAGATCGTCGAGCCAGGGCCGGATCAGGTCGACCGGCTGCGCCTGCAGCTCTTCCAGCATCGGCGCTATGCCGGGCGCCGCCCATTCGTGGGTATTGTCGAACAGTGTGCCGCAATCGCGCATCTGGAAGACATAGGCGCGATCGACGCCTGCGAACGCGCCGATCCGGGCCAGCGCGCCGTCGATCGCCTGATCGAGCGCCGCGCCCTCGGACACGAGAAGCGAGTCGAGGACATCGATGACGAGCGCATGCGCCCGTATCAGATGTTCATCATGTTCCGGCCCACGCGTGTCGTGCGGCATACCCTGACCAAAAATCCTGACCCGACACCGGCGGACGGGACGCCGACGCGCGAATCCCGGTCCAACACTTCATCTCGAGCAACGATGCAACCAGCTATATACATCCATATGGCAGGGCCACGTTAACGCGTCATGCATGCCACCCCGGCGGCTTAGCACGTGCGGACGGATCGGGCAAACCGCCCTTCGGACAGGTCCGGCACCGGCCGGGTTCAGGTGCGCCGGCCGAAGAAATCCCATGCCGCGAAGGCCAGGGTGACCGCGATCACCGCACCGAGATCGAACCGCGGCACGTGCCGCACAAGAACCGCCAGAAAGGCCGCCAGAACGGCGAAGCCGACCAGGGCAAGAAACCGATCGCTCATTCCGCATCCTCCGATTGCAGGGCCTCGATTTCCCGGGCCAGCCAGGCCGCGGTGCGCAGCAGCCGCCCGTCCTCGCCACGCCGGCCGACAAGCTGCAGGCCCATCGGCAGGCCGCTCGAACTCCGGAACGCCGGCAGCGTCACCGCCGGCGTGCCGCACAGGGTAAAGAGCCCGTTGAAGATCGACGACCCGGTCGAGCCATAGCCTTCCGGTGCCGGGCCGGGCGCCGCCGCGGTCAGGATCGCGTCGCAGCGCTCGAAGATTTCCCCGAGCCCGGAATACAGGATGTCGGGCCAGTCCAGCGCGGCGATGTAGTCGCGCGCCGGCACCGCCTGTCCGGCCTCGATCGCCGCGCGGGTTTCTGGCGCGAGTTCGTGCCAGCCACGCCTTTCGTAGCCGTAGTAGAACTTCGCCATCTCGGCGAAATTGATCCGTTCGCGGATCGCGCCGGCCTCGTCGAAGGCGCCGGGCAGCGCCGTTTCGAAACACCGCTCGCCCAGCGCGGCGACCAGTTCGGCCATCGCGCCCTGCATCTCCGGGTCTGCCGCGTCGTGGCCGGGCAGGCGCAGGAAGGCCAGCGTCGGCGCCACCGGCGGCGGGCTTTGCGCGAGGTCGAGAAGCCGCGGCGCCGGCGCCGGCGCCGTTGCGGCATCGCCCGGATCGTGGCCGCACATCGCCTCCGCCAGCATCGCGGCCTCGGCCACCGTCGCGGCGAACACCCCGATGGTGTCGAGCGTGGGCGACTGGGTCAGAACCCCGGTGCGCGGGATCGCCCCGAAGCTGGGCTTGAAGCCGACCGTGCCGCAATAGGCCGCCGGGCGGATCACCGATCCGCCGGTCTGGGTGCCCACCGCCAGCGGCACCATGCCCGCCGCCACCGCCGCCGCGGAACCCGAGGACGAGCCCCCGGGGGTATGGCCGGGCGCGCGCGGATTGCGGGTCTTCGAGGGGGCGAGATAGGCCAGTTCCGTGGTCACCGTCTTGCCGATGATCACCGCGCCCGCCGCGCGCAGTTTCGCGACCAGCGCGGCGTCCTGCAAGGGCACCCGCCCGCGGTCCAGCACGGTGCCGTTCTCCGTCGGCATCCGCGCGGTGTCGATGACGTCCTTCAGCGCCACCGGCAGGCCGTGCAGCGGACCGACCGGCGCGCCCGACCGGCGATGCGTGTCCAGACGGTCGGCCTGCGCCATCGCGTCCTCGCCGTCGACATAGGCGAAGGCCTGCACCTCGGGTTCCAGCCGCGCGATCCGGTCGAGGCAGGCGCCGGCCAGCTCCCGCGCCGTCAGCGCGCCGGAGGCGAGCCGGTCGCGCAACTCGATCGCGCCCAGCGCCAGCAGCGCGTCGGCCCTTTGTGCCGCCTTACCCGCCATAGAGCGCGTTCGGCAGGTTGAAGACGATGCCGGGGTAGATGTAGACGACCGCCATCG
>CAYUXM010000111.1:0-9842 GCA_964448765.1 uncultured Rhodobacterales bacterium
GCAGGATCACGAACATCAGCCCCAGCGCGCCGGCGAAGGCGGTCATCAGGAACTGGCCGCTTTCCGCCTGGTCCTCCTGGTCGCCGCCGAATTCCCAGGCCACGCCGGCGGGCAGCGGGTCTTGCGTTTCCAGCCAGCCGGTCAGCTCGGCGATCCGGTCGTTGGCATTGGCGGGCACCATCCGCGTCGTGCCGTCCTCGGCCGCGGCCTCGCGCATCACGCCGGGCAGCACGTCGGCCTTGACCTCGTAAAGCCGCGTCTGGTTCACCCGGTCGATCTGGCCCAGCTTCGCCACCGGCTCGCGGGTGACGAAATTGGCCAGCGGCACCAGCCCCTCGGAGGTGCGCAGCCGCAGCGTGTCGAGCGTCGACAGCACGCGGTCGTCCTCGGGCAGGCGCACCCGGATCTCGATCTCCTCGTCCGAGGAGGGCACCCGCATCGTGTCCAGCAACAGCCCGCGGGTGACAAGCTGGACCATGCCGCCCACCGTCGCCACGTCGGCCCCGAAACGGCCGGCGCGTTCGACATCAACCGCCAGTTCCCAGTCGATGCCGGGCAGCGGGCGGGTATCCTCGATCGCGGTCACCGCCGTCATCGTTTCCAGCTTCGCGGTCACGATGTCCACCGCGGCGTCGAGCGCGTCGAAATCGTCGCCCTTCAGCTGCAGCTGGATCGGCTTGCCCGAGGCCGGACCGTCGGTCTGGCTCAGCGCCTCGACCCTGACGCCGGGCAGCGCGGCGAGCTTTTCCATCACCCGGTCGAGCACCAGGTCGCCATCGAGGTCGGGCCGGTCCTTGCGGTCCTCCCAGGGGATCATCTCGATCTGGATCTGGCCCACCGTGTCGCGCGGGGCGCTGGCGCCGCCGGTGTTCTGGTTCAGCCCACCGTCGCCGGCGAAGGAGAACACGCTGGCGATGCCGGGCGTGCCGATCACGATCTCCTCGGCCTCGGCCAGCAGCTCGTCCTTTTCGGCCAGCGACAGGTTGCCGCGGGCGCGGATGTAGACGATCGCCTGTTCGGTCTCGACCTCGACGAAGAACTCGGTGCCGCGGTTGTTCGCCCCGTAGGTCGCGAAAACCGTCATCACGAAAGCCGCGACCGCGGCGATCGCGACCAGCGGCATCACCGGGTTGCCGGTGATCGCCCGCACGACATGGCCAAAGGCCGTGTGCCGGCCGGGCAGGGCGACACGGCGGGCGCGGCGTTCGATCCGCGCCGCGCCCAGCGTGATCGAGGCGAGGACCGCGGCGACCACGAACAGCGCCACGCCGGGCAGCGATGCCAGCGGATCGCCCGGCGGCCTCGTGCCGGCGAGCCAGCCGGGATTGAGCGTCAGCATCGCCCCGGCCCACAGCAGCGCCAGCGCCAGCGGCACCAGCGCCGCGCGCACGATCCAGGGCAGCGGCATCAGCAGCGCCGAGGCGCGCTCGATCCGGCGGCTGAACCGGCCCGCGACACCGCCCATCACCGGCAGGTAGATCAGCGCCACCACCAGCGAGGCCGACAGAACGAAGATCAGCGTGACCGGTAGCATCCCCATGAACTCGCCCGCCACGCCGGGCCAGAACAGCATCGGCAGGAAGGCGCAGAGCGTCGTCGCGGTCGAGGACACGATCGGCCAGAACATCCGCTTGGCCGCCTCGACATAGGCGCGCATCGGCCCCGACCCTTCGGAGATTCGCCGGTCGGCATATTCCACCACCACGATCGCGCCGTCGACCAGCATGCCCACGGCGAGGATCAGGCCGAACATCACGATGTTCGAGATCGTCAGCCCGATCACCGCCATCAGCGCGAAGGTCAGAAGGAACGAGGTCGGGATCGCCAGCCCGACCAAGAGGGCCGACCGGCTGCCCAGCGTCGCCAGCACCACGATCATCACCAGCGCGATCGCCGTCAGAACCGAGCTTTCCAGCTGGCTCACCATCGAGCCCACGGCCACCGACTGGTCGAGCGAGGTGCCCACCGAGATCGCGCCTTGCAGTTCCTCCGGCCAGGCGGCCTGCGCCGCGGCCACCGTCTCGCGCACCAGCGCGGCGGTGTCGATGATGTTGTAGCCCTTGCGCTTGACGACCTGCAGCGCCACCGTCGGTTCGCCGTTGAACCGCGCGGTGCCGGTCCGGTCCTCGAAGGCCAGCCGGATATCGGCGATGTCGCCCAGCGTCACAACCCGCTCGCCATTGGTCTTCACCGGCAGGTCGTAGACATCCTCGGGCCGGTCGAAGGACGACGGGATCTTGACGGCGAAGGCGCCCGAGGCGGTTTCCACCTCGCCGGCCGCGATCAGCTGGTTGTTGTTGCGCACCACGGCGACCAGTTCGCCGGCGGTGACGTTGTAGGCCTCCAGCCGCAGCGGGTCGATCACCACCTCCAGCATCTCGTCGCGATGCCCGGCCAGCGCCGCCTCCAGCACCGGTTCGAGGCCTTCCAGGTCGTCCTGCAAGTCGTTGGCGAGCCTGAGCAGCGTGCGTTCCGGCACCCGGCCCGACAGGGTCACCACGATGATCGGGAATTCCGAGAAGTTGATCTCGTTGATCGAATACTTGTCGGCGCCGTCGGGGAATTTCGCCTCGGCGGTGTTCATCGCGTCGCGCACGTCGGCGATGGTGCGCGACTTGTCCCAGCCGAATTCGAATTCCAGCACGATGCCGCCGTAGCCGTCCGCGGCGGTGCCCGACATCCGGTCGAGCCCGTCGAGGTCGGACAGTTCGGTCTCCATCACCTTGACGAGCAGGGTTTCGCTGTCCTCGGCCGAGATGCCGGGGAACGGGACGGAAACGAACAGCGCCGGGATCTCGATATCCGGCTCGCCCTCTTTCGGCAGGCCGATGTAGGACAGAAGCCCCGCGGTGATCGACAGCGCGATGAAGGCCAGGATCATCCGCGCGCGCGAGGCGGCCCAGTCGACGATCCCGGTCATTCGCCCGCGTCCCGCCATGTGACGGCGACGGGCACGCCCTCGGTCACGTAATCCTGCCCGGTGACGATCACCGCCGCGGTCTCCTCCAGCCCGGCGACCCAGACGCCGTCGGGCGTGTCGCGCAGCAGCGTGACCGGCGCGAAGGCGGCGCGGCCCTCGACCACGGTGCGCAGCCCCAGCCGGCCGTCATCGTCCAGCGTGAGCGCCGAGGCCGGCAGCAGATGCGCGCGCTCGCCCTCGGCCTCGATCACGATCTCGGCGGTCTGGCCGTCGCGGATCGCACCGTCGGGATTGGGCACCTCGATTTCCACGCGGAAGGTGCGAGTGTCGCGATCGGCGGCGCGCGACAGGAAGCTGACGGTGCCGACAAGCTCGCGCCCCGTGGCCAGCCGCGCCCCGGCGCGGGCGCCCGGCGTCAGCCGGTCGACCTCGGTTTCCGGCACGAAGCCGACGATGCGGATCGGGTCGAGCGCGATGATCGTCGCGCAGAGCGCGCCGGGGGTCATCAGCGCGCCGGTTTCCGCCGTGTCGGTTTCCAGAAGGCCGGCGAAGGGTGCGATGATCCGGGTGCGGCCCAGTTCCCGCTGCGCCGCCTCCACCGCCGCCTGCGCCGCCTTCAGCCCGGCCTCGGCGGACAGGATGCCGGTGCGCGCGGTCTCCACCCCCGCCTCGGCCGAGGACAAGGCGGCATCGGCATTGGCGATCCGGGTGGCGGAGGCGAACCCGTCCTCGCCCAGCCGCCGCGCGGCATTGGCGGTCAGTTCGGCCTCGGCCAGCCGCGCCTCGGCCTCGGGCAGCCGCGCGCGGGCCTCGATCAGCCGGGCGCGGGCCTCGGGCAGCCGCGCCTCGGCCTCGGCCAGCGCCGCGGCGCGGGTGCCCTCGTCGATCTCGCACAGGAGCGTGCCGGCCTCGATCGCCGCGCCCTTGCGCAGCGGGGCGGAGACGATCTGCCCGCTGGTCTCGGCCCGCATCTCGACCTCGCGCGCGGCCTCGGTCTCGCCGCGCAACAGCACACCGGAGGCCAGCGCGCGCGCGGTGCTGCGCAGCGCAACGACCGATACCGGCGCGGGCGCGGCGGCCTCGGGCGGCGTCGCGGCGGCGACGCCGGCCGCCTCGCGCGCCGCCGGCTCGGGCGCGGCGCCGGCCATGCCCATCAGCCGATCGCGTTCGAACACGGCCAGATAAAGCACCGACATCACGACGGCCGCGGTGAGGATGGGCAGGATACGCATCGGCTCCTCGATACTGGTCGGGCCGCGCCGCGGTGGCCGCGGGCCGGGCACGGCGCCACCCGCGAAAACTAGGCCCCGGAGGGCCGGAGGGCAAGCCCGATGCGGCAGCGCAGCATTTCGATGTCGGCCCGGTGCCGGGCCGGCGCCCGCCCGCCCTTGGCAAGCCCGGCGCGCTGCGTGTAAGACGGGCGGGTCAGACAGGGCGGGCCGGCGCGTCCGGGCCGCGAGGGGAGGACCGCGTGAGCGAGACCGACAGCTTCATCGACGAGGTCACCGAGGAGGTCCGCCGCGACCGCCTGTTCGCGCTGTTTCGCCGCTACGGCTGGATCGCCGGGCTCGTCGTCGTCGCGATCGTCGGCGGCGCGGCCTGGAACGAGTGGCGCAAGGCCAGCGAACGGGCCGCGGCGGAGGCCTTCGGCGATGCCGTGCTGGCCGCGATCGCCGCGCCCGACCGCGCCGGGGCGCTGGCCGGGATCGCGGCCGAGGGCGACCGCGCCGCGATCCGCGACCTGCTGCTGGCCTCGGTGGCCAGCGAGGCGGACGATCGCGCCGCGGCGCTGGCCGCGCTGGAGGCGGTGGCCGCCGATCCCGACCTGCCCGCGGTCTACCGCGATCTCGCGCGGCTGAAATGGGTGATCCTGTCGGGGCCCGACCTGCCGGCGGCCGACCGTGACGCCGCGCTGGACAGCCTTGCCGCGCCCGGCGCGCCCTACCGGGCGCTGGCGCTGGAACAGCAGGCCCTGGCACAGGTCTCGGCGGGGCGGACGGAGCGGGCGATCGAGATCCTGCAGGCGCTTCGGCAGGATGCCGCCGCCTCGGCGGGGTTGCAACGCCGGGCGGCGCAGTTGATTGTGGCGCTGGGCGGCGACGTGGCGCCCGGCGAGGGCGGTTGAACGGGCGGGGTTGCGAGATGCTGGGGCTTTCGCTGAAGGTGTGCCGGGGGGCGGTCGCGTTCGCGCTGATGGTCGCGGCCGCCGGCTGCGCGCCGAAGGAGCCGCGGCTGCCCGGTGATCGGCTCGATCCCCGCGCGGTGATCGGCGCGGCGGGCGAGACGGGCGAGACCGCGCCGCGGCCGGTGCCGCTGGCGCTGCCCGCGGCCGCGGTCAATGCCGGATGGACCCATCCGAACGGCGCGGCCACGCACACCGCCGGCCATCCCGCGCTGGCCGCGGCCCCGGCCCGGATCTGGACCGCCGACATCGGCGCGGGCGAGGACCGGCGCCACCGGATCGCCGCGCAGCCGGTGGTGTCCGGCGGCCGCGTCTTCGCGATGGACAGCCGCGCCACCGTCACCGCCGTCGCGGCCTCGGGCGCGCGGCTGTGGCAGACCGACCTTGCGGCGGGCCGCGACGCGATCTCGGGCGGCGGGCTGGCGACCGACGGCGCGCGGGTCTATGCCACCACCGGCTTCGGCGATCTCGTCGCGCTCGACGCGGCCAGTGGCGCGGAACTCTGGCGGCAAAGCTTCGATGCACCGGTGGGCGCCGCGCCGGCGGTGTCGGGTGGGCAGGTCTTCGTCGTGGCGCGTGACGGATCGGCCTGGGCGGTATCCGCGACCACGGGCAAGATCGACTGGATCGCGGCGGGCACGCCGGGCGGGTCGGGCAAGATCGGCGCCGGGGCGCCGGCGGTCACCGGCGACCGGGTGATCCTGCCCTTCGCCTCCGGCGAGCTCCGTTCGGTCGCGCGCGCCGACGGCACCGCGCTATGGGCCGAAACCGTCGTCGGCGCCCGTCTTGGCCGGGCCTATGCCACGGTGCGGGACATCACCGGCGATCCGGTGATCGCGGGCAACACCGTCTATGCCGGCTCTTCCGCCGGGCGGGTCGTGGCGCTCGACATCGGCACCGGGGCGCGGCGCTGGCAGGCGCTGGAAGGCGCGGTCTCGCCGGTCTGGCCGGTGGGCGGCGCGGTGTTCCTGGTGTCCGACGAGAACCGGCTGATCCGGCTTGACGCGCGCGACGGCAGCATCGTCTGGGCGGTCGATCTGCCCTATTTCACCAAGGACAAGCCGCGCCGGCAGCAGCGGATCCATGCGCAATACGGCCCGGTGCTGGCCGGCGGGCGGCTCTGGATCGCCTCGGCCGACGGCGCGCTGCGCGGCTTCGATCCGGTGTCCGGCGCGCTGGCGGCCGAGGTCGAATTGCCCGGCGGCGCGGCGGCGGGGCCGGCGGTGGCCGGCGGGGTCATGTATGTCGTCTCCACCCGCGGGCAGCTTCACGCTTTCCGTTGAGGCCGAAGGGGTGTAAGGGGGCGGCTTCGATCCAGCCGGGGCCCGCGCCATGACCTTCACGCTCGCTATCGTCGGCCGCCCGAACGTGGGCAAGTCGACGCTGTTCAACCGCCTCGTCGGCAAGCGGCTGGCGCTGGTCGACGATCAACCCGGCGTGACCCGCGACCTGCGCGAGGGCGAGGCGCGGCTGGCCGACCTGCGCTTCGTCGCGATCGACACCGCCGGGCTGGAACTGGTGGAGGACGAAAGCCTGCAGGGCCGGATGCGGCGGCTGACCGAACGCGCGGTCGATGCCTCGGACATCTGCCTGTTCGTCTTCGACGCGCGCGAGGGCGTGACCCCGGCCGACGAGATCTTCGCCGACATCCTCAGGAAGCGCGCGCGCCACGTGATCCTCGCCGCCAACAAGGCCGAGGGCCGGGCGGGCGAGGCCGGCGCGGCCGAGGGCTGGGGCCTGGGCCTGGGCGAACCGATCCGGATTTCCGCCGAACACGGCGAGGGGCTGGACGATCTCTACGACGCGTTGCAACCCCTGGCCGACGCCTTCGACGAGGTCGCGCGCAAGGACGCGCCCGAGGTCGATGTCGACGTGACCGGCGAGGAGGACGAGGCGGAGGTGCCCGAGATCACCGCCGCCAAGCCCTTGCAACTGGCGGTGATCGGCCGGCCGAACGCGGGAAAATCCACGCTGATCAACAGGATACTGGGTGAAGACCGGCTGCTGACAGGCCCCGAGGCGGGCATCACCCGCGACGCGATCTCGGTCACGACCGAGTTCATGGGCACGCCGATGCGGATCTTCGACACCGCCGGGATGCGCAAGCGCGGCAAGATCGCCGACAAGCTGGAGAAGCTTTCGGTCGCTGACGGCATCCGCGCCGTGCGCTTCGCCGAGGTCGTGGTGGTGCTGCTCGACGCCGCGATCCCGTTCGAGACGCAGGACTTGCGGATCGCCGATTTCGCCGAGACCGAGGGCCGCGCGGTCGTCGTGGCGGTCAACAAGTGGGACATGGAGGACGACAAGAACGCCAAGATCCGCGAGTTGCGCGAGGCGTTCGAGCGGCTCTTGCCGCAGCTGCGCGGCGCGCCGCTGGTGACGGTCTCGGCGAAGACCGGCAAGGGGCTGGACCGGCTGCATGCCGCGATCCTGAAGGCGCACGAGGTCTGGAACCGGCGGGTGCCGACGGCGAGGCTGAACCAGTGGCTCTCGGCGATGACCGAGGCGCATCCGCCGCCGGCGCCGGGCGGCCGCCGCATCCGGCTGCGCTACATGACGCAGGTCAAGACCCGGCCACCGGCCTTCGTGATCATGGCGACCCATACCGACAAGGTGCCCGACAGCTACCTGCGCTACCTCGTCAACGGGCTGCGCAGCGATTTCGACATGCCCGGCACCCCGATCCGCATGACCCTGCGCGACCAGGGGGCCAAGAACCCCTACAAGGATCGCAAGAAATCCACCCCGTCGCGGCTGAAGAAGCATGTCGACAGCGGCGCGACGAAGAAGGCCGGCAAGGGCGGTTAGCCCGGCCCGTCCGCGGCCTTCAGCGACAGGATCCAGTCCAGCCGCTCGGCATAGTCCGGCGCGCCGCGCAGCCGTGCGATCATCGCGCGATGCGCCGCGACGCAGGCGGCGTGGCGGGCGGCCAGTTCCGGATCGGCCAGCAGCCGGTCGAGCACCGGCTGCGCGCGGGCCCGGCCGGGGCCGAGGTCGCTGCTGCGGTGGTCGTTGCGGTCGCGCACCCGCCAGTAGCGCCGGCTGACCTGCTTGCCCGCCACGACGACATCGCCGCGCGCCATCTTCACCAGATGGGATTCGGCCGAACGCAGCGGGAAATGATCCAGCGAAACAAGGTCGTAGCGCCCGCGCCGGTCGGTGCCGTTCTGCTCGCGATCCTCTGCGAGGTCGGCCATCGGCCGGCCCGATCCGTCCAGCCAGACCGCATCGGCGGCCGGCACGGCAAGGTCGGGGCGGTGGTTGCGCACCGCCGCGATCCGCTCGCCCAGCCGCACGATGCTTTTCACGCCCGCACGGGCCTTCCACTTGCCGGGGCGCGGATTGTCATGGCCGGGAAACAGCTCGGTCACCAGCCCCGGTTCGAAGGCGACATGGCCGTTCGATCCATGCACCAGTTCGCAGGCCGACAGCACGTCGAAGGCCGGCACGGCGGCGAAGAGATCGGGCAGCCGCCCGGCGCCGACGCGGATGTTGAGAAACTCGTCCACGTCACAGGACAGGAAGAACTCCGCCCGCCGGAACACCGGCATCTGCTGCACGTAGTGCAGCGCCGCCGGTTGCAGGTAGCTGCCGCCCCGGCTTGCGGCGGGGTTCGGCAGGTGGGTGATCTCGCCCATCGCGTCCAGCCGGTCCAGCAGCCGGTCGCTGCCGTCGCTGCAATCGTTCGAGAACACGACGATGTCGGTCACGCCGATCGCCTTGGTCCACGCGACCCATTCGAGGATGAACGGGCCTTCGTCCTTCATGCAGGTGGCGACGAGGATACGGGGATCGGCGGGCGGCCAGGCGGGCGCGGGCGCTGCCGGTTTCGCCGCCGCCTGCCGCAGGAAGGTCACGACGGTCGAGGGCCGGGCCTGCGGCTGCGGCGCCAGCCCCGCGTCGATCAGCGCGCGGCGCACCGCCGCGACGCCGTCCTCGCCGATCGCCTTCGGGTGCATCTCGACCACCGCAAGGCGCAGGCCCGACAGGTCCAGCCCGTCGAACAGCCCGGCCTCGCCGCCCTCGATGTCGCAGGACAGGACGGTGGGGCGGAACTCCGCCATGAGATCGGCCAGCGGCAGCGCCGGGAGGCTGACGGCGCGCAGGTAGGGCCGCGAGTCCGGTTCCATCGACGAGGCCCAGAAATCGGCGCGCAGGTAGAAGCTGCGCGGCCCCGGCGCCGCGCCGGGGCCGACCACCGCGCCGTGGCGCACTTCGGCATCGGTCGCGCCGTTCAGCCGCAGCGTTTCGCGGATCATCGGCAGAAGCTCGGGATTCGCCTCGACCGTCAGCACCGCGCCCTCGGGACAGGCGCGGGCGCAGGCCGAGGCCACGACGCCGAGGCCGCCGCCAAGGTCGAGCACCCGGTCGTCGGGCCGAAGCAGGCGTTCCAGCCCCCGCCGCTCGCCGCGTTCGTAGCGGCCGGACTGCAGGGGCCGGGCGATCCTGTCGCTGATGAAACCGGGCCGCACCGCGACCCGCAGCCCCTCGCAATCGATCACCTCGAAGCCCGACACCGAAACGCTCACTCGATACATCCGCCCGTCTTGCGGCCGCCCGAAGTGTCCGGGCCGGGCCGGCGGCTGTCAATGCATCGGAACGGCCGGGGTCAGGCCAGCGCGCCCTCCGGCGTGATCCGGGTCTTGCCGCCCAGCCAGGGGTGCAGCGCGGGCGGAAGGTCAACGCCGCCCTCGGCCGTCTGGCCGTTCTCCAGCACCGCGATCAGGCAGCGCCCGACGG
>CAYUXM010000112.1:0-9790 GCA_964448765.1 uncultured Rhodobacterales bacterium
CGGCGATCATCACCGGCATGATCGCCAGCCCGTCGAGCCCGTCGGTGAGGTTCACGGCATTGGCGGACCCGACGATCACCACCATCGCGAAGGGCACGAAGAACAGCCCCAGATCGATCAGCACGTCCTTGAAGACCGGCAGCGCCAGTTGCTGCGCGAGGTCCGAGGGATGGAACAGCGTCGCGGCGTAGGCCGCGAGCGCCGCGATCCCCAGCCCCAGCAGGAACCGGGTGCGCGACGACACGCCCCTGGTGTTCTGCCTGGAAACCTTGGCGTAATCGTCGGCGAAGCCGATCAGCCCGAAGGCCAGGGTCACGCCAAGGACGATCCAGACATAGGGATTGTCGGGCCGGGCCCAGAGCAGGGTCGAGACCACCAGCGCCGACAGGATCAGCAGCCCCCCCATCGTCGGCGTCCCGGCCTTGGCGATGTGACCTTGCGGGCCGTCGTCACGGATCGGCTGGCCCTTCTTCTGGGTGCGGCGCAACAGGTCGATCAAGGGCCGGCCGAACAGGAAGCCGAAGAACAGCGCGGTGAAGAAGGCCGCGCCGGCCCGGAAGGTGATGTAGCGAAACAGGTTGAAAACGTCGCCGCCGTCGGAGAATTCGGTAAGCCAATACAGCATCAGGATGCCCCTTGCGCCTCGGACGCGCCCGCCTGCCCCAGTTTTCTCAGCGCGTCAACCACGAGGCTGACGCGCGAGCCCTTGGACCCCTTGACCAGCACCACGTCGCCGGCATCGACGAGGGTGTGGGCGCTGGCCGCCAGCGCCTCGGCGGTTTCAAACCACTGGCCGCGCCGGGCCGGCGGCAGCGCCTGCCACAGCCCCTGCATCCGCGGGCCGACGCAATGGACGGTGGCCACGGCCCGCATCGCCGGAAGATCGGCGAGGGCGCGGTGCAGCGCGTCCTCCGTCGGGCCAAGCTCCAGCATGTCGCCGAGGATCGCGATGCAGCGGCCGGCGCTGATCCGGCCGATGCCGTCGCGCGGCCCGGCGCCGGCCAGCACCTCGAGCGCGGCGGCCATCGAGGCGGGGTTGGCGTTGAACGCGTCGTCGATCAGGTCGAAGGCGAGGCCGTCCTCGACCGTGTCCAGCACCACGGTCTCGCGCTGGCCGCGGCCCGCGGGCGGGTGCCACTGGCCGAGGTCGAGCGCGGCGACGGCCGGATCGGCGCCGGCGGCCTCGGCCGCGGCCAGCACCGCCAGCGCGTTCATCGCGAAATGCCGCCCCGGGCTTTGCACCTTGTAAAGCAGGGTCTGGCGGCCGTGCCGGGCCCGCGCCGCCGTCGCGCCGCCGACGACCTCGGTGGCCAGCAACTGCCAGTCGTCGCCCGCGCCGGTGCCGAAGCTGACCCGGCGGGCGGCATGGCGGGCCGCCGCGGCCGCGAGGATCGGCGTGACATCGAGCCCCGAGGGCAGGATCGCGGTGCCACCGGGCTCCAGCCCCTCGTAGATCGCGGCCTTTTCATGCGCGATCCCGGCGATGTCGTCGAACGCCTCCAGATGCGCGGCCGCGACCGTGGTGACAAGCGCGACATGCGGGCGCGCAAGGCGGCTGAGCGGCGCGATCTCGCCCGGCCGGTTCATGCCGATCTCGATCACCGCGAAATCGGCCGCTTCGGGCAGCCGCGCCAGCGTCAGCGGCACGCCCCAGTGGTTGTTGAAACTCGCCTCGGCGGCATGCACCCGGCCCTGCCCGGCGAGCGCGGCGCGCAGCATCTCCTTGCTGGAGGTCTTGCCGACCGAGCCGGTGACGCCGATCACCCTGGCATGGCTGCGCGCCCGTCCCGCCGCGCCGAGCGCGGTGAGCGCGGCCAGCACATCCGCCACGATCACCAGCGGCGCATCGGCGGCGACGCCCTCGGGCCGGCGCGAGACGAGTGCGCCCGCCGCCCCGGCCGCCAGCGCGGCGGCGACGAACTCATGGCCGTCGCGGCGGTCGGTCAGCGCGACGAACAGGTCGCCCGGCGCCAGGCCGCGGCTGTCGATCGACACGCCGGTGGCGGCGAAATCGCGCGTCGCGCGGCCGCCGGTCGCGGCCGCGACCTCCGCGGCGGTCCACAGCGCGACCGTCATATCCGTCGCTCCAGCGCGGCCACGGCGACCGAGGCCTGTTCGGCATCGTCGAACGGGTAGACATCGCTGCCGATCACCTGGCCCGTTTCATGCCCCTTGCCGGCGATCAGCAGCGCGTCGCCCGGCCCCAGCGCGTCGACGGCGCGCAGGATCGCCTCGGCCCGGTCGCCGACCTCGTTGGCCTCGGGGCAGGCCGCGAGGATCTCGGCCCGGATCGTCGCCGGATCCTCGCTGCGGGGATTGTCGTCGGTGACGAAGACCACGTCGGCATGCTCGGCCGCCGCCCGGCCCATCAGCGGCCGCTTGCCCCGGTCGCGGTCGCCGCCGGCACCCAGCACCACCACGATCCGGCCCAGCACATGCGGGCGCAGCGCGGCCAGCGCCGTGGCCACCGCGTCGGGCGTGTGCGCGTAATCGACGAAGACGGTGGCGCCGTTGCCGCGGGTGGCGACATGCTGCATCCGGCCGCGCACCGTTTCCAGCCGGTCGAGCACGGCGAACACCGCCTCGGGCGCCTCGCCGGCGGCGATCGCGAGGCCCGCGGCGATCAGCACGTTGGCGGCCTGGAAGCCGCCGATCAGGTCCAGATGCACCATCTGCGGCCGGTCCGCCCAGGAAAACCGCAGATCCTGCCCGGTGGCGTCGAAGCGCTGCCCCAGCAGCCGCAGGTCGGCCGCCGCCCCGGTGCCGACGGCGACGAGGCGCTGGCCGCGCGCCCGCACCCGTTCGCACAGTCGCGCGCCCGCGGGATCGTCGATCCAGACCACCGCGGTGCCGTCGTCGGGCAGGATGCGGGTGAACAGTCCGGCCTTGGCCTCGAAATAGGCCGCCATCGTGCCGTGGTAGTCGAGATGGTCCTGGCTGAGATTGGTGAACCCGGCCGCGACCAGCCCAACCCCGTCGAGCCGGCGCTGGTCGAGCCCGTGCGAGGAGGCCTCCATCGCGGCATGGCTGACGCCGGCGGCGGCCATCTCGGCCAGCATCCGGTGCAGGGTGACCGGTTCGGGCGTGGTATGCGGCGAGGGGCCGGACCATGCGCCCTCGACCCCGGTGGTGCCGATGTTGCAGGCCGGCAGGCCGAGCGCGGCCCAGATCTGCCGGCAGAAGCTGGCCACCGATGTCTTGCCGTTGGTGCCGGTGACCGCGACCATCGCCGCGGGCTGGGCGCCGAACCACAGCGCCGCGGCGCTTGCGAAGGTGGCGCGCACGTCCTCGGCCACGATCAGCGGCACCGGGTAGTCGGCCAGCGCGGCGCGCGCCTCCTCCACGCCGGCCCGGTCGGTCAGAAAGGCGCCGGCGCCCCGGGCCAGCGCCGCGCGGGCATAGATCGCGCCGTGCACGCGGCTGCCGGGCAGCGCGGCGAACAGCGTGCCGGGGCCGACCTCGCGGCTGTCGGCGGTCAGGCCGGTCAGCCGCGCCTCGCGCCCGCCCTGCGCGGCTAGGCCCAGGTCTGCCAGGCTTTTCGTCACCGCCGCCGTTCCCCCGCCGCCCGTCATGCCCGTTCCGCCGGCCCCGCCCAGATGTCGTGGTCATCCGCCCCGCGCGGACCCATCAGTTGCGCACGCGTATTAGCCCGGTGCCGGTGCCCTGTTCAAGCTCGGGCCTGAGGCCCAGCAGCGGCGCGGTGCGGCGGATGATCTCGGCGGCGACGGGCACCGCCGTCCAGCCCGCGGTGCGGCGCGGTTCGGTGCCCGAGGTTTCCACCGGTTCGTCGAGGGTGACGACGATCGCATAGGCCGGGTCATGCGCCGGGAAGACGCCCGCGAAGGTCGCGATCACCCGGTCGTCGTAATAGCCGCCGCGCGGATCGGGCTTGTCGGCGGTGCCGGTCTTGCCCGCGACCGCGTAGCCCGGCACGTCGGCGAAGGTCGCGGTGCCGCGGGCGACGGTTTCGCGCATGATCGACATCAGCGTCGCCGCCGTCGCGGCCGCCATCACCCGGTCGCCGCCCTCGGGCGGCACCGTGCGGCGCAGGATCGTCGGCACCACCCGCACGCCGCCATTGCCGATCGTGGCATAGGCGGCGGCAAGGTGCAGCGGGCTGGCCGACAGGCCGTGGCCGTAGGAGGCGGTCAGCATCACGATCTCCGACCACTTGCGCGGCAGGAGCGGCCGGCCGGTGGGCGCCTCGGCGATCTCGAGGCTGGTGGGTTCGAAGAACCCCAGCGCCTTGAGGAACGCCTGCTGGCGCTCCGCCCCGGTCATCGCCACGATCCGCGCGGTGCCGATGTTGGAGGATTTGACCAGCACCTCGCGCACCGTCAGCTGCGGCCCGTAGTTGCGGAAATCTCGGATCTTGAAGCGGCCCCATTTCAGCGGCCCCCTGGTGTCGATCAGCGTCTCGGGCGACACCAGCCCGAGATCGAGCGCCTGGCCCACGGTGAAGGCCTTGAAGGTGGAGCCAAGTTCGTAGACGCCCTGCACCGCGCGGTTGAACAGCGGACTGTCGGAGGGGTCGCGCCCGGCCAGCGGCGCGGGGCGCGCGTTCGGGTCGAAATCGGGCAGCGAGGCGAGCGAGATCACCTCGCCGGTGCGCACGTCCATGATCACGGCGGTCGCGCCCTTGGCGTTCATCAGCCGCATGCCGCCGGCCAGCACCGCCTCGACCGCCGCCTGCACCGACAGGTCGAGCGACAGTTCCAGCGGCCGGCCGCCGTTCGCCGGGTCGCGCAGCCAGGTGTCGAACTGCTTCTCCACCCCGGCGGTGCCGACGACCTCGGCCGAACTCACGCCCTCGCGCCCGAACCCCGCGCCGCCGAGGACATGCGCGGCCAGCGTGCCGTTCGGGTAAAGCCGCATCTCGCGCGGGCCGAACAGCAGGCCCGGATCGCCGATGTCGTGCACCGCCTGCATCTGTTCGGGCGACAGCCGCCGCTTGATCCACAGGAACTTGCGCGACCCGGTGAAATCGGCGCGCAGCTTCGCGGCGTCGAGATCGGGGAAGATCCGCGCCAGTTCCGCCGCCGCGCGGTCGGGATCGACCATCAGCGGCGGCTGCGCGTAAAGCGAATGGGTGGCGAGATTGGTGGCCAGCACCCGGCCCTTGCGGTCGACGATATCGGCGCGCTGCGCCAGGATCGAGGCGCCCGAGGTGGCCATCACCGGCTCCACCGGGTCGGAGGCGGCGAGCGTGCCCATCCGGGCGCCGACGACGGTGAAGGCGCCGAAGAAGAACAGCCCCAGGATCAACAGCCGCCCCTCGGCCCGCAGGCGCTGGCGGTCGCGCATTTCCTCGTGCCGAAGGCGGCGGTTCTCGCGTTCGATGGCGTCGGGATTCTCGCCCTTGGCGCGGGCCGAGAGGATGCGGGCGAGCGGGCGCAGCGGCGTGCGGATCATTGGCCGGCCTCCAGCGCGACGGTGTCGACGATGCCGTGCAGCGCGGGCAACTCGACGCGGGGATAGGCGACCTCGTCGATCCGGCCGAAGCGGTCGGCGTCGATCGGCACGAGGCCGAGACGCGGGAAGTTCAGCAGCGCAAGGTCGCGCAGCCGTTCGGGCCGGTTCAGATAGGCCCATTCGGCGCGCTGGATCGCCAGCGCCTCGCGCAGCTCGGCGATCTGGCGTTGCAACGCCGCCGTTTCGGCCAGCGCGGCCTGGGTGCGATAATTCTCGCGATAGGCCCAGAACGCCAGTCCCATGACCGCGAAACCCGTCAGGATCAGAACGAGGCTGCGCATTCCGTCAGGCTCCTTTCAGCACGCGGGGGGGCAGGCCGAGCGCCCGGCGGGGCGCCGGGCCGGCCGGGGCATCGGTGCGCCGCGCGATACGCAGAAGCGCCGAGCGCGCGCGCGGATTTTCCGCCAGTTCGGCCGGGTCGGGGCCGACCGGCCGGCGGGTGACGATCTCGAAGGCCGGGGCCTCGACGGGCCGTTCCGGCGCGTGCCGGCTGCCGCCGCCGCCGGTCGAGGACCGCAGTTGCAGGAACCGCTTCACCACGCGGTCCTCGAGCGAATGGAAGGTAACGACGGCCAGCCGCCCGCCGGGCTTCAGCGCCCGTTCGGCGGCCTCCAGCCCGGCCAAAAGCTGGCCGAATTCGTCGTTCACCGCGATCCTGAGCGCCTGGAAGCTGCGCGTCGCCGGGTGGCTTTGCCCCGGCCGGGCGCGTGGCAGGCAGCCCTCGATCAGCCGCGCAAGCTCCAGCGTGCGGGTCAGCGGCCGCGCCGCGACGATCGCGCGGGCGATCCGGCGCGAGGCGCGTTCCTCGCCGTACTGGTAGAGGATGTCCGCCAGATCCGCCTCGGGCAGGGTGTTGACCAGATCGGCCGCCGTCGGCCCCGCGGCCGCCATCCGCATGTCGAGCGGGCCGTCGCGCAGGAAGGAAAACCCGCGTTCGGCCCGGTCAAGCTGCATCGACGACACGCCAAGGTCCAGCACCACGCCATCGACCGGCTCGCCCGCGATCACGTCGAGATCGGAAAACGTGCCCTCCACCAGCCGCAGCCGGTCGCCGTAGCGCCCCGCCCAGCCCTGCGCCAGTTCGAAGACCGAGGGGTCGCGATCGATCCCGATCACCCGCGCCGCCCCGGCGTCAAGCAGCGCGCGGGCATAGCCGCCGGCGCCGAAGGTGCCATCGACCCACAGCCCCGCCACCGGCGCCACGGCCGCGATCAGCGGCCGGATCAGGACCGGGACATGCGGCGCGTCGGGGGCGGGCATCGCGGCAGCGGACATGCCCTAGCCCCTTGGCCTTGGCGGCAAGAGGCTGCGCGGGTCGAAATCCTCGGGATACTGCTCGGCCAGCCGCGCGGCGCGGTGGCCGGCCTTGGCGGCATAGGTTTCCGGCTTCCAGATCTTGAAATAGTCGCCGGCGGAGATGAAGAACGCCTCGTTCGTCAGCCCGACCTTCTCGCGCAGGCGTTGCGGCAGCACCAGCCGGCCGTCGTCGTCGATCTGGGTTTCCGTCGACTGGCCGTGCATCAGTTCCTCGAGCCAGAGCCGCTCGGGCGAGCCGCGCTGCATCTCCTCGATCTGCTCGTCGATCTCCTCGATGGCGCGCATCGTGTAGACCTCGAGCCAGTCCTGGCGCTCGTCGCCGTAGACGATCACGATGTTGGGGCGCTGGCCGGGGTTCCAGTCGGGATCGGAGGCCTCGATCACGCGGCGGAACGGCGCGGGGATGGATACCCGGCCCTTGGCATCCACCTTGAACGTGTCCGACCCTCTGAACCTGCGTGCCACAGGCGCGCGCTCCTTATCGGCCCTCCCCCCGCCTGAAACGGATGCGGCGGACCGGGCTGCTGCCACTGCCCGATCCGCCGCCCGAGACCCATCTCTGGGTTGTCCGGCTTAGCGCGCCATCTGGGGGGATGTCTGCTCGCGCGCGCGCCGGATCTCTTTGTCGTCAGAAAGCGGGTGCCTGTATGAAACCTGACTTTTCGCCTTTGGGGTCTTGCCGCCCCGTTCGTGCCCGTCTCTGCCGATGAGCAAGGGATGCCATGGGATTTTATGGGAAGCAACAGGAATTTTCCCGCGCGCCTCGCGAGTCGCCTGGGAAACAGGCCTGGCGCGGGCAGGTCGTGTTTGGCGGTCAGGAGGCAAACACAATATATGCGGATCAGTGGACTTAATGGCACTTCATATGGACAAAGGACGCTCTCCGCCTGACATCCCATGAAATCCCAAGTTTTCTCGAAAAGAGCTTCCGACAGCACCGGATCGGGGCGATCACGGGCGTCGATTACCCATAGGTGGACCGCAACAGGCGCGTCAGCCGCGCCGCGATTCGGCCCGGAAAGGCAGGTCGTCCATGCTGTTCCCGTGAAATCCCGGCGGGCGCTGGGGCCGGTTCAGGCCATGCCGCCGGCGACCAGCCGGTGCGCGAGCCGGGCATAGGCCTCGGCGATCGGGCCGGCGCCGGCGGCGACCGGCGTGCCCGCGTCGCCGGCGATCCGCACCTCCAGCGCCAGCGGGATCTCGCCCAGGAAAGGCACGCCGATCCGCGCCGCCTCGTCGCGCACGCCGCCGTGGCCGAAGATCTCCGAGGCCGTCCCGCAATGCGGGCAGATGAAGGTGGACATGTTCTCGATCAGGCCCAGTACCGGGGTCTTGAGCTTGCCGAACATGTCGATCGCGCGGCGCGCGTCCAGAAGCGCCACGTCCTGCGGGGTGGACACGACGAGCGCGCCGGTCAGGTGGGTGCGCTGGCACAGCGTCAGCTGCACGTCGCCGGTGCCCGGCGGCAGATCGACGATCAGCACGTCCAGCTCGCCCCAGGCGACCTGGCCCAGCATCTGCTGCAGCGCGCCCATCAGCATCGGGCCGCGCCAGACCACCGCCTCGGTCTCCTGCACCATCAGGCCGATCGACATCAGCGTGACGCCATGCGCGTGAAGCGGCAGGATCGTCTTGCCGTCGGGCGAGGCGGGCCGGCCGCTGACCCCCATCATCCGGGGCTGCGAGGGGCCGTAGATATCGGCGTCCAGCAGCCCCACGCGCCGGCCGGCCCGCGCCAGCGCCACGGCGAGGTTCGACGAGACGGTGGATTTGCCGACCCCGCCCTTGCCCGAGGCGACGGCGAGGATCCGGTCGACCCCGGCCACCCGCTGCGGCCCGGCCTGCGGCTTGGGGTGCCCGCCGATCTTCAGCGACGGCGCCGCGGGTTTCGGCGCCGGGCCATGCGCGGTGAGCGCGACGGACACGCCGGCCACGCCGTCCAGCGCCCGCACCGCGGCCTCGGCGGCGGCGCGGACATCCTCCATCGCGCGGGCCCGGTCGGGATCGGGCGCCTCGATCACGAAACGCACCGATTCGCCCTCGACCGCCAGCGCCCGCACCATGTCGCGCGACACCAGTGTGCCGCCGTCGGGCAGCGCGATCCGCTCCAGCGCGGCCAGCACCGCCTCCTTCGTCACCGCCATGTCACAAACTCCCGCCCGTTCCCGCGTCAACATTGGCGCGCGATGCCCGATCGGCAAGCCCCCGCCAGAATCCGAACAGGAAATGCCCGGAATCTGTGCAATTTGACAGTCGTTTAGTCAGAAAAAGGTCAGCGAGTGTTATGCATTTGCTGCATGGCAGAATTGCCGAGGGCCAGTATTGTGCAATTGCAGCATCAGCGCCATGTTTGCCCTAACACGAACCCCGAAAAGGGAACGGGCAGACACAAGGATGAACCGAGACATGGCACTGGCGAACGACATTCTGAACGTCGATTTCGGCCTCAAGCGCCGGATCAGCACCTTCATCGCGGACGTCCGCGAAGCGCGGCAGCGCGGCCGGGTCTACCGGCAGACGCTGCGCGAACTGAAAACCCTGTCGAACCGCGAACTGACCGACCTGGGCATCGCGCGCTCGACGATCACCCGGGTGGCCTACGAGGCCGCCTACGGCAAGTGACGGTTTTTCGGACCCCTCCTCCTCCCTGGGTCCGGAATACGCGGCGGCGCCCCTCCTCCTCCCTGGGCGTCGCCGCACCAAATACGGGGCTTCGGCCCTGAACGGAATCCGGGCGCGCCCCTCCTCCTCCCTGGGCGCGGACGGAACGAAGGGCGGCGGCCCTCACCTCCTCCCGGGGGTCGCCGCAACCTTCGGCCCCGGTTTCGGCCGGCCCCTCCTCCTCCCGGGCCGGACGATGCCACGGACGGTGGCGGCCCCTCCTCCTCCCTGGGCCGCCACCGGACCCGTGGCGGGAACACGCGGCCCCACCTCCTCCCGGGGCAGGCGTTGCTGGCGGCGGCACCATCCTCCTCCCGGTGCCGCCGCCCTTTTTCCTCCG
>CAYUXM010000113.1:0-9764 GCA_964448765.1 uncultured Rhodobacterales bacterium
CGACTACATCTCGATCTACAACTTCGCTCAGTCCATCGCGGATGGAGCGACGGTTCCGCTCTACTACGAGAACCGCATTCCTGAATTGCAGCTGACGAACGAGGCGCTGGGCGACGATCTCGAAGAGTTGCTTGAGGACGCTGACCTCGATGAGGAGCAGACCAAGAAGGTCGAGAGGGAGTTTGCAAGGGAATACCACCTGATCACGCGCGATGATCGTCTTGAGGCAATCGCGGCTGATCTCGTCAGGCACTTCGTGGGTCGAGGTCTACGGGCCAAGGCGATGATGGTCTGTATCGACAAGGCCACGGCAGTGAGGATGCACGACAAGGTGCGGGCGCACTGGGCGGCGTATCAGAAGGAACTGGAAGAAGGGCTCGCGAAAGCCGATGAGGAGGAGCGACCGATCCTCGAAGCTCAGATCTACTCGATGAAAACGACGGACATGGCGGTCGTGGTTTCCCAGAGCCAGAACGAGATCAAGGAACTGGCCGAGAAGGGCCTCGACATCAAGCCGCACCGGAAGCGGATGATGGAGGAAGACCTCGACGAGCGCTTCAAGGACACCGAAGACCCGCTGAGGCTGGTCTTCGTGTGCGCGATGTGGATCACCGGCTTCGACGTTCCGTCTGTCTCGACGATCTACCTCGACAAGCCGATGAAGAACCACACGCTCATGCAGACCATCGCACGGGCCAACCGGAACTTTCCTGGGAAGGAGGCAGGGTTCATCGTCGACTACGTGGGGGTCTTCAGGAACCTGCAGAAGGCACTGGCGATCTATGGCGGTGGGAACACGGGTTCGGACGATCCTCCAATCAGGGACAAGAGCGATCTCGTCGAGCACCTGAGGCAAATCCTTGCGGAAACTCTGGGTTACCTCTCGGAACGCGGGGTTGACCCGGCAGCCATCAAGCAGGCCCAGGGTCTGGAGAAGGTGGCGCTGATCGGGGAAGCGGTCGAGAAGCTCATCGAAACGGATGAGGCGAAGCGGGAGTTCCTCAGCAGGGCCAGGAGTGTTTCTCGCGTCTACAAGGCCATCCTGCCGGATCGAGCCTCGACCGAATTCACTGCGGATGTGGTTCTGATCACCGTGCTTGCTGAGCGTATCCGCGCCCTGATGCCGAAGCCCGATATCAGCGCGATCATGCAGGACGTCGAAGACCTGCTGGACCGCTCTGTCGCACCGATCCCTTACGAGACCCCAGAGGCCCCTGAGATCGTCGACATCAGCCAGATCGACTTCGAGAAGCTCAGGAGACAGTTCGACACTGGACAGCAAAGGACCGAGGCGGAAAAGCTTCGTGCGCTCTTGAGCCAGAAGCTGACAGCGATGGTTGCACGAAACCCGACGCGGGCAGACTTCCTTGAGCGCTTCCAGAAGTTGATCGACGGCTACAACAACGGCAGCCACAACATCGAGGAGTTCTTTAGGGCACTCATGAAGCTGGCGGAAGATCTGACTGAGGAGGAGCAGGAGGCAATCCGCGAGGGGCTCAATGAGGAGGAGAAAGCATTCTTCGATATCCTGACCAAACCTGAGCCAGAACTGTCCCAGAAGGAACGGGATCAGGTGAAGGCAGTAGCGCGGGAACTGCTACAGACGTTGAAGGACGGGAAGCTGGTTCTGGATTGGACCAAGAAGGGTCAAGCGAAGGGCGCAGTTCGGCGAGCCATCGAGGACAAGCTGGATGCGGGGCTGCCGGATGCCTACGATGAAACCATCTTCAACCGTAAGTGCGACATGCTCTACCGGCATGTGTTCGATGCCTATCAGGCTGGACGCGAGGGCATTTATGCGGCGGCTTGAAGACGTTATCGCTGACGCGGGGATTACCTCATGAAGTATCCAATCCCATGTGAGGACTGGGAGACGCCAATCGAGGACTACGAGGATGTCGTAGCTTACACCTTGGAGAACGACTTCTACGGGGTGAGACTTGGCGCAGAGAGGCTATCGGAGATTGATGTGCTCTTGATCCATGAGATGGCGGATCAGGTATTCGACGACAAGAAGAATGTCCAAGTGGATCTTTCATCAACATCGCTCACAATTGATTTTTCTTACTGCACATCTGTTGAGGAGTTCTTTGGGGAAGTGCCGGGTATTTTGGTTTTTACTGAGATCTTTGACGCATCCCCTGGGAACAGTTGCACAAACACAGTGTTCCTCTTTGGAAATGAAGTGGATGAAGCCCAATTGAAGAGAGACATTGAGATGCTCTACTCAGCTCTCCGAGACTTCGAAGTCCGAGCTGATGAGTGCTGGAAGAAGTGTCAAATGTATGGTGTTCCGCTGACCTGAGGCTGCTCACATTCGCGGTCCCCGAAGCGGCCTACATTCGGACTTGTTGAGGGTTCGCGAAACACGAACCCCATTGGATCCTGGCTCACGCACCTGAGCGCGAGGGGTGAAGCGTTCTAAGCCCCAGCGAGTTCTTAGACAATCCTCGAAGGGATCAACAGGGGCCAAGCAGTTACCCGAAGGGCGGGCGGTTTGCTCTGGCTTCTTTGCCTTTCGAGTGAACCAATAATGGGACACAACAGAGGACACATCACCTCGTATTGTTCTCATAAGCTTTTGAAAAATATATACTTAATCAGGGGCGCGACCCCCTGCCAAGGCGCCGCACTATAGCTGCCGCCGCGCCCGGCGCAACCGCCCGTCAGGCGATGATGTCGGGGGTGATCTGGTCCTCGATCCGGGCGATCTGGTCCTTCAGCGCCAGCTTCTGCTTCTTCAGTCGTCTGAGCGTGAGTTGATCGCCGCGGGCGCTTTCCTCCAGCGCGTGGATCGCGTCATCGAGATCGCGATGCTCGCGCCTGAGCACCTCGAGCCTGACGCGCAGCACGTCTTCGTGAGACATTTCCATGAAGGCGTTCATGACCTTTGCAGCCGCTCCGGCGCCCGTCGCCGGGGATCGGCCGGAGAATAGCAACTCGCCGCGCCGGCTGGAAGCGCCTCGGGCACTTGCCGGGCGTTGACGCGGTTCCCATATCCTCTGGGCGGGCCGCCGCAACGGGGCCCGTCGCAACGTCGCTTTGACCGAGGGCTTGCCAGATGACGAAACTGAGTTTCGGCGCGCATCCGTTCCTGCTGGGCTTCGACCAGCTCGAACGTCTCGTCGAACGGACCGCCAAATCCGCCGAGGGCTATCCGCCCTTCAACATCGAGCAATCCGACGACCACGAGTTCCGGATCACGCTCGCCGTCGCGGGATTTCGCGAAGACGACCTGTCGATCACCGTCGAGGACCGCCAGCTGATGATCCGGGGCCGCCAGGCCGAGGAGGAGGATGGCCGCGTCTTCCTGCACCGGGGCATCGCCGCCCGCGCCTTCCAGCGCAGCTTCGTGCTGGCCGAAGGGGTGGAGGTCGCCGGCGCGACGCTGGAAAACGGCCTTCTGCATGTCGACCTGACCCGCGCGGTGCCCGAGCCGAGGGTCCAGACGATCGAGATCGGGCGGGCCTGAGCCGCCCGCAAGACAAGGGGAAACGCGCCATGAACACGCAATACGATTTCGGCCCCGAGACCGACGAGGCCCGGCAGATCGTCTATGTCCGCCCGGTCGCCGTGACCGACCTGCCCGAGGCGCTGCGCGCCCAGGCCGGCGGGCTGGAAACGCTCTACGCCGTGCACGACACCGAAGGCACCCGGCTCGCGCTGGTCGCCGACCGGCGGCTGGCCTTCGCGCTGGCCCGGCAGAACGATTTCGCGCCGGTCAACGTGCACTGAGCCCGGTCCCCGGCCGCCCGGACCGACGCGGCGGAGCCTCGGACCCCGGCGTGGTTTTGGTCGGGAAATATCCTCGGGGGGAGCCGCCGCAGGCGGCCGGGGGGCAGACAGCCCCCCGCGCCCGTGTCGCGTCCGGGGCTCAGGCCTTGATCAGGCCCAGGCTTTCCAGCGTCAGCAGCACCTGGTGGGCGCAGTGGTCGACCTCGGTGCCCTCGGTCTCGACCCTGAGCTCCGGCGCCTCGGGCGCCTCGTAGGGGTCGGAGATGCCGGTGAACTCCTTGATCTTGCCCTCGCGCGCGAGCTTGTAGAGCCCCTTGCGGTCGCGGCGCTCGCATTCCTCGATCGAGGTCGCGACATGGACCTCGACGAAGGCGCCGTAGGCCTCGATCATCTCGCGCACCGCCGCGCGGGTCAGGGTATAGGGCGCGATCGGGGCGCAGATCGCGATGCCGCCGTTCTTGGTGATCTCGGAGGCGACATAGCCGATCCGGCGGATGTTGATGTCGCGATGCTCCTTGGAAAAGCCCAGTTCCGAGGACAGGTGCTTGCGCACCACGTCGCCGTCCAGGAGCGTGACGGGCCGGCCGCCCATTTCCATCAGCTTGACCATCAGCGCGTTCGCGATCGTCGACTTGCCCGATCCCGACAGGCCGGTGAAGAACACCGTGAAACCCTGCTGGGCGCGCGGCGGCGAGGTGCGGCGCAGTTCCGTCACCACCTCGGGGAAGGAGAACCATTCGGGGATGTCCAGCCCCTCGCGCAGGCGGCGGCGCAACTCGGTGCCCGAGATGTTGAGGATCGTGACATTGTCCTTGTCGGCGATCTCGTCGGCGGGTTCGTATTGCGCGCGCTCCTGCACGTAGACCATGTGCCGGAAATCGACCATCTCGATCCCGATCTCGGCCTGGTGCTGGCGGAACAGCTCCTGCGCGTCATAGGGGCCGTAGAAATCCTCGCCCTGGCTGTTGGCGCCCGGCCCGGCGTGGTCGCGGCCGACGATCATGTGGGTGCAGCCGTGGTTGCGGCGGATGATGCCGTGCCAGACCGCCTCGCGCGGGCCGCCCATCCGCATCGCGAGGTTGAGCAGGCTCAGATGCGTCGTCGCCGCCGGATACTTGTCAAGCACCGCCTCGTAGCAGCGCACCCGGGTGAAGTGATCGACATCGCCGGGCTTGGTCATGCCGACGACCGGGTGAATGAGCAGGTTCGCCTGCACCTCGCGCGCGGCGCGGAACGTCAGTTCCTGGTGCGCGCGGTGCAGCGGGTTGCGGGTCTGGAATGCAACGACCTTGCGCCAGCCGAGCTTGCGGAAATGGGCGCGCAACTCGTTCGGCGTGTCGCGGCGGCCCTTGAAATCGTAGTGCACCGGCGGCTGGATCCCGGTGACCGGCCCGCCCAGATAGACCTTGCCGGCCTTGTGATGCAGGAAGTTCACCGCCGGATGCGCGATGTCGTTCGCGCCGAACACCTTCTCGGCCTCCAGCGCCTTGTCGGGCATCCACTTGTCGGTGACGCTGAGGATCGCCAGGATCACGCCCTCGGCGTCGCGCAGCGCGATGTCCTGGCCCGGTTCCACCGTTTCCGCGAAGGCCTCGGAGACGTCGAGGGTGACGGGCATCGGCCACAGCGCGCCGTCGGCCAGCCGCATGTCCGCGACCACGCCGTCGTAATCGGCCTGGGTCATGAACCCCTTGAGCGGGTGGAACCCGCCGTTCATCAGCAGTTCGAGGTCGCAGATCTGCCGGGCCGAAAGATCCCAGGACGGCAGCGAGGCCGCCTCGCGCTTCAGTTTCTGGGCCGAGTCGGCCGAGACGTAGAGTTCCGGGATCGGGACGAGGTTGGGAAGCGGGGTCATGACTGGGCCTGTCTTGGCATAAAGGGAGGCGGGCGAACAAATTCGCCGGGGCCTTAGCCCGGCCGGCGCGCCGGGGCAAGCCTCGGCGCGGGTTTACTTGGCATCAGGGTTATCCGGGCGTGACGCGTCAGCCCTGTTCGGACAGCCAGCGTTCGGCGTCGAGCGCGGCCATGCAGCCCATGCCGGCCGAGGTCACCGCCTGGCGGTAGACGTGATCGGTCAGGTCGCCGGCGGCGAAGACGCCGGGGATCGAGGTGCGGGTGGTGCCGGGTTCCACCGTCACGTAGCCGCCCAGATGGGTCTCCAGCTGGTCCTTGACGAGTTCCGAGGCCGGCGCATGGCCGATCGCCACGAAGAAGCCCGCGCAGGGGATCTCGCGCGCGGCGCCGGTGTTGACGTCCTTGATCCGCACACCGGTCACGCCCGGCGGATCGGTGGCGCCCAGAACCTCCTCGACGGTGTGGTTCCAGACCACCTCGATCTTGGGGTTCTTGAACAGCCTGTCCTGCATGATCTTCTCGGCGCGCAGGCTGTCGCGGCGGTGCACCAGCGTGACCTTCGAGGCGAAGTTGGTCAGGAACAGCGCCTCTTCCACGGCGGTGTTGCCGCCGCCGACCACGACGATCTCCTTGCCTCGGTAGAAGAACCCGTCGCAGGTGGCGCAGGCGGAAACGCCGAAGCCCTTGAACTTCTCCTCCGACGCAAGCCCAAGCCAGCGCGCCTGCGCCCCGGTGCACAGGATCACCGCGTCGGCGGTATAGGTGGTGCCGCCGTCGCCCTGCGCGGTGAACGGCCGCTGCGACAGGTCGAGCGACGCGATATGGTCGGAGATCACCTCGGCCCCCATCGCGCGGGCATGTTCCTCCATCCGCACCATGAGGTCGGGGCCCTGCACCTCGGTATCGCCGGGCCAGTTCTCGACATCCGTGGTGATCGTCAGCTGCCCGCCCGGCTGGATGCCCTGCACCAGGATCGGGTCGAGCATCGCGCGGCTGGCATAGACGGCGGCGGTATAGCCCGCCGGGCCAGAACCGATGATCAGAACGCGGGTATGTCGGGTCTCGGCCATGTTGTCCCCCAGGGTCGTTGCGCCCGGCGCCGGGCGGTTGCCGCCCCGATATAGACGCCGCGGCCGGCCGCGGAAAGCCCCGCGCAACGGGCCCGCGGCGGCCCGGTTCACGGCGGATTCGAAAAAGAAATTGCGCGAGTGTGAAACAATATTGCGCAGGTCGCGCGCCGCGCCTATGGTCCGCGCATCGCGGAGGACAGGATGCCCGGAACCAAGCTCGACGAGATCGACCGCAAGATCCTCGCGGAACTTCAGGCCGACGGGCGGATGACGAATGTCGAGCTTGCGCGCCGCGTCGGGATCTCGGCGCCGCCCTGTCTGCGCCGCGTCCGCACGCTGGAAGAGCAGGGATTCATCCGCGGCTACCACGCCCAGGTCGATGCACGGGAACTGGGATTCGAGGTCGCCGTCTTCGCGATGGTCGGGCTGCACAGCCAGGCCGAGGCCGACCTGTCGGCCTTCGAACAGCGCTGCCGCGACTGGCCGCTGGTGCGCGAGTGCCACATGCTGAACGGCGAGATCGATTTCATCCTGAAATGCGTCGCGCCCGACCTGTCGAGCTTCCAGAGCTTCCTGACCGAACAGCTCACCTCGGCGCCGAACGTCGCCAGCGTCAAGACCAGCCTGGTGATCCGCTGCGCCAAGGACGACCCCGGCGTGCCCTTCGACGTGCTCGAGGCGCGGCTGGCGCGCGGCTAGATGCCGGCGAGATCCTCGGCCTCGAACCGGGTCAGCCGCGTGATCGGCGCCGGGCCGAACTGGTCGAGCCGGTCGACATGCGGAAACAGCGTCAGGAACAGCGCCCGGCTTTGCGGGTCGGTCAGTTCGGCGAAGCCGGGGCCGGGATGGAAGCTTTCGATCTCCATCCCCGCGGCGCGCAGCCCGGCCTGGCGTGGCAGCATCACGTGGTAGACGGTGATCGGCGTGACCGGCGCGACCTCGATCACCGCGACGCCATCGGCCAGCGCGCGGGCCGGGGCGAAGGCCGCGTCGACGCCGATCCGGTGGCGCAGCCGCGCGCCCGACAGCAGCACCCGGGCATGCGGGCCGAGCACGAGGTCGGGCATCGGCCGGCCAAGGCCGAAGCAATCCGCCGTCAGCCGGATCAGCCGCGCCGGTTCATGCCCGGCCGTGGTCCGGGGATACAGCGTCATGGACCCCACCCAGAGCACCGGTTCCAGCGCGCCGTCGGCGGTGGCGACCCGCAGGCCGGGAGCCAGATCCTCGATCGCGACGGGCCCCTCCCCGGTCATGATCAGGGTGCCGCGGGCGAAGGCGGCGAAGGCCTCTTCGAACGGTGGCGCCGCGGGCGCGACGCGGCTGGCGGTCTCGACGCCGTCGGCGCCCAGCCAGGCCATTTCGTAGCGCCGGGTGAGCGGGGCCGCGCGCAGCGGGCGCCGGTCGGCCTGCGGCGCCCAGGGCTGTTGCAGCGCCGCGCCGGGCCGGGGCAGCATCGATCCGGGGGGCTGGTGCCGGCTCATGCCCGCCTCCGCCGCGCGCTGCGGGTCGAGGGCAGGGGAGCGGGAAGGGGCAGGGCCGCGCGGGCGAGCGCGGCGTTCAGCCAGCGGCGATTGGTCATGGCCCTCTCCTCAATGATCCGAGAGGGCCGAGATTGCCGCGGCTTTCTGGCAAGTGTTGGGCAGGGATGAGACAATGCGCGGGCCGGGCGGTGCGGGCGGCCCGCCCAGCGCCCCGGTCACAGCCGGATGGCAGAGATCAGGCGGCCGTAATCGGCCTCGCCGGCATGGACGGACCGGCGGTAGGAAAAGAACCGCCGGGGATCGGCATAGGTGCAGTGACCGCACCATTCGGCATGGCCGATCCCGGCCGCGCGCAGCCGGTGCAGGCCGAAGCCCGGCAGGTCGAACAGGAACCGGTCGCCCGCGCCATTGGCGAAGAACCGCAGGCTGTCGGAATCCTCGGCGCGGAAGGTTTCGAGGAAATCCTCGCCGACCTCGTAGTTTCGCTGGCTGATCGTCGGGCCGATCACCGCCACGGTGGCCGCGCGCCGGGCGCCCAGCCCCTCCATCGCCGCCAGCGTCGCTTCGAGAACACCGTCGAGCGTGCCGCGCCAGCCGGCATGGGCCGCGGCGACGACGCCGGCCTGCGGATCGGCGAACAGCACCGGCTGGCAATCGGCCGTCAGCACCGTCAGCACAGGCCCCGGCACCGCCGTGACCAGCGCGTCGGCGCGCGGCGGCGCGCCGTCGAACGGCGCGTCGACGGTCACGGCATTGGCCGAATGCACCTGGTTCAGCGCCACCAGCGCCGACGGGTCGGCCGCCAGCGCCTGCGCCACGCGGGCGCGGTTCAGCGTCACCGCCTCGGTCTGGTCGGAGGAGCCGTAGCCGCAGTTCAGCCCCGCGAAGATCCCCGACGAGGCGCCGCCGGCGCGGGTGAAGAAGCCGTGCCGGAACATGCCGAGCGCGTCGGACGTGATCGGCGCAAGGGTCATGCCGCCGGCCCCCGTGGCGCCCCGAGCGGGTCGAGCCCCGGTGGCGGCGGCGTCCCCGGGGGATGGATCGCGATGACCTTGAACAGCTCTCCCATGCCGTCAGGATGGGTCAGCCGGCGATGCGCCGCAACATGATTGTCGCGCGCCGCGCCGGTCAGCCGGCGCGCCAGCGCCTCGGCGCGGGCGGTGATCCCCAGCCGTTCGAGGAACAGGCCCTGCGGGCTCATCGCGCTCGCCTCCGCCCCCGCGGCGCGGGCGGCGGTGGCGATGGCGGCGAAATCGACATGCGCGGTCAGGTCGGCCGCGCCCGGTGCGGCGAACGGGTCGGCCGGCGCATGGGCCCGCACCGCCTGGAACGTGTCGCCGGTGCCGGCCCAGCCGCCGTAGTCGATGATCAGCGCCGCGCCGCCGTGCCGCGCGATCCGGCCCGCCACCTCGGCGACGATGCCGGGCAGCGCCGGGCACAGTTCCACCACCGCGCCGTCCTGGATATCGGCCAGGCGATGGGCCAGCGCCGCCACCGGCGCGGCGGGCAACAGGCCGGGGGCAAGCCGGCCCGCGGGATCGAGCCCGACCATGACCTCCTGCCAGCCATCGCCGGCGCGGCGGAACTGGCGGATCGGCAGGGCATCGAGAAACTCGTTGGCGAC
>CAYUXM010000114.1:0-1174 GCA_964448765.1 uncultured Rhodobacterales bacterium
CGCGCCATCGCCGTCACTCCGCCGCCAGCGCGCCGGTGCGGCCGGTCTTGCGGGCCTTGATCCGGTCCTCGATCTCTTCGCGGTAGTGCCGGATCAGGCCCTGGATCGGCCAGGCCGCGGCATCGCCGAGCGCGCAGATCGTGTGGCCCTCGACCTGCTTGGTGACGTCGAAGAGCATGTCGATCTCTTCCACCTCGGCCTCGCCCCGGACCAGCCGGTCCATCACCCGCATCATCCAGCCGGTGCCCTCGCGGCAGGGCGTGCACTGGCCGCAGCTTTCGTGCTTGTAGAACTTCGACAGCCGCCAGATCGCCTTGATGATGTCGGTCGACTGATCCATCACGATCACCGCCGCGGTGCCGAGGCCCGAGCGCTGCTCGCGCAGCCAGTCGAAATCCATGATCGCGTCGTCGCACAGCTTCGCCGGAAGGCAGGGCACCGACGAGCCGCCGGGGATCACCGCCTTGAGGTTCGACCAGCCGCCGCGCACGCCGCCGCAATGCCTCTCCAGCAATTCCTTCAGCGGGATCGACATCGCCTCTTCGACCACGCAGGGGTTTTCCACGTGGCCGGAGATCGCGAAGATCTTGGTGCCGGTGTTGTTCGGCCGCCCGAAGGAGGAAAACCAGTCCGGCCCGCGGCGCAGGATGGTGGGCACCACCGCGATGGATTCGACGTTGTTGACCGTGGTCGGGCAGCCGTAAAGCCCCGCGCCGGCCGGGAACGGCGGCTTCATCCGCGGCATGCCCTTCTTGCCTTCGAGGCTTTCCAGAAGCGCGGTTTCCTCGCCGCAGATATAGGCGCCCGCGCCGTGGTGCAGGTAGAGATCGTAATCCCAGCCCGATCCGGCGGCGTTCCGGCCCAGAAGCCCGGCGTCATAGGCCTCGTCGATGGCGGCCTGAAGCGCCTCGCGCTCGCGGATGTATTCGCCGCGGATGTAGATGTAGCCCGCGTTCGCGGCCATCGCGAACCCGGCGATCAGGCAGCCCTCGACCAGCGTGTGCGGATCGTGGCGCATGATCTCGCGGTCCTTGCAGGTGCCGGGTTCGGATTCGTCGGCATTGACGACGAGATAGGCGGGCCGCCCGTCGCTTTCCTTCGGCATGAAGGACCATTTCAGCCCGGTCGGAAAGCCCGCGCCGCCGCGGCCGCGCAGCCCGCTGGCCTTCACCTG
>CAYUXM010000114.1:1274-9754 GCA_964448765.1 uncultured Rhodobacterales bacterium
GCCCGGTCGGAAAGCCCGCGCCGCCGCGGCCGCGCAGCCCGCTGGCCTTCACCTGCTCCACGATCCAGTCGCGGCCGTTCCGGATGAACTCGCCCGTCCGGTCCCAGTGGCCGCGCGCCTTCGCACCCGCCAGGCTGCGATCGTGCATCCCGTAGAGGTTCGTGAAGATCCGGTCCTGATCCTTCAGCATCCCTTGTCCCTCAATTGCCCTGCCCGGTCCTGCCGCGCCGCCAGATCCGCCAGGTCACGACGAGCGACCAGACGAAGGCGGCCATCGCGGCAAGATCGAACAGGAAGACGAAGCGGGTTTCCCAGCCCATCCGTCCGCCCAGCCATTGCGCCCCCATCCACACCAGCATCGCGGCGGCCAGAACCACCGCCACCATCCGCGCCTCGCGTGCCAGGGCCTGTTGCCGTTCCGGGGCCGTCATTTCAATACACGTCGCCCTTCTTCACCCGGTCGGCGAAATCGGTGGTACCGCCATGCGCGAGGATCTGCGCCTGTTCCACCCAGCCGTCGCGCCGCGCCCGGCCACGGAAACCTTCGAGGTGATGGTCGATCCAGTCGATCTCGGCATCCGACCACGCGGCGATCTGGTCGAAGTGGTAGACACCCAGCTTGTGCAGGAGCGCCTCGAGTTTCGGGCCGACGCCCTTGATCTTCTTCAGGTCGTCCGGCCCGCCCTCGCGCGCGACGGGCAGCAGTGCGGGTTTCGAGGCACTCGCGGGCGCCGCATCCTCGGCGCCGGGTTTCGCGGCCGGTGCCGCCGCGGCCGGTGCCGGCTTCGGCGCCGGCGCGGGCTCCGGTTCCGGTTTCGGGGCGGGCGCGGGTTCCGGCGCAGGTGCCGGCGCCAAAGCCGCGGCGGGCTGCGGCTCGGCCGCCGGTTCCGGCGCGGCGACAGGCGCTGGCGCAGCGGGCGCGGCCGGGGCGGAGGTCTTGCGGCCACCGAAGGCGAGGTCCGGGTGATCGTTGCACAGGAACTCGTTGAGCAGGTAGCCCAGAGCCGCCGCGAGGATGATCCCGGCAAAGAGCCCGCCGAAGAACCCCCAGCCGGAAATCCACAACAGGATCGACAGCACCGCGCCCAGCACGGCCGCGATCAGCCAGCACCTGCGCTGGCAGTCCATCGATGTCAGTTTGTCGATCATGTCGTCCTCCGAGCTGTCGTTCGTCTATTCGTCGTACAGGCCCTCTTTCCGTGCCTTCCTTGAAAACTCCGTCTCCGCGCCGGAGGCGAGCAGGCGGGCCTGCGCCACCCAGCCGTCGCGGCTGACCCGGCCCCTGAACCCTTCCAGGTTCTCGTCGACCCAGGCGATTTCCTCGGCCGTCCAGCCGGCGATCTGGTCGAAATGGAACACGCCCAGCCGGTGCAGCAGCGCCTCCAGCTTCGGGCCGACGCCCTTGATCATCTTCAGGTCGTCCGCCCCGCCCTCGCGCGCCTCGGCAAGCATCTCGGGCTTGCTGCCGGCGGCGGCGGCAGGCGCGGCCGGCGCGGGCGCAGGCGCGACCGGCGCGGGCGTTGCGGGCTTTTTCGCTGCCGGCTTCGGCGCGTCGGCTTTCGGCGCGGCGGGCTTGGCAGCCGGGGCCGCGCCCTTGCCCAGCCAGGGCGCGCGCAGCGGCACCTCGGTGCCGTCGATGCGCTTGACCGTATCGCCGATGCCGGTGGCCAGCGTGGCCGAGGCGTTCAGCGCCGCCCGCCCCGCGACGTGATCGGCAAGCGAGGTCGCCCCGCCCTTCGGCTCGGACGCATAGCGCCCGTTCTGCGGCCCCGGCACCGGCACCTTGCCGGCGGCCAGTTCGTCGATGATCTCGGCCAGCCGCGCCGCCGTCAGATCCTCGTAATAATCCTTGCCGATCTGCGCCATCGGCGCGTTGGCGCAGGCACCGAGGCATTCGACCTCTTCCCAGGAAAACCGGCCATCCGCCGACAGTTCATGCGGCCGCGCCGCGATCTTGTCCTTGCAGACGCCGATCAGGTCCTCGGCCCCGCAGATCATGCAGGACGTGGTGCCGCAGACCTGGATATGGGCCACGCTGCCAACGGGTTGCAGCTGGAACATGAAGTAGAAGGTCGCGACCTCCAGCGCCCGGATATGGGCCATGCCCAGCATGTCGGCCACCGCCTCGATCGCCGGGCGGGTGAGCCAGCCCTCCTGCTCCTGCGCGCGCCACAGCAGCGGGATGATCGCCGAGGCCTGCCGGCCTTCCGGGTATTTGGTGATCTGCGCTTTCGCCCAGTCGAGGTTCGCCGGGGTGAAGGCGAAGCTGTCGGGCTGGTCGGGGTGCAGGCGGCGGAGCATTAGCGGTCGATCTCCCCGAAAACCACGTCCATCGTGCCGATGATCGCCGAGACATCGGCCAGCTGGTGGCCACTGGCGACATAGTCCATCGATTGCAGGTGCAGGTAGCCCGGCGCGCGGATTTTCGCGCGGTAGGGCCGGTTGGTGCCGTCGGCGACAAGGTAGACGCCGAATTCGCCCTTCGGCGCCTCGACGGCGGCATAGACCTCGCCCTCGGGCACGTGGAAGCCCTCGGTATAGAGCTTGAAGTGATGGATCAGCGCCTCCATCGAGCGTTTCATCTCGCCCCGCTTCGGCGGCGTGATCTTGCCGCGCGCCTGCACGTCGCCCTGCCCTTCGGGCGCGCGCAGCTTGGCGATCGCCTGCTTCACGATATGGGTGGACTCGCGCATCTCGGCCATCCGGCACAGGTAGCGGTCATAGCAGTCGCCGTTCTTGCCCACGGGCACCTTGAAGTCGAACTCGTCGTAGCACTCGTAGGGTTGCGCGCGGCGCAAGTCCCAGGCGAGGCCGGAGCCGCGCACCATCACGCCGGAATAGCCCCAGGTGAGGATATCGTCCTCGGTGATGATGCCGATATCGGCGTTGCGCTGCTTGAAGATCCGGTTTTCCGTCAGAAGCCCGTCGATATCGTCCAGCACCGTGGGGAATTCGTCGGCCCAGCGGTCGATATCGTCCAGAAGCTCGGGCGGCAGATCCTGATGCACGCCGCCGGGGCGGAAATAGGCGGCATGCAGCCGCGCCCCGCAGGCGCGTTCGTAAAACACCATCAGCTTCTCGCGTTCCTCGAAGCCCCACAACGGCGGGGTCAGCGCGCCGACGTCCATGGCCTGCGTGGTGACGTTGAGAAGATGGTTCAGGATGCGGCCGATCTCGGAATACAGCACCCGGATCAACTGTCCCCGGCGCGGCACCTCGACCCCGGTCAGCCGTTCGATCGCCAGGCACCAGGCATGTTCCTGGTTCATCGGGGCGACGTAGTCCAGCCGGTCGAAATACGGCAGGTTCTGCAGGTAGGTGCGGCTTTCCATCAGCTTCTCGGTGCCGCGGTGCAACAACCCGATATGCGGATCGCAGCGTTCCACGATCTCCCCGTCCAGCTCCAGCACAAGCCGCAGAACACCATGCGCGGCGGGGTGTTGCGGGCCGAAGTTGATGTTGAAGTTGCGGATGCGCTGTTCGCCCGTCAACGCGTCGCGGAAGTCCTTGGAGCCGTCCATCACCTCGCCCCCGTGCCTGTCGCGCCGCAGCCCGTCACCCGCCCGCTCATGCCTTTTCCCCCGGCTTCTCGTCGCCCGGCAGGATGTAGTCCGCGCCCTCCCAGGGCGACATGAAATCGAACTGCCTGTATTCCTGCACCAGTTTCACCGGTTCGTAGACCACCCGCTTTTCGGCCTCGTCGTAGCGCACCTCGACATAGCCCGTGGTCGGGAAATCCTTGCGCAGCGGATAGCCGCGGAACCCGTAGTCGGTCAGGATGCGGCGCAGGTCGGGATGGCCCGAGAACAGGATCCCGAACATGTCGAAGACCTCGCGCTCGAACCAGTCGGCGGCGGGGAACGGATCGGTGATCGAGGGCACCATCTCGTCCTCGCGCACCGCGGTCTTCACCCGGATCCGGTGGTTTCTGTACATCGACAGGAAATGATAGACCATGTCGAACCGCGCCGGCCGCGACGGCCAGTCCACCGCCGTGATGTCGACCAGCGTGGTGAACCGGCAGGCGGCATCGGCCTTGAGGAAGGCGACGAGGCCGGGCAGTTCCGACAGCGGCGTGGTGACCGTCAGTTCGCCGAAGGCGATCTGCGTCTCCAGCACGTCGTCTGGCCGCTTGATCGCGATATGGGCGGCCAGTTCCTGCAACGCCTCGGTCATGACGCCCCCCTCTCAGCGCACCAGGGTGCCGGTGCGGCGGATCTTGCGCTGCAACTGCAGGATCCCGTACAGCAGCGCCTCGGCCGTTGGCGGGCAGCCGGGCACGTAGATATCGACCGGCACGATCCGGTCGCAGCCGCGCACCACCGAATAGCTGTAGTGATAATAGCCGCCGCCATTGGCGCAGGAGCCCATCGAGATCACGTAGCGCGGTTCCGGCATCTGGTCGTAGACCTTCCTGAGCGCCGGGGCCATCTTGTTCGTCAGCGTACCGGCGACGATCATCAGATCGGACTGGCGCGGGCTCGCGCGCGGCGCGGTGCCGAAGCGTTCCAGATCGTAGCGCGGCATCGAGGTATGCATCATCTCGACCGCGCAGCAGGCGAGGCCGAAGGTCATCCAGTGCAGCGACCCGTTGCGCGCCCAGTTGATCACGTCCTCGACCGAGGTCAGCAGAAACCCCTTGTCCTGTAGGTCGCGGCCGAGATCGGCCAGCACCGCCTCGCGATCCGCGCCGGCGGTGTTGGCCCCCGTCATCACTCCCATTCCAGCGCCCCCTTCTTCCATTCGTAGGCGAAGCCCACCGTCAGGACGCCCAGGAACACCATCATCGACCAGAACGCGACGTCGCTGAGGTCGCCGAAGGCGACCGCCCAGGGAAACAGGAAGGCGACTTCGAGATCGAAGATGATGAACAGGATCGAGACGAGGTAGAACCGCACGTCGAACTTCATCCGCGCATCGTCGAACGCGTTGAAGCCGCATTCGTAGGCCGACACCTTCTCGGGATCGGGGTTGCGGACGGCGATGATCGCGGCGGCGAGAAGCAGGACGAGGCCCAGCCCGATGGCCAGCACGAGAAAGATCAGGATCGGCAGGTAGTCCCGCAGTACCTCGTCCACGACGCGCTCCCTCATGGCTCAACAGGGCGGCCGGCTGTCCCGTTTCCGGCTTGGCCCCGTTTACTCTTCCGCCCCGACCGGGTCAACCGAAGCCCGGTCAAATCGGCGCGGGGCGCGGGCTGTGCGACCGCTATTGCATACAATCGTGTGCCGTTTTCGCCGCAGTGCCGCAACGCGCGGCCGGCCGGCGGGCGGCGCCGGCCCGCTCAGCCCCGCCAGGAGGGCGTGCGCTTGTCGAAGAAGGCCGCGATTCCCTCGGCCGCCTCGGGGCTTGCCCAGCGCCGCACCAGCGCCGCGACCGTCTCGTCGATCGCGGCCGCGTCGATCCGCGGCCCCAGCGCGCGCACCAGCGCCTTGCCCTCGGCCACGGCCCCCGGCGCGGCGGCGAGATAGGGGGCGACTTCCGCCTCGACCGCCGCGTCGAGATCATCGGGCGCGACGGCGCGGGCCAGAAGGCCCAGCGCCACCGCCTCGTCGGCGTCGAACAGCCGGCCGGAAAAGAACACCCGACGCGCCCGCGCCGCGCCCATCCGGGCCACCACGTAGGGCCCGATCGTGGCCGGGATCAGGCCCAGCCGCACCTCGGTCAGGCCAAACCGCGCGCCGCGGGCCGCCACCGCCACGTCGCAGACCGACATCATCCCCAGCCCGCCGCCGAAGGCGTTGCCATGCACCCGCCCGATCAGCGGCTTGGGGCAGGTATCGAGCGCCTGCAGCATCTCGGCCAGCTTGCGCGCCTCGGCCGCCCGCGTCGCCGCATCCGCCGCCATCTGCGCGCGCATCCAGCCCAGGTCGCCGCCGGCGCAGAAGCTGGCCCCCGCGCCTTCCAGCACGATCACCCGCACCGCCGGATCGGCGCCCAGCCGGCCCGCCGCCTCGGTCAGCGCCGCGATCAGCGCGGCGTCCAGCGCGTTGTGTTTCTCCGCCCGGTCGAGCCTGAGCCGCGCGACGCCGCGCGCGTCGATCCCGGTCGTCAGCGTCATGCCGTTTCCCCCCGCATCGTCCGTGCCAGCGCCGCCGCGGCGGCGACGCGCTGCATGTCCAGCCCCGTGTCCCAGCCGCCCGCCGCCAGGTGCGCGGCCAGCCGTTCGGTGGCCAGGTTGCCCGCCGCGCCGGGCGCGTAGGGGCAGCCGCCCAGCCCGCCGACGGCGGCATCGAACACGCGCAGCCCGCGCGCCAGCGCCGCGTCGACATTGTCCAGCGCCCGGCCGGCGGTGTCGTGGAAATGCCCGGCCAGCCGGGCGGCCGGCATCTCGCCCAGCACCGCGTCCAGCATCGCGTCCACCGCCTCGGGCCGGCCCCGGCCGAGGGTCTCGCCCAGGCTGACCTCGGCGCAACCCAGGTCGCGCAGCGCCGCAACGACCCGCGCCACCGCGCCGGGCGCGACCGCGCCCTCGAACGGGCAATCCGTCACGACCGAGACGTAACCGCGCAGCGGCAGGCCGTCGCGCGCCGCGGCCTCGGCCACCGGGGCGAAGCGTTCGAGGCTTTCGGCGACCGAACAGTTGAGGTTGGCGCGTGAAAACCCCTCGGTCGCGGCGGCGAAGATCGCCACGCCATCGGCGCGCGCGGCCTTCGCGGCCGCGTAGCCCTTCAGGTTCGGCGTCAGCGCCCAGTAGGTGACGCCGGGCGCGCGGGCGATACCGGCCAGCACCTCGGCCGCGTCGGCCATCTGCGGCACCCATTTCGGCGAAACGAAACTCGTCGCCTCGATCCGGCGGAACCCGGCGCCCGAGAGCGCGTCGATCAGCGCGATCTTGTCGGCCGCGGGGATCAGCCGCTTTTCGTTCTGCAGCCCGTCGCGGGGGCCGACCTCGAAGATCTCGACGGTTCGGGTCATCCTTTCATTCCTCCGCTGGCCCGATACGAGGCCTCCGGCCGACGGCCGGGCCAAGGGCGCGCCCTGGACGGTCCTTCGGCCATCACCCCTCCGGCGCCTCGTAGAAGTCGCGCAGGTAGATCTGCGGCGGCCCGTCCCGCTCCATCGCGCGGCGGAACGCCGGCCGCGCCGCCAGCCGCTTCAGCCAGGCCGCGACGCGCGGCAGCCCGTCCAGCCGCACGAACCGTTGCCCGATCAGCGCGCCATAGGCCACCGCCACATCCGCCGCCGAGAACCCCGAGGCGAGCAGATAATCGCCCTTCAGGCCGCGTTCGACCACCCCGAGCGTCTTTTCCAGCCGCTTCGCCTCCAGCCGCATGACGGTGGGCGAGCGCATGTGATCCTCGCGCAGCACGATATGGTGCTGGGTCAGGTTGGCGACATGCGCGGCGACGGTTTCGGCGAAATGAATCCATTCCAGCCAGTCGGCCCTTTCGCCGCGGCCGGGGCCGAACATCTCGCGCGTCTCGACGAGGTATTGCAGGATCGCGCCGGATTCGAACATCGCGCGGCCGTCGATTTCCAGCGCCGGCACCCGGCCGGCCGGGGACAGGGCGAGAAAGGCGGGATCGCGCAGCGACTTGTCGAAGAAGGAATGCTGCACGATGTCATGGGCAAGGCCCATTTCCTCCAGCAGCCACAGCACCCGGAACGACCGCGCCTGCGCGACGTGGTGCAGCCGGATCATTCCGCCGCCTCCATCCGGATCAGCGCCGCGCCGGCCTCGACCTGCGCGCCGGCTTCCGCCAGCACCTCGGCCACCCGGCCCCCGGCCGTGGCGGTCAGCGTGTGTTCCATCTTCATCGCCTCCAGCACCGCCAGCGGCTGGCCCGCCGTCACCGCCGCGCCGGCGGCCACGAAGACCGATTTCACCAGCCCCGGCATCGGCGCGCGGGTGATCCCGTCGGCCGCGGCGGCGGCGGATTGCCGGTCCAGCGGATCGGGGATGTCGAAGCGCCAGGTCGGGTCGCCGAACACCATGACGGTGGCATCCAGCCGCAGCGCCCGGCCCGGTGCCCGCGCGCCGTCGATCCACCAGTGGCCGGCGCGGTGTTCGGCGCGGTGCGTGGTCTCGCCGATCGTCACCTCGGCCCGGCCCGGCCCGGTCACGGCAAGCCGCGCGGCGATCTCCGCCGCGCCGGCGCGCAGGGTGACGGGCCGCGCCAGCGGCGCCCAGAGCGCGAAACCGGCAAGGCCCGGCTCGGCGGCCAGCGGATCGGCCGGCCGAGGCGCGCCGCCGGTGCCGGCCCCCGTCGCCGCGAGCACCGCCAGCACCTCGGCCCAGCGCGGCCGCTCCGGTTCGGCCGTCAGCGCCGCGATGTCGCGCGCGATCAACCCGGTATCGACATCGCCGGCCGCGAACCCCTCGTGTCGCGCCAGCGCCGAAAGGAAGGCGAGGTTGGTGACCGATCCCGCCACCTCGGTGCGGCCCAGCGCATCCCCCAATTGCCGCAGCGCCGCCGCCCTTGTCGGCCCGTGCACCACGATCTTGGCGATCATCGGGTCGTAGAACGGGCTGATCG
>CAYUXM010000115.1:0-9701 GCA_964448765.1 uncultured Rhodobacterales bacterium
TCGCCTTCATGATGGCGCCGATGCATCATCCCGCGATCCGCCACGTCATGCCCACACGTTCGGAGCTTGGCACAAGAACGGTGTTCAACCTTCTGGGGCCACTGACGAATCCGGCCGGGGTCAAACGCCAGCTGACCGGCGCCTTCGCGCGCGGCTGGATCCGGCCGATGGCCGAGGTTCTGGGCGAGTTGGGGGCCGAGGCCGCCTGGGTCGTGCATGGCGGCGACGGCACCGACGAGCTGTCCATCGCCGGCGCGTCCTGGGTCGCGGCGCTGGACGGCGGCGCGGTGCATGAATTCGAGGTTCACCCGGAAGAGGCCGGCCTGCCCGTTCACCCGTTCGAGGCGATCCTCGGCGGCACGCCGGACCACAACGCGCGGGCCTTCCGGGCGCTGCTGGACGGCGCGCCGGGCGCCTATCGCGACGCGGTGTTGCTGAACGCCGCCGCGGCGCTGCGGATCGCCGGCCGCGCGGCGGATCTCAAGGAAGGCGTCGCCCGCGCCGCCGAAAGCCTCGACTCCGGCGCGGCACGGGAAAAGGTCGCGGCGCTGGCCGGCGTGACGGGGGCGCCGGCGCCATGAGCGACATTCTGGACCGGATCAAGGCCTACAAGCTGGAGGAGATCGCCGCGGCGAAAGCCGCGCGGCCGCTGGCCGAGGTCGAGGCCGCGGCGCGCGCGGCGGATGCCCCGCGCGGCTTTCACGCGGCGCTGGCCCGCGCCAGCGCAGCGGGCTTCGGCCTGATCGCCGAGATCAAGAAGGCCAGCCCCTCGAAGGGCCTGATCCGCGCCGATTTCGACCCGCCGGCGCTGGCCCGCGCCTACGAGGCCGGCGGCGCGGCCTGCCTGTCGGTTCTGACCGATGCGCCCTCGTTCCAGGGCGCGCCGGAGTTCCTGACGGCGGCGCGCGCGGCCACCGCGTTGCCGGCGCTGCGCAAGGATTTCCTTTACGATCCCTACCAGGTCGCCGAGGCGCGGGCCTGGGGCGCAGACTGCATCCTGATCATCATGGCCAGCGTCTCGGACGCGCAGGCGGCGGAGCTGGAAGACGCCGCGACGGGCTGGGGGATGGACGTGCTGATCGAGGTGCATGACGGCGCGGAACTGGACCGCGCGCTTGCGCTGGAAAGCCCGATGATCGGGATAAACAATCGCAATCTCAGAACCTTCGATGTCACCCTTGACACGACGCGCGAACTTTCGCGGCGGATCCCCGAGGGCCGGATGGTGGTGGCCGAAAGCGGTATCTTCCATCACGATGACCTGCGCGACCTCGCGCAGTATGGCGCCCGCGCCTTCCTCGTCGGCGAAAGCCTGATGCGGCAGGCCGATGTCGCCGCCGCGACCCGCGCGCTGCTGGAGGGCGCGCCATGAGCCTGACGCATTTCGACGCCGAGGGTCGGGCGCATATGGTCGATGTCTCCGACAAGGCGGTGACGGACCGGGTGGCGGTGGCCGAGGGCGCGGTGGTGATGCGCGCCGAAACGCTGGCGCTGGTCACCTCCGGCACGGCGAAGAAGGGCGACGTTCTCGGCGTGGCGCGGCTGGCGGGGATCATGGCCGCCAAGCGCACCGCCGACCTGATCCCGCTGTGCCACCCGCTGCCGATCACCCGCGTGGCGCTCGACCTCGTGCCGGACGCGGACCTGCCGGGCGTGCGGATCACCGCCACCGTCAAGACCACCGGCCAGACCGGGGTGGAGATGGAGGCGCTGACCGCCGTCTCCGTCGCCGCGCTCACGGTCTACGACATGCTCAAGGCGGCGGAGAAGTCCATGCGCATCGAGGGCATTCGCGTTGCCCTGAAAGAAGGCGGAAAATCAGGCCGCTACGAGGCGGAGTGATGATCTCCGTCGAAGCGGCGCTCGACCATCTGTTCGCGCTTGCCCGGCCGCTGCCGGCCGAAACCGTACCGCTGCGCCGCGCCGCCGGCCGGGTGCTGGCCGAGGATGCCGTGGCGCGGCGCGACCAGCCGCCGTTCGCCGCCGCCGCGATGGACGGCTACGCCATTGTCGCGGCCGATCATGTGCCGGGCCGGGTGCTCGACGTGATCGGCCAGGCCGCCGCCGGGCACGGGTTCGCCGGACCCGTCGCGCCGGGACAGGCGGTGCGGATCTTCACCGGCGCACCGGTGCCCGAGGGCGCCGGCCGCGTGGTGATCCAGGAGGATGTGACGCGCGCGGGCGACCGGATCACGCTGGGCGAACGGCTCGACGAGGCCGGGCATGTCCGCGCCGCCGGGCAGGATTTCGCCGCCGGCGCCCGGATCGAAGCGCCGCGGCGGCTGGGCCCCGCCGATCTGGCGCTGCTGGCGGCGATGAACGTGGCCGAGCTGCGCGTCGCGCGCCGCCCGGTCGTGGCGATCATCGCCACCGGCGACGAACTGGTGATGCCCGGCGAGGATCCCGCGCCCGACCAGATCGTCGCCTCCAATACCTTCGGGCTGGCCGCGATGGCCGAGGCGGCGGGGGCCGAGGCGCGGATGCTGCCGATCGCGCGCGACACCGTCGAAAGCCTCGGCACCGTCTTCGCGCTGGCCGAGGGCGCGGACCTCGTGGTCACGGTTGGCGGCGCCTCGGTCGGCGATCACGACCTGGTGGCGCGGGTGGCCGAGGGCCGCGGGCTGGGGCGGGCGTTCTACAGGATCGCGATGCGGCCAGGCAAACCGCTGATGGCGGGTCGGTTCGGCACTGCTGCGCTGCTTGGGCTGCCGGGCAACCCGGTCTCGGCCATCGTCTGCGGACACCTGTTCCTTCTGCCGATGCTGCGCGCGATGCAGGGGCTGCCGCCCCGCGCGCCGGACCGGCACGAGGCGGTGCTGGCGCGCGATGTCGGCGCGAACGGGCCGCGCGAGCATTACATGCGCGCGCGGCTGACGCCCGGCGACGGCCTGCCGCGGATCCGGCCCTTCGCGCGGCAGGACTCGGCGCTCCTGTCGGTGCTGGCCGAGGCCGACGCGCTGCTGATCCGGCCGATCGGCGACGGGCCGCGCGCGGCCGGAACGATCGTGCCCTACCTGCCGCTGACGTTTCGCGCGGATTGACACGAAACCGGAACATGACTAGAACACAGGATGAACGCGGTCGGGTCCGGCCGCCGGACGTGGCTGTGCTCGCGCTGTGATGGAGGTGGCATGCTGACCCGCAAGCAACTGGAACTTCTGGATTTCATCCACAAACGGCTGGAACGTGACGGGGTTCCGCCATCCTTCGACGAGATGAAAGAGGCGCTGGACCTGCGCTCGAAATCCGGCATTCACCGGCTGATCACGGCGCTGGAGGAACGTGGCTTCCTGCGGCGCCTGCCGCATCGCGCCCGCGCGCTGGAGATCGTGAAACTGCCCGAGGCACTCAGCCGCCCGGGCTTCGCGCCGCGGGTGATCGAGGGCGGCGCCGGCGCGCAGCCGCCCGCCGCCCTGCCGGTGGAGGCCGAGGCGCTCGACCTGCCGGTGATGGGCCGGATCGCCGCCGGCGTGCCGATCGAGGCGATTTCGGAAGTCTCGCATCATGTCGCCGTGCCGGGATCGATGCTGTCGGGCCAGCACCGCCATTACGCGCTGGAGGTGCGGGGCGATTCGATGATCGACGCCGGCATCCACGACGGCGACATCGTCGTGGTGCGCGAACAGACGACGGCCGAGAACGGCGAGATCGTCGTCGCGCTGGTCGAGGGCCACGAGGCGACGCTGAAGCGGTTCCGCCGGCAAGGCCCGATGATCGCGCTCGAGGCGGCGAACCCGGCCTATCCCACCCGCGTCCTGCCCGCCGAGGCGGTGAAGGTGCAGGGCCGGCTGGTGGGCCTGATCCGCAGCTACTGATCAGCCGCACGGCCACGGCACGCAGGGCGGTAACCGGTTCGGCACCACGGTGAGCGTGCCTGTGCGACGGGGGCCAGACCGCCCGCGCCCCGCGTCAGGGCCGGCGCATCCAGGGCGTCCAGCGCCGATCCCCGGCCAGCCGACGGGCGGGCGTGATCACGATGCCGCCGCCGGGCGTTTCGTCGATCGCCAGCGCGCCGGTTTCGGCCAGCCGGGTCAGGTCGAACAGCAGGCAGTCGCCCGGCGCCGGGCCGGGCATCTCGGCGGCGACGACAAGGATCGCGCGGTCATGGCAGACGGCGGCGGCCCGGTCCGCCGCGCCGGCGCCGGTCAGATGCCACAGTGGCCGGCCGTCGATTCCGGTCCGGCGGGCGCCGCGGTCGCCGGTGAACCCGGGGCGTACCGCCGCGCTGGCCTGATCGGCGAAGTCGCCGTCGTCCTCCAGCCAGTTGCCGGCCACGAAACCCGAGCCGCGCGGCTTCGACAGCGCCCGCCCCTCGGGCCCGAGCCGGCCCACAAGCGACGCGTCGTCCGCAACCAGAACCGCCGGGCGCTCGGCCGTCGCCCAGAGCGCAAGGCAGGTGGCGGCCGGCAGCGCGGCAAGGCCCCGCGCCCGCCCCGGCACCAGCACCGCCCAGATCCCCGCCAGCGCCAGCACCGGCAGCACCGCCCCCGGCGGGGTCGGCACCCCGATCACCGCGCCCTCAAGCCCCGCGACGGCCGCCGCGACGGCAAGGATCCAGCGGCAGCCCGTCTCCAGCATCCACAGCCCCGGCGCGGCCAGTCCCAGCGGCGCAAGGCAGGCGGCCAGCACCACGCCGGGGATCACCAACGTCCCCATCACCGGCACCGCCAACAGATTGGCCAGATAACCGTATTCCGCGATCCGGTTGAACTGGGCCGCGGCGATCGGCGCGGTCGCCGCCCCGGCCACCGCCGAGGACAGCGCCAGCGCCCCCACCCAGGCCAGCGGCGCCGGCAGGCCCGACAGCCAGCGCCCGCCCGCACCGGAAAACACCGCGACCAGAAGTGTCGTCGCGGCAAAGGACATCCGGAACCCCGCCTCGCGCAGGCTTTCGGGCGTCACCGCGAGGATCAGCATCGCCGCCAGCGCCAGCGCCCGCAGCGACAGCGCGCGCCGGTCGATCAGCACCGCGCCGAACAGGCAGGCCACCATCACGAAGGCGCGCTGGGTCGCGACATTGCCGCCCGACAGCGCGAGATAGACCGCCGCCGCCGCGATCGCCAGCGCCGCCGCGATCTTCTTGCCCGGCAGCCGCAGCCCCGCCGCCGGCACCGCGGCCAGGCCCAGCCGCGCCGCGCCGAACACCACCCCCGCCACCAGCCCCAGGTGCAGCCCCGAGATCGCCAGCAGATGCGACAGGTTCGAGGCGCGCAGCGCCTCGACCTCGCGCCGGGTCAGGGCCGAACGGTCGCCCGTCGCCACCGCCGCGGCCAGCGCGCCGGGCGGGCCGTCGATCCGCGCCTGGATCGCGCGCGACAGCGCCAGCCGGGTCTTGCCCAGGTTCGGCCCCCCGGGCGCGGCGGCCAGCCGCAGCACCGGGCTGCGGGTATAGCCCACCGCCCCCAGCCGGTCGAACCAGGCCAGCCGGGCGAAATCGAACCCGCCCGGCGCCACAGGCCCGCCGGGCGGCGACAGATGGCCGGTCAGGATCGCGATGTCGCCGGGCGCCGGCACCAACTGGCCCGCGGCGCCGTGCAGGGCCACGCGCACCTTCTCCGGCGTCCGCTCCGGCGCCACGCGTTCCAGCACCACATGGTCGAGGGTGATCCGCACCGCGTCCGACACCGACCGGTCGATCGCCACCACCCGGCCCTGGATCGCCCCGTAATAGCGCCAGTCCAGCACCGGCGCGGCGACGCGGGCGGCGCGCAGTTCCGCCGCCGCGAAACCGGCCGCGAAAACCGCGAGCGCAAGGCAGCCGAGGCGGCCGACCAGACCCGCCCGCCCGGCCAGCAGCGCCGCGGACAGCCCCAGCCCCGCCGCCGCCCAGCCAAGCGCCGGCGGCGGATCGGCAGGCAGCGCGAACCAGGCCGCGATCCCCGTGGAAAAGATGACCGGCGTCAGAGGCACGGCCACCGCGCCCGCCGAAAGGTGCGCGGCCAGCGCCGAAAGCGCCCGTGAACTCGTGACCAAGATGGGGCGCGGCACCCTTGTCTCCCCGCCCGAACACACCGTATGACTGCGCCGGCAGCCTCGCCCGAACATGGTTTCCGAAAGGTTAACAGCGCCGATGACAGCCCCCGTCGTGACCCGCTTCGCCCCCTCGCCCACGGGCTACCTGCATATCGGCGGCGCGCGCACGGCGCTGTTCAACTGGCTGTACGCGCGCGGCCGCGGTGGCCGGTTCCTGCTTCGGATCGAGGATACCGACCGGGCGCGTTCCACCCCCGAGGCGACCGCGGCGATCCTGCGCGGGCTTGCCTGGCTCGGCCTCGACTGGGATGGCGACCCGGTCAGCCAGGCCGCCCGCGCCGACCGCCATGCCGAGGTGGCGCGGCAGATGCTGGCCTCGGGCCATGCCTTCAAATGCTTCGCCACGCCCGACGAGATCGCGGCCTTCCGCGAGGCCGCGCGGGCCGAGGGCCGCTCCACCCTGTACCACAGCCCCTGGCGTGACGCCGACCCGTCCAGCCATCCCGATATCCCCTTCGCGATCCGCCTCAAGGCCCCGCGCACGGGCGAAACGGTGATCGAGGACCGGGTGCAGGGCCGCGTGACCTTCCGCAACGACCAGCTCGACGACATGGTCTGCCTGCGCTCCGACGGCACGCCAACCTACATGCTGGCCGTCGTCGTCGATGATCACGACATGGGCGTGACCCATGTGATCCGCGGCGACGATCACCTCAACAACGCCGCGCGGCAGGCCCAGGTCTACCGCGCGATGGGCTGGGCGGAGCCGGTCTGGGCGCATATCCCGCTGATCCACGGGCCCGATGGCAAGAAACTGTCGAAACGCCACGGCGCCGTCGGACTGGAGGAGTATCAGGCGATGGGCTACCCCGCCGCGGGGATGCGCAACTACCTCGCCCGCCTGGGCTGGAGCCATGGCGACGACGAGATCTTTTCGGACGCCGAGGCGCAGGCCTGGTTCGACCTCGACGGCATCGGCCGCGCCCCGGCGCGGCTGGATTTCAAGAAGCTCGACCATGTCTGCGGCGCGCAGATCGCCCGCGCCGCGGACGAAGACCTGCTGGCAGAGCTCGAGGCCTTCCTTGCCGCCACCGGGAAGCCCGCGCTTTCTGCAACGCAGCGTGAGTTGCTCCGACGCGCGCTGCCCTGCCTCAAGGACCGGGCGAAAACCTTTCCCGACCTTCTGGACAAGGCGCATTTCATCCTCGCGGCCCGGCCGTTCACCGCCGACGAGAAGGCCGCGAAGGCGCTCGATCCGGTATCCCGTGGTATACTGAAAGAATTGACGCCGCACCTGCAAAATGCTAGCTGGACCCGGGAAGCTCTGGAGGCGACAGTCGCCCAGGTGGCCGAGGCCCGGGGCATCGGCCTGGGCAAGCTGGCAGCCCCGCTTCGGGCCGCCCTGTCCGGACGCGCGGTCAGCCCCAGCGTCTTCGACATGATGCTGGTGATCGGGCGGGAGGAAACCCTCGCCCGTCTGACCGACGCAACGGCCTGAGCCGTCCGGCCCGGGCAGACTGAATGGCGCCGGGCCGGTCCCGGCAGGCATGGAGAGGGACGAAGATGGCGGACGACACCAAGACGGCAACCCTGAGCCTGGGAAACAAGACCTACGACCTGCCGATCCTCAAACCTTCCGTCGGCCCCGACGTGCTGGACATCCGCAAGCTCTATGCCGAGGCCGACGTCTTCACCTACGACCCCGGCTTCACCTCCACCGCCGCCTGCGACAGCGCGATCACCTATATCGACGGCGACAGGGGCGAGCTTCTGTATCGCGGCTACCCGATCGAGCAACTGGCCGCGAAATCGCATTATCTCGAGGTCTGCTACCTGCTGCTCTACGGCGAACTTCCGACCGCGGCCCAGGCCACCGACTTCGAGACGCGCGTGACCCGTCACACGATGGTGCACGAGCAGATGATGAACTTCTTCCGCGGTTTCCGGCGCGACGCGCATCCGATGGCGATCATGACCGGCGTGATGGGCGCGATGTCGGCCTTCTACCACGATTCGACCGACATCAACGATCCCTGGCAGCGCGAGGTCGCCGCGATCCGGATGATCGCCAAGGTGCCGACGATCGCCGCGATGGCCTACAAGTACTCGATCGGCCAGCCCTTCGTGTATCCCAAGAACAGCCTCGATTACGCGGGCAACTTCCTGCACATGTGCTTCGCCGTGCCCTGCGAGGATTACGTGGTGGACCCGATCCTCGCCAAGGCGATGGACCGGATCATGATGCTGCATGCCGACCACGAGCAGAACGCCTCCACCTCGACGGTGCGGCTGGCGGGGTCGTCGGGCGCCAACCCCTTCGCCTGCATCGCCGCCGGCATCGCCTGCCTCTGGGGCCCGGCGCATGGCGGCGCGAACCAGGCCTGCCTGGAGATGCTGCGCGAGATCGGCACGGTCGACCGGATCCCCGAATTCATCGCCCGCGCCAAGGACAAGGCCGACCCGTTCCGCCTGATGGGCTTCGGCCACCGCGTCTACAAGAATTTCGACCCGCGCGCGAAGGTGATGAAGGAATCGGCCGACGAGGTGCTGGGCCTTCTGGGCATCGAGAACAACGAAACCCTCAAGGTCGCCAAGGAACTCGAGCGGATCGCGCTGGAGGATGCCTATTTCGTCGACAAGAAGCTCTACCCGAATGTCGACTTCTACTCCGGCATCATCCTCGAGGCGATGGGCTTCCCGACCTCGATGTTCACCCCGATCTTCGCGATCTCCCGCACCGTCGGCTGGATCAGCCAGTGGAAGGAAATGCTGAGCGATCCGACCCAGAAGATCGGTCGTCCCCGCCAGCGCTACACCGGCGCGCCGCAGCGCGATTACGTGCCCGTCGACGCCCGCTGAGCCGACAAGAACGGGGGGCTGTCTGCCCCCCGCGCCCCCCGAGGATATTTCCAGACCAAAACCGACAGGAACGGCCCGCCCGGAAATCCAGACGGGCCGCCGTTTTGGCCGCGGTCATCGGCGTCCCCGCCTGTACCGCACCTACAACCGTGGCGCGAGTCGGTTAACGCGAGGTTAAGATTTTGGTCGGGAAATATCCTCGGGGGTGAATGCCGCCGCGAGGCGGCAGAGGGGGCAGACGGCCCCCTCGCCCGCTCACCGCCCCTCGAACCGCGCGGGGCGTTTCTCGAGGAACGCCAGCACGCCTTCCTTGAAGTCGCGGGTCTTGCCGCACGCGCCCTGGAGTACCGCCTCCAGCGTGAGCTGGCCGTCGAGGTCGCGTTCGAAACTGCCGCGGATCGCCTGCTTGATCGCGCGGTAGGCCGCCGTCGGGCCCGAGGCCAGGGCCGCGGCCCGCGCCTGCACCCGCTCGGCGAAGTCTTCGTCGGGGACGCATTCCCAGATCATGCCCCAGTCAGAGGCCTGGCGCGCGCCGATCTTCTCGGCGAAGAGCGCCGCGCCCATCGCCTTGGCCATCCCCATCTGCCGCGGCAGCCAGTAGGTGCCGCCGGCATCGGGAATGAGCCCGATCCGGGAAAACGCCTGCAGAAAGACCGCGCTTTCGGCGGCGATCACCACATCGGCGGCCAGCGCGAGGTTGGCTCCGGCCCCGGCCGCCGCGCCGTTGACCGCCGAGATCGTCGGCACCGGGCAGTCGAAGATCGCCCGCAGCATCGGTTCGTATTCGTCCCGCAGCGTGCGCTCGAGGTCGATTTCCGCCGCGTTCGCCCGGTCGCCGAGATCCTGGCCGGAGCAGAAGGCGCGGCCCG
>CAYUXM010000116.1:0-9665 GCA_964448765.1 uncultured Rhodobacterales bacterium
GCACCACCTGCCGGTCGATCCGGGCGAAATGGTCGCGGAAGAACGGCCGCACCACCCGGGCCTTGTAGGCCTCGAACCGGCGTTCGAACTCGCGCCACAGGCTTTGCCGGCCCGGCCGGTCGGGCCGGGCGAGCGGCGCGAAGGTCAGTGCCGGCGAGCCCGCGAGATCGCCGGGCAAGAGGAACCGGCCCGGCGTGCAATCCGACCAGCCCTCGGCCCGCGCGGCGCGCAGGTGATCGGCGAAGAGCCGGGCGAGTTCGCGGGCCCCGGTTTCCTCGAAGACCGCCGCGCCGTCCGTGGCCTGCTGGGCCTGAAGGAACGGGTCCGCCCCGGCCCGGCCGGGGATCCGGGCCAGCACCTCGGCCGCCCAGGTGGCGTAGTCGCGCTCCATCAGCGTGAGGTCCAGGAGCCATTCGCCGGGATAGTCGACGATGTCGAGATGCACGGTGCGCGGCCCGGTCAGCGCGCCCATCATCCCCGCCGGCTGGACCCGGAGCGAAAGCCGGAGTTCGCTGACCGCGCGGGTGCTGTCGGGCCAATGCGGCTCCGGCCCCGCCAGCGCGGCGAGGTGGCCCTCGTAGTCGAAGCGCGGCACCGTGGGATCGGGCTGCGGCTGCAGCCAGGCCGCGCGGATCGCGCCGCTCGCCGCCGGGCCGAAGCCGGGCATCCGGCCGCGGTCGAGCAGGTTGGAGACCAGCGAGGTGATGAACACGGTCTTGCCCGACCGCGCCAGCCCGGTGACGCCGAGACGGATCACCGGTTCGAACAGCGCTTCGCTGACGCCGGCGCCGATGTTTTCGACGCCGCGGGCGAGATCGTCGGCGATGGAGGCGATGGACAAGGGCGGGCCCTCACTTTCCGGCCCAAGATAGGCGGCCGGGCGGCGGCTGTGTAGGGGCGATGGACAAGCGGGCGTACGGCGCGATAGACCGCCGCGCAGGGTCGCGCCGGCCCATGCACGAGAACCGCCTTTCGCCATGCCCCGCTACGCGCTGAAGATCGAATACCATGGCGGCGGCTTCGCCGGCTGGCAGCGGCAGGCCGCGCAGCCCTCGGTCCAGCAGGCGGTGGAACAGGCGATCGCGCGGCTGGAGCCCGCCGCCCCGGCGATCTCGGCCGCCGGGCGCACCGATGCCGGGGTGCATGCCACGGGGCAGGTGGCGCATGTCGACCTGTCCCGCGGCTGGGATCCGTTCCGCCTGCAGGAGGCGATCAATCACCATCTGAAACCGGCGCGGATCGCGGTGCTCGCCGCGGCCGAGGTCGATACGGATTTCCATGCCCGGTTCTCGGCCGTGGAGCGGCGCTACCTGTTTCGCCTGCTGGCGCGCCGCGCGCCGGCGACGCATGACGCGGGGCTGGTGTGGCAGGTGCGCCAGCCGCTGGATGCCGGGGCGATGCGGGCCGGCGCGGCGCATCTGGTCGGGCGGCACGATTTCACGACCTTCCGCTCCGCCCAGTGCCAGGCCGACAGCCCCGTCAAGACGCTGGACGAGATCGCGATCGAGGCGGTCGCGGTGCCGCATGGCACAGAATACCGGTTCCGGCTGCGCGCCCGCAGCTTCCTGCACAACCAGGTCCGGTCGATCGTGGGCACGCTGGAGCGGGTCGGCGCGGGGGCCCGGGCGCCGGAAGCGGTGGCCCGCGCGCTGGCCGCGCGGGACCGCGCCGCCTGCGGGCCGGTCTGCCCGCCGCAGGGGCTTTACCTGGCAGAGGTGATCTATCCTGTCGATCCCTTCGCACCTGCCTGACCGGGCGCGCGCCGTCAGGCGTTGAGATCCTTCAGAAGCCGGCCGTGTTTCTTCACCTCGGCCAGCACGTCGCCGAAGGTGTGAATGCCGCGCGCCTCCAGCATCGGCAGGAGCCGCAGCAGCGCGTCGGCCGTCGCCACGGTATCGCCGATCGCGGTATGGCGCGCCTCTTCGGGGATCGTGATGCCCAGCCGATGCGTCAGCGCGTCGAGGCTGTGGCCCTCCAGCTGCCCGAAGACGACCGCCGACAGGAGCACCGTGTCGAGGATCGGGTGGTCGAACCGGGCGCCGATGCCGGCCTCGTGGCGGCGCAGGAATTCCATGTCGAAAGGCGCGTTGTGGGCAACCAGCACCGCGCCGGCGGCGAAGGCGTGGAACTGCCGGCCGACCGTATCGATGCCGGGCGCCTCGGCCACCATCGCCTCGGTGATCCCGTGCACCTCGGTCGAGGCGGCGGGGATCGACCGGCCGGGATTGACCAGCGTGTCGAACACTTCCTTTTCCACCCGCCGGCCGTTGACGATCCGCACCGCGGCGATCTGCACGATCTCGTCGCCCTCGCTGGGCAGCAGGCCGGTGGTTTCGGTGTCGAAGACGACGTAGGTGAGATCCTGCAGCCGCGCCTGAAGCACCTCGGCGCTGCGGACCTTGGACAGCAGGTCGAAATCGTAGACCACCGCGCGCGGGATCGGGGCGGGGCGGCGGTGGGCGCGGCGCGCGTCGCGGATCGGCAGGCGCAGCCGCGCGCGGCCCCCGGGCAGCGCCTCGGGCCAGATCTCGGTGCCGTGGGTGTCAAGCACCGTGCGCCCGGTGACATCGGCGAGCCCGACCTCCAGCGGCGCGGCCAGCAGCCGGTCAAGCCGGCCGATGTTCAGCGTCGGCCCGGTCCAGGACAGGTCGATCACCGCGCCGGCACCGTCCTCGGCGATGGCGAGGCCCAGATCGTCGGCCGCGTCGAGACCGGCGGCCAGGCCGGACAGCAGCGCGACGAGGCCGAAGGCGTCGCAGCGCAGGATCAGGGCGGCGGCCTCGACCGTCAGCGGCCGGCCCTCCGCCTCGATCCGGGCGCGGATCGCATCGGCGAGGTCGGCGGCACGGGTCATCGGCAGGGGCCACCAGGTCGCCCGGCTGCGGTCGTAGCGCGCGCCGAGATCGGTGATCGCGCGCGCCAGCATGCCGGCCTCTTCGGCGATGGCGGCGTCGAGCGCGGCATCCGCCGCCCCCTCCTTGACCGAGATCGCGGTCATCAGGTTCGCCGCCGGGCGGCGGACCCGGTCGAAGACCTCGGCCAGAAGCTCCTCGCGGTCGGCATGGGCGGCGAGATCGGCGGTCACGTCGCGCAAGGTCAGAACGTAGCCCGGCCGGTCGCCCGCGCCTTCCAGCAGCCGCATCCGCCCGGCCAGCACCCGCGCCTCGGCCACCGTCGCGCAGACGAGGTCGGAGGCGGCATCGGGATCGTCGGTTTCCCGCAGCCGGTCGTAGGCATGGGCGACGGGCGCCTCGCGCAGATAGTCGAACACCCGCCGGTCGAGCCCCGGCGCCGCGCCGCCGCCCAGCAGGTCGACCGCCTGGCCGTTGTAGAACACCAGCTGGTGATCGGGGGTGCACAGCAGCACGCCCACCGGAACGTCGGACAGAAGCGCCTCAAGCCGCGCCTTTTCCGCCGCCAGCCGGGTGGTTTCGCGGGCCACCGCCTCGGCCAGCGCGTTGCGGGTTTCGGCCAGCGTCAGCGTCACCGCCTCGGCGGCGGGCGCCAGATCGCCCAGATAGCGCGCCGGCGCGGTGTCGATCCCGTCCGCGACCTCGGCATGGGCGCGGGCGCGCATGCCGCCGGCCAGCCGCTCGATCGCGCGGGCCACGTTCTCGTCGAACAGGAACCAGATCCAGGCGACGAGGCCGAGGATCGCGAAACCCGCGACCGTGCCGGCGAGCGTGAAGGCCGGCAGCAGCGCGGGATCGGCGGCGCGCCGCCAGCCCAGCCACAGCCCGCCGGCCAGCGCCAGCCAGCAGCCCAGGACAAGCGCGGCGAAGAACAGGAAGACGCGCAGCCGAAGGCCCAGCCGCTCAAACATGGCCTCCCGGCGTCGCGGCCGCCTCCGCACCCGGTTCGTCGCCCAGAAGCCGCCGGACCTCGGCCCGCAACTCCTTGAGTTCGAAGGGCTTGGCGATGAACCCGTCAGCCCCCAGCGCCAGCCCCTTGCGCCGTTCCATCGCCGAGCCGCGGGCCGTCATCATCAGGATCTTGACGCCGCTGAGCGCCGGGTCCATCCGCACGTCCTGGCAGATCTCGTAGCCCGACACCTCGGGCAGCATCACGTCCAGCAGAACGAGGTCGGGATGGGTATCGCGGATCCGTCCCATCGCGTCGCGGCCGTTGGCGATGCGATCGTGCTGATAGCCCTCGCGCGTCATCAGGTAGTCGAGCGCGATGGCAATGTTGTCCTCGTCCTCGACAATGAGAACCTTGTGCTTTCTGCCGCCGTCGGCCATCTCACCCTCCCTCGCAGGCCGCCTTCACCAGGGCGTCATCGGGGCCGACCTCGCGCCAGTCCACACCCGACAACGTTCCGTCGTCTTCCAGTTCCGCGCCGTCGAGCAGATCGGCGCGGCGATGGTTCGCGCAGTCGAACGCGACCGAGACCTGCCGCGTCGGCGACCAGCGTTCGAGGATCAGCACCGGCGCGACGATCAGCGCCGGATCGGCGGTGGAGCGCAGGATGCCCGCGCGATCGACCGCCACGAAGCGCAGCTTCAGCGGCACGATGTAGGTCCAGGGGCGGAACCAGTCCTGCCGCCCCGGCGCGGCCGCGACGACGACCTCGTCGGGCAGTTGCGCCGTGACGCGGGAGAACCAGGTGGATTCGTTCCAGACCGCGAAGGCGATCATGCCAATCCCGATTCCGGCCGGGATCATCCATTTCGGCAGCGGCCGGCCGGTGATCCGCCGGATCGCGAAACTGGCGATCAGCAGGATCCCCGCGACGCCGAAGGCCGCCGACAGGGTGGAGATGAAATCGATCAGCATCGCGTGCCCCGCCGGGCGCGGCCGGTCACGACAGCGCCCCCTTGCCGTGGCCCGCGGCCGATTGCATCGTACGCACCACCACGAAGGCGTCGCGCAGGTGGCTGCGTTCGAAATCCGACAGGTCGGAGGGCGCGAGGAAGTTGTCCGGCTTGCGGCCGGACTTGACCAGGGTGGCCTGGTTTTCCAGCCGCATCGTGGCGATCAGGTCATAGGCCTCGACGAGGTCGCGCGCCCCGGAGACCGAGATCACGCCCGCCGCCTCGGCCTCGATCAGCCGGGCGCGGGTATTCACGGCGGTCAGCCGGCCCCGCAGCGCGTAGACCCGCGCGAGGTCGGTCACCGGCACCACGCCGTTGTGCTTTAGGTCGATATGGTTGCGATGCTCGCCCGAGCGGATCGTCGCGAAGCCGCGAATGAGGCCCAGCGGCGGCGTGTGCTTGAGCGAATTGGCGATCATGTGCGCCACGAAGATCGAATTCCTGGCCGCGGCCTCCAGCGTTTCCTGTTGCAGGTTGGCGAACAGGCTGGCCGCGCCGCCGATCGGGCGCAGGTCGAACATCACCGAGGCGAGCATCTGCGCCTCGGGGTCGGGTGTGGCGATCCAGCCGCGGAAATACTCGCGCCAGGTCTTCACCCGCTGGCACCAGCGCGGGTTGGTGGCCATCATGTCGCCGGGGCAATGGACATAGCCGCAGTCGTTCAGCCCGTCGCAGACGATCCGCGCGAGCCGGGCGAAATAGTCCATGTCGGCCTCGGTCGCGGCGTCGTCGATCATCAGGCAGTTGTCCTGGTCGGAAACGCCGGTCTGTTCCTGCCGGCCCTGGCTGCCGCAGGCGAGCCACAGGTAGGGCACCGGCGCCGGGCCAAGCTCGGCCTCGGCGAGGTCGAGCAGGCGGCGGGTCACCGCGTCGGCGATGTCGGTGATCAGCCGGGTGACGACCTCGTGCGCGTGATGCCCGCCGACCAGCTGGACCAGAAGCTGCGGAATCCGCGCCGTGACGGCGGCCATCTCGGCCACCGTCTCGGCCCCGGCCACGTCGCGGATCAGCACCGCGGAAGACACCGCCTGGAACCGCGTCAGGTCGGTCTGGGTGACCATCCCGACGAGCCGGTCCGCCTCGACCACCGGCAGGTGGCCGATCCGGCGTTCCAGCATGATGTGCAGGATGTCGGAGCCCAGCGCCTCGGGCGTCAGCGTCACCGGGTCGGGGGTCATCACCTCGCGGATCGGGGCCGCGGGATCGCGGCCCTCGGCCAGCACCCGGTTCGACAGGTCGCGCACGGTGACGATGCCGACCAGCCGCTCGCCCTCCGTGACGCCCAGCGACGAGACATGGGCATCGCGCATCAGCCCCGCCGCCTCGCGCACCGGCGTGTCCGGCCCGCAGGTGACGGGCTTGCGCGCCATCAGGTCGGCGACCTTCAGCGTGGTGAGGTCGGTCTTGCGGCCCTCGCCACCGCGGCCGCGGTTGAAGAACCGGTCGAAGGCCGGGTATTCGGCCATCAGGTGCCGGAACTCCGCCTCGGGCAGCATCAGAACGACGCTGTCCTCGGTGGTGCGCGCGGTGGTCACCGCCAGCCCGTCGCGCAGAAGCCCCCGTTCCCCGAAGGAATTGCGCGCGCTCAGCAGCGACACAAGGCCGCCGCCGGGGTCCAGAACCTCGACCCCGCCGCGCTTGAGCACGTAAAGCCCCGGCGCCGGTTCCCCGGCGGTGTAGAGCGTGGTGCCCGCCGGCACCTCCCTGCGGCTGAAGCAACCGGCGACCCGCACCAGTTCGTCCCGCGGCAGGCTGTCGTAGGGATGCACCGCTTCGAGAAAGCCCGCGATGGTCTGGACGACGTCGCTCATGATGCCCTCTGCCGGTCGGTGGGGTGGCGCGCCCCTCGCGGGGCGCGCCGGCGTTTCGGTCCCGGCCCGGATCGCTCCGGGCCGGGCGGGATCAGTGGCCGGTGGCGGCGCCCGCACCGCGCGGGATGCGGACCGATTCCACCAGATCCTGGATTTCCTGCGGCGGTTCCTCGGTCGCGTTCGACACGAGATAGGCCACGAGGAAGTTCACCGCGGCGCCGATCGGGCCGAAGTGGGTCGGCGGGATGCCGAACAGGTAGTTCGACGCCGTGTTCTCCAGCATGTTGGTGCCGGGGATGAAGAACCAGCCGAGATAGGTGAACAGGTACAGGCAGGTCACGATCAGACCGGCCAGCATCCCCCAGGTCGCCCCGGCCGAGTTGATGCGCTTGGAGAAGATGCCCATCATCAGCGCCGGGAACAGCGAGGCCGCGGCAAGCCCGAAGGCCAGCGCCACCGTCTGTGCCGCGAAGCCGGGCGGGTTGAGCCCCAGATAGGTCGCGAGCGCGATGGCGCCGGCCATCGAGATCCGCGCCGCCAGAAGCTCGCCCTTCTCCGAGATCCCCGGGTTCAGCGTCGACTTGATCAGGTCGTGGCTGATCGCCGAGGAAATCGCCAGAAGCAGGCCCGCCGCCGTCGACAGCGCCGCCGCCAGACCGCCGGCGGCGATCAGCGCGATGACCCAGCCGGGAAGCTGCGCGATTTCCGGGTTGGCCAGCACCAGGATGTCACGGTTGAAGGTGACAAGCTCGTTGCCCTGCCAGCCGCGTTCGGCCGCCAGCGCCTGCATGTCGGCACTGCCCTCGTTGTAGTACTGGATCCGGCCGTCGCCGTTCTTGTCCTCGACCGCGAGCAGGCCGGTGACCGCCCAGGTCTGGAACCAGTCCGGCAGGTCTTCCTGCTGGACGGCCTCGCCCTGCACGCCCTCGGGCCACATCGTCGTCATGATGTTCAGCCGCGCCATCGCGCCCACCGCCGGGGCGGTCAGGTAGAGCAGCGCGATGAACACCAACGCCCAGCCCGCCGACCAGCGCGCATCGGCCACCTTCGGCACCGTGAAGAAGCGGATGATCACGTGCGGCAGGCCCGCGGTGCCGATCATCAGCGACAGGGTGAACAGCGCCATCAGCCAGGGATTGGTGCTGGTGGTGTAGGAGTTGAAGCCGAGATCGTCGAGCAGGCCGTTGAGCGTGACCAGCAGCGGTTCGCCGGTGCCGGCATGGGTCGAGAACAGGCCCAGCCCCGGGATCGGATTGCCCGTCAGCTGCAGCGAGATGAACACCGCCGGGATCGTGTAGGCGACGATCAGAACGCAGTACTGCGCGACCTGGGTATAGGTGATGCCCTTCATCCCGCCCAGAACCGCGTAGACGAACACGGTGGCCGAGGCGATGAACAGGCCGGTCGTCGCATCGACCTCGAGGAAGCGCGAGAAGGCCACGCCCGCCCCGGTCATCTGGCCGATCACGTAGGTGACCGAGATCACGATCAGGCAGATCACCGCGACCACGCGGGCCGTGGTGGAATAGTAGCGGTCGCCGATGAATTCCGGCACCGTGAACTTGCCGAACTTCCGCAGATAGGGCGCGAGAAGCATCGCCATCAGCACGTAGCCGCCGGTCCAGCCCATCAGGAAGCTGGAATTGGTGTAGCCCACGAAGGCGATCAGGCCCGCCATCGAGATGAACGAGGCCGCCGACATCCAGTCGGCCGCGGTCGCCATGCCGTTGATCACCGGGTTCACGCCCCGGCCCGCGGCATAGAACTCCGAGGTGGAGCCGGCGCGCGCCCAGATGGCGATCCCGAAATAGAGCGCGAAGGACGCGCCCACGAAGATGAAGTTGAGTGTTGTCTGGTCCATCGCCGGGGCCCTACTGCTCGTCCACGCCATGCTCGCGGTCAAGCGAGTTCATGTAGCGTGCGTAGTTGAAGATCAGCAGGATGAAGACGAGGATCGACCCCTGCTGCGCGAACCAGAAGCCGAGATCGGTTCCCCCGACCCCGATGCCCGCGATCAACGGGCGCAGGATGATGCCAAAGCCGAAAGAGCAGAAGAACCAGATCACCAGCGAGATGGTGATGATCCGCTTGTTCGCGGCCCAGTAGGCGTTGGCAGAAGACTTGTCCGCCATGAGCGTTACTCCCTGAGTTTCCCTTCATGCCGTCCACCCCCGCGCGCAGTGCGGGGATGCCGGCCTCCCTCACACCGTGACGCGCGCGACGATGTCGCCCAGCCCCCCGGCTACCGCGTCGATATCCTGCATGGCATCGACCCGTTCCAAGACCCCCAGCCCCGCGTAATGCGCGATCAGGGGCGCCGTCTGCGCGTGGTAGGCCTTCAGCCTTTCCGCCACGGTTTCGGCATTGTCGTCGGCGCGGCGCCTGAACTCGGTGCCGCCGCACTTGTCGCAGGTTCCCGCCACCGCGGGCTGCTTGTGCTCGTCGTGGTAGCCCTCGCCGCAGCCCGCGCAGGTGAACCGGCCGGAAACCCGGCCGACCATCGCCGCGTCGTCGACCTCGAGGCTGATCGCCGCGGTGACGGATTGCCCGGCCCCGGCCAAGAGCGCATCGAGCGCGGCGGCCTGCGCCGCGGTGCGGGGAAAGCCGTCGAGGATCACCCCGCGGGCCACGTCGGGCCGCGCCATGCGTTCGCCGAGGATCTCCAGCACGATCTCGTCTGACACCAGCGCGCCGGCCTCCATCACCGCCTTGGCGGCGAGGCCCGCGGGTGTGCCCTCGGCCACCGCGGCGCGCAGCAGGTCGCCGGTGGACAGCTGCACAAGGCCGAAGCGGTCCTCCAGCATCCGCGCCTGGGTGCCCTTGCCGGCCCCCGGCGGGCCGAGAAGGATCAGCACGACGGGGCGGGTTTCGACATCGGTTCCGGTCGGCATCGGCTCACCCCTTCTGCTGGCGGTTCTCGATCAGGTCGTCGACCACCGAGGGATCGGCGAGGGTCGAGGTGTCGCCGAGGCTGCCGAAATCGTTCTCGGCGATCTTGCGCAGGATGCGGCGCATGATCTTGCCCGAGCGGGTCTTGGGC
>CAYUXM010000117.1:0-9549 GCA_964448765.1 uncultured Rhodobacterales bacterium
CCCGGGATCACACCGCCGGCGGCGGTGAAATTACACCATCTCCTCGGACGCTAACAGTTCAAGACGTTAAAGTGAGGTCTCGTCGTTGTCCTTTACAGTCAGTGAAGCCGCACAGGCAAAGATCAAAAAACTGGTCGAAGAGTGCAAGAAACACAGCGGTGAGTACATCGCCAAGGGCAATCCCCCATGGGCAACGACGTATTCAGAAGCGTTTTCTGAGGCCGCCACAGAGATTTGCAGAATTTACATCTTAGAGGGCTACAGAGACCCAGCATTCGCCCTGTACCGGTTGTTCAAAACCGAAGGTGTGCAGTCATGTCGGATGACATCGTTCGACTATGATCGCACCGAATACTTCTTCAACAGGCATGTGGCTTGGCGCTTGCGTGGCGACGCATGCCAACCGCCGTTTCCTTAGGTCCGACCGTTGGCTGCGACCTTGTTGAATTTTGGGTATCTTCTCGCTGACAGACCCGCCCAGCGCCTCGCCGACATACACATGCGAGCAGTGGTGCTGGGGCGCACCTACGACATCCAGCTTCGTTCGCCAGAACCAGTTATGCCGATAGATCGGTCGTTATGCTAGCGCCTCCGAGTAACTGTAACCTATCAGACCAGACGACTCAGTGGCAAAGCTGGACGCGACGTTGTGCTGAAGCAGAATTTCCATGCAGACTATTGACACAAGGACGGTGACTAGTCGCCGCGTCAGCAAGGGCATTTGTGAAAAAAATAGGGTGAAGGTAACCCCTTACACCGCAGAGAACACCGCGGTTCTCCACAAAATATATTAAAAAAAACAGGATCCTAGCGACCCGCTCTCTTATATTTGGTGCGGTCGAGAAGACTCGAACTTCCACGGGAGTTACCCCACAGCGACCTCAACGCTGCGCGTCTACCAATTCCGCCACGACCGCACTGCCTTGGCTTGGTGGCCGCGTCTTAGCGAAGGACCCAGGTGTTGTGAAGAGGAAAAATCGGGGCGCCGGGCGCCCCGATCGGGCCTTGCGGGCCTAGTTGCGGAACAGCAGGAACGGCAGCCGGGCGGCCAGCGGCAGGGCATCGACCTTGCTGCGGTCCGGCGCCGCCGCGGCGGTCTCGAGGACCGGTTCGGCGGCGGTCTCCACCGGCGCGGCCGGGGCCGGTTCGGGGGCAACCGCGAAGCTCGGCAGGCTGGCCGGAACCGGGGCCGCCGGGGCCGGCGCCTCGGCCCGTCCGCCGACGGCGTAGGCGGCCTTGCGGATCAGGTCCGACCGTTCCGGCTGGCCCGGCGCGAAAACCGGCGTCGTGCCGGAGGCGGCCAGCCCCATGTCGAACCAGTCAAGCGCCAGGTCGGGGCGCTGCGCGGTGCCGAAGCCCTGCGCGAGGTGATGGCCCATCAGTTCGCCATAGACCTGCTCTCCCAGCGTCGTGAGCAGCAGCGCCGATCCCAGCGCCACGCCCATGTCGTCGGTCCGGTAGCCGACCGACAGGCAGATCTTCGCCGTCGCAGCCAGTTGCGCGGGCTGCATGCCCGAGGTCAGGGCAAAGCTTTGCACGCCCGGCACGACCTGCGCGGCGGGTTTCAGCGACAGGGCCGAGACGTGATCGGCCATCGCCGGGCCGAAGCCCGCGCATTGCTCGGCGATCTGGGCCGGCGTCACGCCGGGCAGCCGCGCGGCCATCTCCTCGCCCTGCGCGATCGCGTAGGTCCGGGCCAGGCAGAACTGCTCGCTCAGCGCCTGCATCGGGTCGGCCATCGTCGCCAGCGTGACGAAACCGCCATTCGTCGAGGTCAGCAGGCTGACCTTGTTGCAATGCGACGCCAGCGAGGCCTGCACGACATCGCCGCCAAGGAAGTTCGGCAGCGCCGGCTGCGCCGGCACCAGCGCGGGCAGCGAGGGTTCGGTCGCCTGCGGCTCGGGTTCCGGCGCGGCGGCCGTCACGCTTTCGGCCTGCGGCCGGAGTCCCATCGCCTCGTCGCGCCAGACGACGAGAAGACCGCGGATCCCCATCGGGTTCTGCGCGGCCTGCTGCGCCGTCATCACCCCGCCGGCCAGCGCCCGGTGGTAGGAGTTCACGAGATGCGAACGTTCGAAATCGGTCAGCCGGCCGGTCGGCGGGTAGCCCAGCGTCAGCTGGTATTGCGAGATCGCGCCGCGGGTGCGCGGGCCCATCGCGCCATCGGGCGCCCCGGCGTCGAAGCCGAAGTGGTTCAGCGCGACCTGCACCTCGCGGGTCGCCTCCCGCGCCGGGCTGGGTGCGTAGGTGCGCCGCGTGGTGGTGCGGTTCTTGTTGACCTCGTTGACGATGGCGCCGCCGATGATCCCGCCGACGATCCCGCCGACCAGACCGTCGTTGGCCCGCGCCGCCGTTCCCGCGCCCAGCGCCAGCGACATCGCCACCGTTCCCGCCGCAATCCGATGTCCGATCATCGCGTCACTCCCTCAAATGCCGGTTGCACCGCGCCCCGAAATCCCGCGCGGGCCGAAAATATGCGCATGGAGTGTCCCATGCCCGGGACGATCTGGCAATGGAAAGCAGGGCATCCTAAGAATCACGTGGACCGATGGGCTGGCAGGGGGGGCGGCAGGGCATGGTCGAATGGATCCACAGCGCGGCGCCGGTCGGCTACGAGCGCGCGCTGTCGGCGATGGAAGACCGGGTGGCCGGGATCGCGGCGGGCCGCGCCGGCGAGGCGGTCTGGCTGCTGGAGCATCCGCCGCTCTACACCGCCGGCACCTCGGCCGATCCCGCCGATCTGGTCGATCCCGACAGGTTCCCGGTGTTCCGCGCCGGGCGCGGCGGGCAATACACCTACCACGGGCCCGGCCAGCGCATCGCCTATGTGATGCTCGACCTCAACACCCGCGGCCGCGACGTGCGCCGCTTCGTCTGCGCGCTGGAGGATTGGGTGATCGCCACGCTGGCGGAATTCAACGTCGCGGGCGAACGCCGCGCCGGCCGCGTCGGCGTCTGGATCGCACGGCCCGACAGGCCGCCGCTGCCCGACGGCACCCCGCGCGAGGACAAGATCGCCGCGGTCGGCGTGAAACTGCGCCGCTGGATCAGCTTTCACGGCATCTCGATCAACGTCGAGCCCGACCTGTCGCATTTCGACGGGATCGTGCCCTGCGGGATCACCGGCCACGGGGTCACCAGCCTCGTCGATCTCGGCCTGCCGGTGACGATGGCCGATGTCGATGTCGCGCTGCGGGCGACCTTCCCGAAGGTCTTCGGTTGATCGAACCCGCACCAAAGCCGGTATAGTCCACGCAAGGAATTCATGCGACAAGGAAGCCACTGGACGCCGGCCGGGCCCCGCCCTAGGTCAACGACCGTCCGCAACCGAAGCCAAGGAAGACGCGATGAAACTGAAGCTTTTCGCCACGCTCTCCGCCGTCGCACTGGCCGCGCCGGCTTTCGCCCAGGACGCCGCCAAGGGCGAGCGGGAGTACAACAAGTGCAAGTCCTGCCACATGATCGAGGCCGATGACGGCACCACGATCGTGCGCGGCGGCAAGACCGGCCCGAACCTTTACGGCATCGTCGGCCGCCAGGTCGCCAGCGTCGAAGGGTTCCGCTACGGCGACTCGATTCTCGAAGTCGGCGAAACCGGCCTCGTCTGGACCGAAGAGGAACTGGTGGCCTATGTCACCGATCCGAAGGCTTGGCTGGCCGACAAGACCGGCGATGCCGGCGCCCGGTCGAAGATGACCTTCAAGCTGCGTGGCGGCCAGGAAGACGTCGCGGCCTACCTCGCGTCGCTGACCGAGTGACGGGCTGACGGGCGCCCCGGCGCCCGCCGACGCCCCCGGGGGTGAGGCAATTTTTCCCATTCTGCCTCACCCTTCGCGATTGCCGATCCATGACGCGGCCGATAAAACCGGGTCATGGTCCGGCCGGTCGGGAGACCCGGCCAGAACGCAAATGGGAGATCAGCATGGCCGACGCAGCCATTCATGGCCACGGCGAACATGACACGCGCGGGTTCTTCACCCGCTGGTTCATGTCCACCAACCACAAAGACATCGGTATCCTTTACCTGTTCACCGCGGGCCTCGTCGGCCTGATCTCGGTCGTCTTCACCATCTACATGCGGATGGAACTGATGGATCCGGGCGTGCAGTACATGTGCCTGGAAGGCGCGCGGCTGACCGCCGCAGCGGCTGGCGAATGCACGCCGAACGGCCATCTTTGGAACGTCATGATCACCTATCACGGGGTGCTGATGATGTTCTTCGTGGTGATCCCGGCGCTGTTCGGCGGTTTCGGCAACTACTTCATGCCGCTGCATATCGGCGCGCCGGACATGGCGTTCCCCCGGATGAACAACCTCAGCTACTGGATGTTCGTCGCCGGCGTGGCGCTGGGCGTGGCCTCGATGCTGGCGCCGGGCGGCAACGACCAGGCCGGTTCGGGCGTGGGCTGGGTGCTGTATCCGCCGCTGTCGACCGGCGAGGGCGGCTATTCGATGGACCTCGCGATCTTCGCGGTCCACGTCTCGGGCGCCTCGTCGATCCTTGGCGCGATCAACATGATCACGACGTTCCTGAACATGCGCGCGCCGGGCATGACCCTGCACAAGGTGCCGCTGTTCGCGTGGTCGATCTTCATCACCGCCTGGCTGATCCTGCTGGCGCTGCCGGTGCTGGCGGGCGCGATCACCATGCTGCTGACCGACCGGAACTTCGGCACCACCTTCTTCGACCCGTCCGGCGGCGGCGACCCGATCCTTTATCAGCACATCCTGTGGTTCTTCGGCCATCCGGAGGTCTACATCATCATCGTGCCGGGCTTCGGGATCATCAGCCACGTCATCGCGACCTTCTCGCGCAAGCCGGTGTTCGGCTACCTGCCGATGGTCTACGCGATGGTGGCGATCGGGGTGCTGGGCTTCGTCGTCTGGGCGCACCACATGTACACCGTCGGCATGTCGCTGACCCAGCAGAGCTACTTCATGCTGGCCACGATGGTGATCGCGGTGCCGACCGGCATCAAGGTCTTCTCGTGGATCGCGACGATGTGGGGCGGTTCGGTCGAGTTCAAGACGCCGATGCTCTGGGCCTTCGGCTTCCTGTTCCTGTTCACCGTCGGCGGCGTGACCGGCGTGGTGCTGTCGCAGGCGCCGGTGGACCGGGTGTATCACGACACCTACTACGTCGTGGCGCATTTCCACTACGTGATGAGCCTTGGCGCGGTCTTCGCGATCTTCGCGGGCATCTACTACTGGATCGGCAAGATGTCGGGCCGGCAGTATCCGGAATGGGCCGGCAAGGTTCACTTCTGGATGATGTTCATCGGCTCGAACCTGACCTTCTTCCCGCAGCACTTCCTGGGCCGCCAGGGCATGCCGCGCCGGTACATCGACTATCCGGAGGCCTTCGCCTACTGGAACAAGATCTCGTCCTACGGTGCGTTCCTGTCCTTCGCGTCCTTCGTCTTCTTCCTCGGCGTGATGTACTACACGCTGACCCGCGGCGCGCGGGTGACCGAGAAGAACTACTGGAACGAATACGCGGACACGCTGGAATGGAGCCTGCCCTCGCCGCCGCCCGAACACACGTTCGAGCAGCTGCCCAAGCGCGAGGACTGGGACAAGGCGCATTCGCACTGATCACCGGCCCTTGACCGGATCGAAGGCCCCGGGGAAACCCGGGGCCTTCTTCGTCGACGCCGCCCGGTTTTGACGGCGGCCCCGCCGCGACCTATCTGGCCGGACGCAACGGGCCGGGTTGCGCGGCCCGGCCGGCCCCGGCCCATCGGCAAGAACAGAGAGGCGCGATGCCCTACGAATGGCTTCCCCCCCGCGACGGCGAAAGCCGGCTGCACCTGTGGCCCTACCGGTCGCTGCCGCGGCGCGGTTTCGTGTGGTTCATCGGCGGCACCGCGGCGCTTCTGCTGCTGCCGCTGATCGCGGTTCTCGGCTCGCCGGTGCTGTGGGGGTTGCTGCCGTTCCTTCTGGGTGCCGTCGCGGCGATCTGGTGGGCGCTGGGCCGATCCTACCGCGACGGCGAGATCGTCGAGGATCTGTGCCTCGGTCCCGACCGGATGACGCTGGACCGGCACGGGCCACGCGGCGCGCACCACCGCTGGGAGGCGAACCCCTACTGGGTCAGCCTGCATCTGCATCCGAAGGGCGGGCCGGTGCCGAACTACCTGACGCTGCGCGGCGGCCCGCGCGAAGTCGAACTGGGGGCCTTCCTGTCCGAGGAAGAGCGCGTGGCGCTGAAGGGCGAACTGGAGACGGCGCTGGGGCATGCCCGCGCGGCGCCGGCGCCCTGACGCCCCGTTTCGGTCGCGACTAGGAGATGCGCCGGCCGCCGTCGCGTGACAGGGTGTCGAGGAAAGGAGCCCCGCAATGATGTTTCGCTACATGATTCTCTACGTGGCCGACGTCCCGGCCACGCTCGGGTTCTACGGCCGTGCCTTCGGCCTGACGCCCGGTTTCCTGCACGACAGCGGCGACTACGGCGAGTTGCAGACCGGCGAGACGAAACTGGCCTTCTCCTCGATCCGGCTGATGACCGCGATCGGCAAGCAGGTCGCCACCGCACCGCCGGCCCGTCCCGCGTTCGAGATCGCCTTCGAAACCGACGACGTGGCCGCGGCGCTGGCCCGCGCCGTGGCCGCCGGGGCAGAATTGGTGCAGGACGTGGCGCGGATGGACTGGGGCCAGACCACCGCCTATGTCCGCGCCCCGGAGGGCACGCTGATCGAGATCTGCACCCCCGTCGCGCCGCGGGACTGAGCCGCCCGCGCGGCGGGACCGGGTTTTCGCCAAGACGTCGCGGCCCTCAGGCCAGCTTGTCCTTCACCAGCGGCCCGACCGCGCCGAAATCCATCCGCCCGGTGTAGCGGGCCTTCAGCGCCGCCATCACCTTGCCCATGTCGCGGATCGAGTCGGCGCCGGTTTCCGCGATCACCTCGGCGACGGCGGCCTCGACCTCCTTGGCGTCAAGCTGGCGCGGCAGGAAATCCTCGATCACCCGGATCTCCGCCTGTTCCTTCTGCGCCAGTTCCAGCCGCCCGGCCTCTTCATAGGCCCGCGCGCTTTCCTGGCGCTGTTTCACCATCTTGCCGAGGATCGCCAGGATCTCCGCCTCGCCGACGCCGCCCTCCGCGCCCTCGCCACGGCTGGCGATGTCGCGATCCTTGATCGCGGCGTTGATCAGCCGGAGGGTCGACAGCCGGTCGGCATCCTTGGCCTTCATCGCGTCCTTGAGCGCCGCGTCGATCCGGCTGCGCATTTCCATGGTCCGGTCCTTCCCCAAGGTTCCGAAGCCCTGACCTTACCCAAATCGCGACCCGGTGACAACCACGGTCGAACGGCCCAACTATATGATTTCATTACAAAACCCAAATGCGCCGAAGCGCTTGACCCGGGCCTCGCCCCCCCGTAGTTTCCGCAGGATTTTGGCCGCCACGGGAGTCGCGCCATGCCAGCCGCCCACAGCAAGAGCGAAAAGCCGACCGCCTGCCTCGCGCTGGCCGACGGCACGGTGTTCTTCGGCCGCGGTTTCGGCGCCACCGGCGAGACGGTGGCGGAACTCGTGTTCAACACCGCGATGACCGGCTACCAGGAGATCATGACGGACCCGTCCTATGCCGGGCAGGTCGTGACCTTCACCTTCCCCCATATCGGCAATACCGGGGTGACCGAGGAGGATGACGAAACGGCCGATCCGGTCGCCGCCGGCATGGTGGTGAAATGGGATCCGACCGAGCCGTCGAACTGGCGCGCGATGGGGCCGCTGGAAGACTGGCTCGCGCGCCGCGGCCGGATCGGCATCGGCGGGATCGACACCCGGCGGCTGACCCGCGCGATCCGCCAGCAGGGCGCGCCGCATGTCGCACTGGCCCATGATCCCGACGGTGCGTTCGACATCGCGGCGCTGGTCGCCAAGGCGCGGGGCTGGTCCGGCCTCGTCGGGCTCGACCTCGCGCGCGAGGTGACCTGCGCGCAATCCTACCGCTGGAACCAGACCCGCTGGGTCTGGCCCGAGGGCTTCGGCACCCGCGCGGGCGAGGGGTTGCGCGTGGTGGCGGTTGACTACGGCGCGAAGCGCAACATCCTGCGCTGCCTCGCCTCGGCGGGTTGTGACGTGACGGTGCTGCCGGCCACGGCGACGGCCGAGGATGTTCTGGCGCTCGACCCCGAGGGCGTGTTCCTGTCGAACGGGCCGGGCGATCCGGCGGCGACCGGGGCCTATGCGGTGCCGATGATCCAGGGTGTGCTGGAACGTGACCTGCCAGTCTTCGGGATCTGCCTGGGTCACCAGATGCTGGCGCTGGCGCTGGGCGCGAAGACGATCAAGATGAACCACGGCCATCACGGCGCCAACCACCCGGTCAAGGACATCGAGACCGGCAAGGTCGAAATCACCTCGATGAACCACGGTTTCACCGTCGACAGCCAGACCCTGCCCGACGGCGTGAAGGAAACCCATGTCTCGCTGTTCGACGGGTCGAACTGCGGCATCCGCATGGCCGAGCGGCCGGTGTTCAGCGTCCAGTATCACCCCGAGGCAAGTCCGGGCCCGCAGGACAGCTACTACCTGTTCGAGCGCTTCGCCGCCGCGATGCAGGCCCGCCGCGCCGCCTGACGGCGGCGGCGCCGGGCCGGCCGGCATTAAGGTTTCGTTAACCACGACGGCGGACAGTTTGCGCAACCAAGGGTTGTGACATGTCCGCTGTTGCCGAGTTCCTGCCCCCACCGCCCGCGCGGGCCGCGCCCCGGCCCGCGCCCGCCCCGCGCCGGCGGCTTGGCCGCATCCTGCGCGAGATGGACGCGATCAGCCCCGACCACCTGCTCAGCGCCGTGGCGATGGAGGCGCGAACCCGCGCGCCGCTGGCCGAGATCCTGCGCGCCGAGGGCTGGGTAGCGGAACCGGCGCTGCTGGCGGCGCTGGCACGGCTGTGGGGCCGTCCGGTCGCCGACCTGAAGGCGACGCCGGTGGATCGGGCGGCGCTACACCGCCTCGGGGCGGAATTCTGCCTTGCCGAACGCATCGTGCCCGTCGCCGGGCCCGACGGCCGGGTGCGGATCGCCACCAGCCGGCCGGATCGCTTCGCCGATCTCGCGCCGCGCCTGCCGCCGGACTGGCGGCAGATGGAGATCGCAGGCCGCGACGCGCCCGAGAATGCCGTGCTGGCCGAAGCGGCCGACAGCCTCACCCGGATGGCCGAGGCCCGTACGCCCGATGCGCTCAGTTGCCGGGGCTTCGGCCGGTCAAGGCCGGGCCGGCAATCCGCCCTTGCGCTTGCGGCGGGGCTTGGCCTTGCCCTGCTCGCGGGGCTGTTCGCCCTCGGCGCGGGGCTTGCCGCCCTCGTGATGTGGACGACACTGGTGATCGCCCTGCAAACCGGGATGAAGCTGGCGGCGCTGGCGGCGGCCTCGCGCCCCCGCCGCCCCGGTCCGCCGGGCCGCGCGGTGCCGCGGCTGCCGGTCGTTTCGATCCTCGTGGCGCTGCACCGGGAACCCGAAACCGCGCCCAGCCTGATCGACCGCCTGTCGCGGATCGACTATCCGCGCGCCCTGCTCGACGTGCTGCTGGTGACCGAAGAGGA
>CAYUXM010000118.1:0-9494 GCA_964448765.1 uncultured Rhodobacterales bacterium
CCCGCGCCCGCGTCGCGGCCGATGCCGCTCACGGTCAATCCGCAGGTGGCGGAGGCCGAAACCGAACTGCTGCGCCAGCTCAGCCGCGCCGCGTCGCAGGGGCTGGTGCGGGCGGACGTGCCCGCGCTGCAACCCGCCGACCAGGCCGAGGAGCCGGCGCCCGAAACCGCCGCCGCGGCAGAGCCGCCCGCGGCGGCCGACGAAAGCGCCCTGACGGACCATCTCAACATCCATTCGAAAACCAGCATCGACCGGGAAATCGCCGAGGGCCGCGGCAATGCCCCGGTCACCGCCGAGGGCCGCGAATGCCTGCCCGACTCGGCGCTCGCCGTCAGCGACTGGGCCGACGAGCGGCCGATGCTGATCCAGTTGTCGGACGCGCGCGGCAGGCTTCTGGGCGAATTCGACCGGCCGTCGCCGGAGGCGCTCGGCACGCTGGTCAGGCTTTACCTGCATTTCGGCTTCGGCGCCGAGGCGCGTTCGAATCTCGGGGCCTTCGGCAGCACCGGCCGCTTCGACGACGTCTATCTCGACATGGCCTCGATCCTCGATTTCGGCCATGGCGACCCCGAGGGCCGGCTGGCAACGATGATCGACTGCGACACCGGCGCCTCGCTCTGGGGCCTTCTGGCGCGCGAGGATGTCGGCCCGGCCAACACGGTGAACGAGGAGGCCGCGCTGCGCGCCTTCTCGGCCCTGCCGCTGCACCTGCGCCGGACCCTGGGCGAGCTTCTGGCCGAACGCTTCCTGCAGATCGGCGAACCGGGCCGGGCCCGGGCGGTGCGCGACGCGATCCTGCGCGCGCCGGGCGAACACGGCATCGCGATCAGCATGATCGACGCGCGGCTGGAACTGACCCGCGGCGACGGCCGCGCGGCCGAACCGCTGCTGGAAGAGGTGGCGCGGGCGAACGGGCCGCAGGCGACCGAGGCGGTGATCCTGTACATCGACAGCCGGCTGCGCGACGGCCTGCCCGTGGACCGCGGCATGGTCACCAATGCCGGCGCGCTGGCCTTCGAAAGCAAGGGCGCGCCCGAGGCCCCGGCGCTGGAGCGCGCGCATGTGCTGGGGCTGGCCTCGAACGGCGACTTCGCCGAGGCCTTCGCGGCACTGGCGCGCTGGCGGCTGGACGGGCTGCACCCGTTGCAGGCGACGGTGAAGGACGAGCTGTTCGCGATGCTCGCCGCGCCGGAAGCCAGCGGGCTGTTCCTGACCCACTACTTCGCCAACCGCGACCTGATCCGCCCCGACGAGGCCAGCGAGGAGTTGCGGCTGGCCCTGTCGGAACGGCTGCTGTCCTTCGGCTTCACCGACGAGGCGCGACGGATGCGCGGCGAGGATGCCGGCCGCACCGAAACCGGGCGGCTGTTCCTGGCCCGCGCGGCGCTGGCCGATTACGACGGCGCCGAGGCGCTGCGCCAGCTCGACGGCTTCGAGGGGACGGAGGCGCGGCGTCTGCGCGCCGACGCCCTGCGCCTGCTGGGCCTGCATCACGAGGCGGCCGAGGCCTATCTTGCCGCCGGCGCCGAGACCGAAGCGGGGCAGGAGGCCTGGCGCGCGGGCGACTGGGAAGAGGTCGCCGAACTCGACGACGGGCTGCGCCGCGAGGCGGTGACGGCCTTCGGTCTCGTGCCCGGCGTCATGCCGCCGCCGCTGGCGCCGCCGCCGGAGCCTGGCCCCGATGGCGAAGCGCCCGGCCCGCTGGCGCAGAACCGCGCGTTGCTGGAGGAAAGCCGCGCCGCGCGGGCGATGATCGACGCGTTGCTGGCCGATGCCGGAACGCTGGTCGAACCGCCCGAGGGCGACGGCGGCTGAGGCCGCGCGCCGGCCACATGCGGCCGGCGGGTGCTAACGCTTTCTCAACCCTCCCTGCCGTAATCTTTCGCGAAAGCGGCAGAATTGCAGCGGGTGGACCAGAATGGTTTCCAAGAACGACCGGAACGCCCGGTCACGGCGCAGGACGCGCCCGATCCTCGGCGGTGCCCTCGGCGCCTGGCTCGCGCTGGCCGGTGCTGCCGGGTCCAGCACGCCCGACGCCGCCGCCGATCCCGCGCAGCTTTGCGAACAGGCCGCGTGGCAGGCCAGTCAGGCCACCGGCGTGCCGCTGACGGTGATGCAGGCGATCTCGCTCACCGAAACCGGCCGCAAGCGCGGCGGCGCCTTCCGGCCCTGGCCCTGGACCGTCAACATGGAGGGCAAGGGCGCGTGGTTCGACAGCCGCGCCGAGGCGCATGACTTCGTGACCAAGCATCACGACCGCGGCGCGCGCAGCTTCGACGTCGGCTGCTTCCAGATCAACTACAAGTGGCACGGCCAGCATTTCGCCTCGATCGAGCAGATGTTCGACCCGCTGGCCAATGCCTTCTACGCCGCGCGGTTCCTCACCGAACTGCACGCCGAAACCGGCAGCTGGACCGAGGCCGCCGGCGCCTACCATTCCCGCACCCCCGAACATGCCGAACGCTATACCGCGATCTTCGAACGCCACCGGGCCCGGATCGCCGCCGACCCGAACGCCGACATCCCGGTGATCCCCGATATCGTGGCCCGCGTCGAGGGCCGCGCCGTCGCCCTGCCCGGCGCGCCGGTCCGGCCCGCCGCGCCGCGGGTCAACACCTACCCGCTCCTGCAGGCCGGGGCGGTGACGATGCCCGGCTCGCTCGTGCCGGTGGCGAACGGCCGCGGCGCCAGCCTGTTTTCGGGCCGCAGCGCCGGCAGCCTGTTCGGCGGGGACGGCGGCTGATGCCCGAGATCACGATCCAGACCCTGTTCAAGCCCACCGTCCTGCTGGCGGTGGCGCTGATGGCCGTCATCGTGATGATGATCCTGCCGATGCCGGCCTGGGTGCTGGACGTCGGCCTTGCCGTTTCCTTCGCGCTGGCGATCCTGATCTTCACGGTGACGCTGTTCATCGAGCGGCCGCTGGATTTCTCGGCCTTCCCGACGATCCTGCTGGCCTCGCTGATGCTGCGTCTGTCGCTCAACGTCTCATCGACGAAACTGATCATCGGCGAGGGCCATACCGGCACCGATGCGGCGGGCGAGGTGATCCAGGGCTTCGCGATGTTCATCATGGGCGGGTCGGTTCTGATCGGTCTCGTGGTGTTCTGCGTGCTGCTGATCGTGAACTTCATCGTGATCACCAAGGGCGCGGGCCGGATGGCCGAGGTCGGCGCGCGCTTCGCGCTCGACGCGATGCCGGGCAAGCAGCTGGCGATCGACAGCGACATGAACGCCGGCGCCATCGACCATGCCGAGGCGAAGGCCCGGCGCGAACGCGAACAGGCGGAGACCACGTTCTTCGGCTCGCTCGACGGCGCGTCGAAATTCGTCAAGGGCGACGCGATCGCGGGCCTGCTGATCACGCTGCTGAACCTTGTCATGGGGCTGATCATCGGCGTGATCATCCACGACATGCCGCTGGGCACGGCGCTGGAAACCTACGCGATCCTGACGGTCGGCGACGGCCTGGTCAGCCAGATCCCGGCCGTGATCATCTCGATCGCCGCGGCGATCCTGCTGTCGCGCGGCGGCTCTACCGGCGCGGCCGATATCGACCTGTTCAGGCAGCTCGGCAACTATCCCCCGGCGCTGGCGACCGTCGCGTTCCTGATGGCGCTGTTCGCGCTGGTGCCGGGGCTGCCGTTCCTGCCCTTCATCGCCGGCGCGGCGGTGCTGGGCTGGGCATCCTACGCCGTGCACATGGCCGCGCAGAAACGCGCCCGGGCCGAGGCGATGAAGATGCCGCCGCCGGAGGATACGCCGAAGGAGAAATCGCTGGGCGACATCCTCGATCTCGACGAGATCCATGTCGAATTCGCCCCCAACCTCGTCAACATGGTGCTCGATCCCGCGACAGGGCTCGACGCGCGGATCGCCAACATGCGCAACCATGTCGCCGCGGTCTACGGCCTGATCCTGCCGGAAATCCGGCTGACCGACGACGCGAGCCTTGGCAGCGGCGAGTACCGGATCCGGATCCAGGGCGTCGAACAGGCCCGCGACCGGCTCGAACCGGAGCGGGTGCTGGCGCTGGTGTCGGACAATGCCGCGATGCTGCCGTCGGGCGAGGATGTGCGCGAACCGGTCTACGGCGCGCCGGCCCGCTGGATCGGGGCCGCCGAGCAGGAAGAGGCCGCGCTCGCCGGGTCCACCGTCGTCAACCCGACGGAAGTGCTGGCCACCCATCTGCTGGAAGTGATCAAGCGCAACTTCGCCCGGCTTCTGTCGCTGCGCGCGCTGCGCCGGCTGCTGGAGGAGGTGACGAACCTGTCCGACCCGGCCCGCGCCGAGGCGAACCGCAAGCTGCTGGAGGAACTGGTGCCCGACAAGGTGCCGGTGGACATGCTGCTGTCGGTGCTCAGGCTCCTGCTGGAGGAACGGGTGTCGATCCGCAACCTGCCGCTGATCCTCGAGGCGATCGCAGAGGTCCGCAACCTGGGCAATGCCGAGGCGATCTGCGAGCATGTCCGCCAGCGGCTGGGCTTCCAGCTGGTGGCCGACATCCGCCGCCCCGACGGCACGATCCCGCTGCTGCAACTGGCCCCGGAATGGGAAGACACGTTCCGCAGCTACCAGGTCGAGGGCGAACGCGGGCAGGCCGATGTCGCGCTCCCGCCCGACAAGTTCAACCGCCTCGCCCATGCGGTGGCCGAGAAGATCGCCCGGGCCGGCGAGCAGGGCATCTTTCCCGCCCTCGTCACCTCGGCGCGGCGGCGCCGCTTCCTGCGCACCGTTCTGGGTGCCAAGGGCGTTTCCGCGCCGGTGCTGTCCTTCGAGGAGATCGGCACGGATGCGCGGCCCTCGCTGGTGGGCATGGTGCCGGTATGAACATGCTGATGGCGCAGATCCTGGAGGCCGGGGCGGCGGGGTTCCTGACCGGGTTCATCGTGTTCCTGCGCGTCGGCGGGGCGATGGCGGTGCTGCCGGCCTTCGGCGAACAGACGGTGCCGGCGCGGGTGCGGTTGATCGTTGCGCTCGGCTTCACGGTGATCGTGGCGCCGGCGGTGGCCGGCGATGTCGCGCCGATCGCCGCCGAGGGCCGGGTGCTGGGCATGTTCATCGCCACCGAGGCCTTTGCCGGCGTGCTGATCGGGCTGGTGCTGCGGATGTTCGTGCTGTGCCTGCAGATCGCCGGAACGATGGCCGCGCAGGCAACCTCGCTGGCGCAGATCTTCGGCGGCATGGGCGGCGATCCGATGCCGGCGGTGTCGCAGCTTCTGCTGATCGGCGGGCTGGCGCTGGCGGTGATGGCCGGGCTGCATGTCAAGATCGTCGAGCTTCTGGTGCTTTCCTACGATCTGCTGCCGGCCGGCCGGTTCCCCGGCGCCGAGGACGTGCTGTCGTGGGGGTTGGGCAATGTCAGCCGGGCGTTCACGCTGGCGTTCTCGCTGGCCGCGCCCTTCGTCATCGCCTCGCTGATCTACAATGCCGCGCTGGGCGCGATCAACCGGGCGATGCCCACGCTAATGGTCGCCTTCGTCGGCGCCCCGGCGCTGACGATGGGCGGGCTGATGCTGATGGCCGTGGCGCTGCCCGTCGGCCTCGCCGTCTGGGCGCAGGCGCTTGACGGCTGGTTCGCGGATCCGTTCACGGTGCCCTGATGGCCGAGGAAGACAGCGCCGAAAAGGAATACGAGCCATCGGAGCGAAAGCTCCAGAAAGCGCGTGAGCGCGGCGAGGTTCCAAAATCCACCGAGCTGACGGTGGCCGCCGCCTATGGCGGCATCCTGATCGCCGGGTTCGGCGTCGGCGCGGCGGCCTTCGGCGCCTTCGGCACCTCGGCCATGGTGCTGCTGGACCAGGCCGACACCCTCGGCCCGTTGTTCCTCGCCGGCCATACCGGGCCGGTGGCCGGGCTTCTGGGCGAGGTCTTCCTCGCCGTCGCGCCGTGGTTCGTGATCCCGTTTCTCGTCGTGCTCGCCACGGTCTTCGCGCAGCAGGCGATGGTCTTCGCGCCCGAAAAGATCCAGCCGAAACTGTCGCGGATCTCGCCGATCGCGACCGCCAAGCAGAAGTTCGGGGCCGACGGGCTGTTCGAATTCGCCAAGAGTTCCGGCAAGCTGATCATCATCTCGGCGATCCTGGGCATCTTCATGATGAGCCGGCTGCACGAGATCCTCGAGACGATCTATTTCACCCCCGGCATGATCGCCGTGCGGCTGATGGAACTGATCGCCGAGTTCCTGTTCATCGTCCTGATCCTCGCGGTGGTGATCGGCTGCGTGGATTTCTTCTACCAGCGGGCCAGCCACATCCGGAAGAACCGGATGTCCCGCAAGGAGATGATGGACGAGATGAAAAGCAGCGAGGGCGATCCGCACATGAAGGCCCAGCGCCGGCAGCGGGCCTACGACATCGCCACCAACCGGATGCTGAACGACGTGCCGAAGGCCGACGTGGTGATCGTCAACCCGACGCACTACGCCGTCGCGCTGAAATGGAACCGGGCCTCGGGCCGCGCGCCGATCTGCGTGGCCAAGGGCGTGGACGAGATCGCCGCCCGGATCCGCGAGAAGGCGATGGAGGCCGGCGTGCCGATCCATTCCGATCCGCCGACCGCGCGGGCGCTGCATGCCGCGATCGACATCGGCAAGGAAATCCGGCCCGAACACTACCGCGCCGTGGCCGCCGCGATCCGCTTCGCCGAGAAGATGCGCAGCCGCGCACGATCGAGGATGTGGTGAGCCGGGCGCGCCGCATCGCCGAACTGGCCAACCTGGCCGCGATCCGCCGCGAGGTGGAACTGGCCGCGCTCAGCCGGGCCTCCGAGGCCCGGCGCGAGGCCGAGGCGCGGCTGGCCGAGATCGATGCCGAACGCGCCGGCGCCCGCGGCGCGCTGGCCGGCGACGACGCCGCCACGCTGGGCGCGGCGGCGAACCGGTTCGAGCGCTGGGCGCTGGCCGAACGGGCGCGGCGGAACATGGAACTGGCCCGCGTCACCGCCGAATGGATGGACCGCCGCGCGGTGGCGGCGCGGGCGCATGGCCAGAACGAGGTGCTCGACCGGCTGGCCGAGCGGGCGCGGGCGGAGGCGCGCGCGCAGGCCGAACGCCGCCGCATCGCCGCGCAGCCGCCCGACCTCGCCCCGCCGCGCAACGGCTGACGCCGGACGGGCGGGCCCATACCGAACGGGGCCGGCCCCGCTCCGGACCGGCCCCGCGGTGTCGCTGCCGCGCCGCGTTCAGGTGTCCTGGCGCACGATGTCGACGATCAGCACATCCGAAACGGTATCGCCCAGCGATTTCCGCGCGACATCGAGCATCGCGCGGCGCAGCGCCTCCATGTTCGCGGCCTCGGTGAAGGCGCCCTTGAACCCGCCGGCATTGGCATGGTCGAACAGCACCTGCAGGAACCCGTCGCGAAGCTTCGGCTCCTTCGCGAAGACCTGTTCGGACCCGCCGATCTGCGTTTCGAGGCTGACGGTGAGGATCACCAGCGCCGAAACCCGGCCGCCCTCGACCACCGGAACCACGAACTGGTTGTTCAGCTTGACGTAGTCGAAGCTTGCGCTCGCGTCGTCGTCCTTGGCGTCCTTCGCCTCGTCCTTGTCGGCCTCGGCGTGATCCTGCGCCATGCCCTCGTCGCCGCAGGGATCGATCACCACCTCTTCCGGGGCGGGGCGCAGCATCAGGCCGGCGCCGACACCGCCGCCAAGACCGATGATCGCGAGAAGGATGGGCAGGAGCTTTCGCATCGGCGATCCTCAGAACGGCAGGATGATGTCGGCGATCTGCTGCCCGTAACGGGGCTGCTGGACATCGGTGATCTGGCCGCGACCGCCATAGGAAATCCGCGCGCCGGCGATCTTGTCATAGGTGATCTCGTTCTGGCGGCTGATGTCCTGCGGCCGCACGAAACCGGTGACGATCAGCTCGCGCACCTCGAAATTGACCCGCACTTCCTGGCTGCCCTGGATCCGCAGGACACCGTTGGGCAGCGTCTCGATGATCGTCGCGGCGACCCGCAGCGTCAGCTTTTCCCGGCGCCGCACGTCGCCGTCGCCCTGGTAGCTGGAATCGGAATCGGTGTTGACCCCGTCGGCCATGGTCGCGCCCATCGGCAGGTTGTTGTTGATCCGCTGCGGGATGCCGAACAGCCCGGTGATCCCCATCCGGTCGGAACTCGACCGGCTGCGGTTGGTGGTGTTGGAGATCTCGGCGCTTTCGTTGATCTCGATCACCACGGTCAGGATGTCGCCGCGTTGCACCGCCCGACGGTCGCCCAGCAGCGAGGTGCGCGACCCGCTCCACAGCGAGGCGCGGTCGGTCGCGGTGCGACGGTCCAGCGAGGCCTGAAGGGGCGCGCCGGCCATGGCGTAATACTCGTCCGAGGTCTCGACCGCGGTGAAGGCCGGCGCCTTTCCGACGTTTTCGAAACGGCTGCATCCCGCTGTCGCGGCGAGGACGATGAGGAAAAGCGCGGTCGGTTTCATTTTGGTCCCCAATGCTTCAGTTGCCGCCGATCACGCGGATCGTGCCGTCCTCGGCCACGTGGCCCGAAACGGTGGTGCGCGACGCGAGGTTCATGACGCGGACAAGGTCGCCGACACCGCCGCGCCCCATCGCGCGGCCCTCGGTGACGATGGTGATCGTGCCCTTCCGATAGGTCAGCAGCACGATCTGGTTGCGCTCGATCAGCGCCGGCGGGCCGATGTCGGACGGGCCGATCGGGCGCCCGGCGAAAATCGCCACCCGCGCCTCCTGGCCGACGACCTCGGCGGGCTTGGTGAACATGCCCGGAATCTCGGCCTCCGACACGGCCACGTCCTCGGGCATGATGATCGCCTGCGGCCGGATCGTGCGCGTCGCCACGAGCGTTTCCGCAAGCGCCGCGCCCGGCCCGGCGGCCAGGACGAGGGCAAGGAGGATCGCGCGGCGCATCACCGCACCTGCGTCGTGGCGCCGAGCATCTGGTCGGCGGCGGTGATGACCTTGGCGTTCAGCTCGTAGCCGCGCTGCGCCTCGATCAGTTCGGTGATCTCGCGCACCGCGTCGACGGAACTGTCCTCGAGGTAGCCCTGGCGCACCGTGCCCAGACCGTTCTGGCCCGGCGGCGCGATATCGGCCGCGCCCGAGGCCGCGGTTTCGAGAAACAGGTTGGAGCCGATCGCCTCCAGCCCCTTCTCGTTGGCGAAACCGGCAAGGTTGAACTGGCCCAGAAGCTCCGGTTCCACCCGGTCGTCGAAATAGGCCCAGACCTCGCCCGAGGCGTTGATCGCGATCGACCGCGCATCGACCGGGATCACGATGTTCGGCTGCACCGGAAAGCCGTCGGCGGTGACGATCTGGCCGTCGGCCGACCGTTGCAGGCCGCCGTCGCGGGTATAGGCCGAAATGCCCGAGGGCAGCGTCACCTCGATATAGCCGTTGCCCTCGATCGCAAGGTCGAGATCGCCGCCGGTCTGCGCGATCGAGCCCTGCGCGAGCTGCACGCTGACCGAGGCCGGGCGCACGCCGAGGCCGATCTGCACGCCGGTGGGCAGGATCGTGCCGT
>CAYUXM010000119.1:0-9484 GCA_964448765.1 uncultured Rhodobacterales bacterium
TGGCGTTCCTGACCGGCGCGCTGACCGGGCCGAACCGCTATCCCTGCCCGCCGGGGGTGCCGGAATGGGAACGCTTCCTGCGCGCCTGGGGCACCATCGCCTATCACGAGATCACGCTGGCCGCGGCGCTGATCGGCCTTGGCCTGGCCAGCGTCGAGGCCGGCGCGGGGTTCGGCGGCGCCTGGGCGTTCTGGACCTTCGCGGTGCTGTTCTTCGCGCGGATCTCGGCCAAGCTGAACCTGTTTTTCGGCGTGCCCTACATCAATACCGAATTCCTGCCGGCCGCGCTGTCGCACCTGGCCAGCCATTTCCGGCAAGGCATGCTCAACCGGATGTTCCCGGCCTCGGTCAGCGTGCTGGCGCTGGCGGCGGGATGCTGGCTGGAACGGCTGTGGTCGGCCCAGACCGAAACGCAGGTCGTGGGCTTCGCGCTTCTGGCCGCGATGACGGTGCTGGCGCTGATCGAACACTGGCTGATGGCGGTGCCACTGGCCGATGCGAAACTCTGGCGCTGGATGCTGCCCGCCTCCGGCCCCGAAAAGACAAGACCGGAGGGACAGGATGGATTTTGACGCGCTTTTCACCGGGCAGCTCGACCGGCTTCGCGACGAGGGCAACTACCGCGTCTTCGCCGAGCTTGAACGCCGCTGCGGCGATTTTCCGACGGCGCGGTCGCACGGGCCGGTGGTGGCGGGCGATGTCACCGTCTGGTGTTCGAACGACTACCTCGGCATGGGCCAGCACCCGGTGGTGCGGCAGGCGATGAAGGACACGATCGATGCCTGCGGCACCGGGGCGGGGGGCACGCGCAACATCTCGGGCACCAATATCCACCACCAGCGGCTGGAGGCCGAGCTTGCCGACCTGCACGGCAAGGACTCGGCGCTCTTGTTCACCTCGGGCTACGTGTCGAACTGGGCCAGCCTGTCGACGCTGGGATCGCGGCTGCCCGGCGCGGTGATCCTGTCGGACGCGCTGAACCACGCCTCGATGATCGAGGGCATCCGCCATTCCCGCGCCCAGAAGGTGATCTGGAAGCACAACGACCCCGAAGACCTCGACCGCAAGCTTGCCGCGCTGCCGGCCGATGCGCCGAAGATCGTCGCCTTCGAATCGGTCTATTCGATGGATGGCGACATCTGCCCGATGGCCGAGATCGTCGAGGTCGCCGAGAAACATGGCGCGATGACCTATCTCGACGAGGTGCACGCGGTGGGGCTTTACGGCCCGCGCGGCGGCGGGATTTCCGAACGCGAGGGGCTGGCCGACCGGATCACCCTGATCGAGGGGACGCTGGGCAAGGCCTATGGCGTGCTGGGCGGCTATGTCGCCGGCTCGGCGGCGCTGTGCGACTTCATCCGCTCGTTTTCCTCGGGTTTCATCTTCACCACCGCGCTGCCGCCGGCGGTCGCCGCGGCCGCGCAGGCCTCGATCGCGCATCTCAAGCGCTCCGACGCGGAACGGCAGTTGCAGCGCGAGCGCGTCGCGCAACTGCGCGCGCGGCTAGATGCCCATGGGATTCCGCATCTGCCGAATCCCAGCCACATCATCCCGGTGATGATCGGCGACCCGGTGAAATGCCGGCTGATCGCCGATATCCTGATGCGCGATTACGGGATCTACGTGCAGCCGATCAACTATCCCACCGTGCCGAAGGGGACGGAGCGGTTGCGCTTCACGCCCTCGCCGCTGCACAGCGAGGCCGATATCGACCATCTGGTCGGCGCTCTCAGCACGTTGTGGAGCCAGTGCGCGCTGGCCCGCGCGGCGGCCTGACCGGCCCGGACGGGCGATATCCGCATGGCGGGCGGTGGCCGGGCCGGGCCGCCGCGCCGCATTGCCGCAAAGATGGGCAGTCCTCCGCCTTTCGTGCATGGCCTTTCGACAAAGCGAGTTGAAGAACCGCCCCACACGCGGCTATGATGCCCGCGAGTTTGGGTTGTGGATATTTCGTCGGGGACGGCCAGCCAGCGGTCCGCGACGGCGTTAACATAGTCGGAGAAGGCCTTGGTAAAGCACGCGGCAAGACGCGATATCGTTGCCGGAGCCGTCGGCGAAATGCCCTCGGCCAACAACGACCTGATGCGCATCATCGTCTATGGCGAGGCGCTCAGGGCCGTGGCCACCTATCTCAGCACCCAGCTGATCGCGCCGCCCTACGGCGCGACCCTCGACCTGCTGGACGATGCCTATGCCCGGATGGCGCGGCAGCGCGGCGCCTTCTCGCCCGAGGATTTCGGCGTCTACGTGATGTCGCTGATGCTGGAATTCGCCGAGGACGAGGAGGACGTGCGCCAGGTCCGCGCCGGCGCGGCGCGCTACGTGCTGGACGTGAAGTCGCGGCTTGCGCCGGATCTGCAGATGCTGGCCGAGGATGCCCGCGCGACGCTGGCCGAAACGGGCCTGCTGGAAAAGCCCGCGGGCCCGGACGACCGCTTCGTCTGCGTCTCCGAAAGCGGCGCCGTCACCAAGGGGCTCGCGCGGTCGATCGGCGCCCTCGCCCCCGAGGCCGAGGCCAGCCCAGACGCCGGGACCGGGCCCGCGGCCCGGCCGCGCGCCCCGGCGGCGCTGCCCGACAAGGCGGCCGCCGCGCCGGCGCCGCCGCTGCGTGCCGAACCGGCGCCGGCGCAGGCCTATCCGCCGGCCGGCCCGGCCGGGCCGCCCAAGCTTGTCGGCCTGCACCGACCGCAGGCCCGGCCGGCGCCGGCAACGGCCCCCAAGGTCGCGCCGGCCGCCCAGCCCGCTGCCGCTGCCGGCGCCGGCCGGGCCGCCGCGGCCGCGGCCGACAGCCTGCGCCCGGTCGCCGTGCGCGCCGTCGAAAGCGGCCAGGGCACGACGCGGTCCCGCGGCGGCGGCGCGATGGGCAAGACGATGCGGCGCGGCGAATGGTCGAAGGCCGTGGCGGTGGTGGTGTTCCTGTGCATCTATGCCGCCGTCGCGCTGTTCGTGCTGATGGGCGAGGCGATCCGCCCGATCTGAGGGCGGCGCGCGCGCGCCTTGCGCCGCGCGCAGGCGGCGGCGCACCGCGCGCGCAGCTTGCCATTCGCAAGACCCTGTCCCAAGATACTGCAATGCAGCATGACGATGCCATGCCGAGCGGGCCGCGGCCCGCGGACTCGGCCCCCGGCGCGGGGCCGGAGGGCCGGTCGCCGGGCGGCTTGATGCCGCGGATGCTGCGGCTGCGGCTGGAACAGCTCGTCGCCTCGATCTATCCCGAGGCCGACGCCGCCGCGCTGGCCGAGCGGCTGGCGCGGGCGTTCTGGCGCGACGGCCGGCGGCCGCGCCGGCGCGGCCGAAACCCCGGCAACACGCTGTGGTCCGAGCGTGACGCCTATGTGATCACCTACGGCAACTCGATCACCGACGGCGAGCACAAGCCGCTGGACCTGTTGCGCGATTTCGCGCGCCGCTACCTCGCCGACGCGATCACCGGGATCCACATCCTGCCGTTCTTTCCGTTCACCTCCGACGACGGCTTTGCGGTGACGGACTATTACGCGGTCAATTCCGCGCTGGGCGCATGGGAGGATATCAGCCGGATCGCCGGGGAATTCGACCTGATGTCTGACCTCGTGCTCAACCATTGTTCCAGCCAGAGCGGCTGGTTCAGCGCCTACCTGCAGGGCCACGCGCCCTATGACCGGTTCTTCCGCGAGGCCGATCCCGACGACGACCTGAGCACCGTGGTCCGGCCGCGCGCGCATCCGCTGTTGCGGCGGGTGGAAACGGCGAACGGCCCGCGCCATGTCTGGTGCACCTTCAGCCACGACCAGGTCGATTTCGATTTCTCCAACCCGGACGTGCTGGAGGCGTTCCTCGACGTTCTGCGCTTTCACGTCGACAAGGGCGTGCGCACCGTGCGGCTGGATGCCGTGGCCTTCCTGTGGAAGGAACCCGGCACGCCGTCGATCCACCTGCGCCAGACCCACGAGATCGTGCGGCTGATCCGGCTGTTGCTGGATTTCGACGAGGCGCCGGTGATCCTGATCACCGAAACCAACGTGCCCAATGCCGAGAACCTGAGCTATTTCGGCAACCGCAACGAGGCGCATGCGGTCTACAATTTCTCGCTGCCGCCGCTGATCCTGCACGCGCTGCTGAACGGCACGTCGGAATACCTGCGGTCGTGGCAGATGGCGATGCCGCCGGCGCAGCTGGGCTGCACCTATTTCAACTTCACCGCCTCGCATGACGGGATCGGGCTGCGGCCCGCCGAGGGGCTGATCCCCGAGGTCGATATCGCGCGGATGATCGAGACGGTGCGCGGCTTTGGCGGGCTGGTGTCGATGCGGCGGATGGCCGACGGCACCGAACGCCCCTACGAACTCAACGTCGCGCTGTTCGACGCGCTGCAGGGCACCGTCGCGGGGCCGGACGACATGGGCATTGCCCGGTTCCTGTGTTCGCAGGCGATCGCGATGGCGCTGGAGGGGATTCCGGCCTTCTACATCCATTCGCTGCTGGCCACCCGCAACGACAGCGAGGGCGTGGCCAAGCTGGGCTACAACCGCGCGATCAATCGCCACCGCTGGGACTATGCCACGCTGGAGGCGCGGCTGGCCGATCCGGCCAGCGACACCGCGCAGGTCTTCGCGGCGATGAAGCGGATGCTGAAGGTGCGGGCGCGGCAGCCGGCGTTCCATCCCAATGCCACCCAGTTCACCCTGCAGCTTGGAGACGCGATCTTCGGCTTCTGGCGGCAAAGCTTCGACCGGTCGCAAAGCATCTTCATCCTGGCCAACGTGACCGCCGAAACCGTGACGATCCCGGCCGCCGCGCTGAACCTGATCGACGGGAACGACTGGCACGACCTGCTGTCGGGCGAGCGGGTGGACGAGTTGCGCGGCGACATCGCGCTGGCGCCCTACCAGTCGCGCTGGATCAGCAACGGGGCGGCGCGATGACCGCGCGCGTGATCGTCTTCACCGATCTCGATGGCACGTTGCTCGACCATGAAAGCTATGGCTACGCGCCGGCCCTGCCGCTGCTGTCGCGGCTGCGGGCGGCGGGCATCCCGCTGATCCTCGCCAGCAGCAAGACCGCGGCGGAAATCGCGCCGCTGCGCGCCGACCTGGGCTTTGCCGATTGCCCCGCGATCGTCGAGAACGGCGCGGGCCTTTTGCCCGCGGGGCAGACCCGGCCCCGTGCCGCGCGCACGCATGACAGGATCCGCGCCGCGCTGGCCGCGCTGCCGGCCGGGCTGCGCGCCCGCTTCGCCGGGTTCTCGGACTGGAGCGCGGCGGACCTGTCGCGCCGCACCTGCCTTGGCCCCGAGGCCGCGCTCAGGGCGCAGGACCGCGACTTTTCCGAACCCGGCGTGTTTTCCGGCAGCGCGGCCGAGCGCGCGGCGTTTCTTCGCGCGCTGGCGGATGCGGGGATCACCGCCGAGGCCGGCGGGCGGTTCCTGACGCTGTCCTTCGGCGCCTCCAAGGCCGACCGGATGGCCGAGGTCGTGGCGGGCTACGGCGCGGGCGCGGTGACGGTGGCGCTGGGCGACGCGCCGAACGACCTCGCGATGCTGAACGCCGCCGACCACGCGGTGATCGTGCCCAACCCGGCCCATCCCGGCCTGCCGCGCCAGCCGGGCGAGGCGGCGGGGCGGATCCGGCGCGCGCCGTTGCCCGGCCCGGCGGGCTGGGCCGCGGCGCTGGGCGCGCTGCTGGACGAGTTGCACACCCCTGCCGGATAGGAGGCCACGTGTCGGACTTTCACCAAAGCGGCGGCGTCGCCACGCTCCACAACCTCGGCCAGCGCCCGGTCGAGGATCTCGAACGCCGGCTGAACCTGTTTGCCGAAAAGCGCAAGATCACCCTGATCCTGCCCTCGCTCTACTCCGAACTGGAGACGCCGGCGCTGGCCGGGATCGTCGACGAGTTGCAGGGCGCCGGCTATGTCGATCACATCGTCATCGGGCTCGACCAGGCCGATGCGGCGCAGTTCGCCCATGCGCGGGACTATTTCGCGCGCCTGCCGCAGCGCCACGACATCCTGTGGAACGACGGGCCCCGCCTGCGCGCGATCCACGACGATCTCGCCGCGGCCAATCTCGCGCCCGGCGAGGCCGGCAAGGGCCGCAACGTCTGGTACTGCATGGGCCATGTGCTGGCCTCGGCCGGGTCCGACGTGGTGGCGCTGCATGACTGCGACATCGTCTCCTACCGGCGCGAGATGCTCACCCGGCTGGTCTACCCGGTCGCGAACCCCGAGTTTCCCTACCAGTTCTGCAAGGGCTATTACGCCCGGATCGGGCAACGGAAGCTGGGTGGCCGGGTCACCCGGCTGCTGGTCACGCCGCTGATCCTGGCGTTGCAGAAGTGCTTCGGGCAGAACGATTATCTCGACTACCTGCGCGCCTTCCGCTACCCGCTGGCCGGCGAATTCGCGATGCGCACCGCGATGCTGCCCGACATGCGCATCCCCTCGGACTGGGGGCTGGAGATCGGCGTGCTGTCGGAGGTCTGGCGCAACCTGTCGCGCCACGCGGTCTGCCAGGCCGATATCGCCGACACCTACGATCACAAGCATCAGCCGCTGTCGGAAGACGATGCCTCGCAGGGCCTCGCGCGGATGTCGATGGATATTTCCAAGGCGCTGTTTCGCAAGCTCGCCACCGATGGCGTGACCTTCTCGACCGAGCATTTCCGCACGCTGAAGGCCACCTACTACCGGATCGCGCTCGACCTGCTGGAGATGTATTACAACGATGCCAAGATGAACGGCCTCGCGCTGGATCGTCATGTCGAGGAAAAGGCCGTGGAACTGTTCGCGGCCAATATCGTCGAGGCCGGCAACATCTTTCTCGACAACCCGATGGAGACGCCGTTCATCCCGAACTGGAGCCGGATCCAGGCCGCGCGGCCCGACATCCTGCAGCGGATCCGCACCGCGGTGCGCGAGGACGCGGAGGGCGGCTGACGCGCGGGGCCGCGCCTCAGCGCCGCAGCACCGCCAGCGGGCTGGCGGAATCGTCGGTCCACAGCACCGCGCCGGCCGTGCCGAGCGGCGCCCAGCCGTCACCCCCGACCAGCGCATCGAGGGTGCGCGCGTCGCGGGCCAGCGCCACGACCTCCGACACCTGCGCGCCGGCCGGCGCGTCCGGGCCGGGCCGGTGCAGCTTGCCCGCCGCCGCAAGGCCGAGCCGGTCCGCCGCGCCGGCCAGCACGCGTTCGAGATCGTAGTAGCGGTTCGAGATGTGGAAGACGATGACGCCGTCGTCGGCCAGCCGGTCGAGATACAGCTCCACCGCCTCCAGCGTGGTCAGGTGCACCGGCACCGCGTCCGAGGCATAGGCATCGATCACCAGCATGTCGAACCGCGGCCCGGCGATCCGGGCCAGTTCCACCCGCGCGTCGCCCAGGATCGTCGGCATCGCGGCGCCGCAGGCCGGCATGAAGGGAAACAGCGCCGGGTCGCGCGCGATCCGGTCGATCAGCGGGTCGATCTCGAAGAAGGTCCAGTCCTCGCCCGGCCGGGCATGGCAGGCCAGCGAGCCGACGCCCAGCCCGACGATGCCGATCCGCGCGTCATCGGGCGACAGCAGCGCCAGCGCGCGGGCCATCGGCCCGGTCCGGTGGTAGTAACTCAGCGGCACCGGACGCGGCGCGTCGAGATCGCGCAGCGCCGCGACACCGTGGATCGTGGTGCCGTGGCGCAGGGTGCGGGTGCCGACCGCGTCGTCGTCGATCACCTTGTAGGCGCCGAAGAAGCTGCGGTCGCGCAGAACCGCATCATCCTTGCCGATGCCGGCGACGAACAGCCCGGTGACCAGCATCGCCACCGCCACCGAGGCGGGACGCAGCAGCGCGACGGCCACCGCGAAGAGGTAAAGCACCGTGCCCAGAAGCTCCGGTTCCGGGCCGATCCGCTCGGCCAGGGGGCTGCGAACCGCGGCGAGATAGGCCAGCATCGCCGCCCCGGCCGTCGCCCCGCCCCAGATCAGCGGTCCGCGCAGACCCCGGACCAGCGGCAGGGCGATCACGAAGGCGGCGAGGATCAGCGTGATCTCGAATTCCGCGTGGGTGTCGAACAGCGCCGGCGCGACCAGCGAGTTGAACACCCCGCCCAGCACGCCGCCGACCGACATCGCGAAATAGAACGGCGTCAGGTATTCGGCCGCCGGGCGCAGCGCGTAAAGCTGCGCATGGCAATGCAGCGCGATCACGAAGAACCCGCCAAGGACGAAGCCGAAGCCGGCCAGCTTCATGTGGAAGGCCACGCCGAACATCGCCGGCACCGCCAGCGCGATCACGCAGGCCAGCGCGATCCGCGCCGAGGTCTCCGGCGGCGGGCGATACCAGCGGGAAAAGCCGATCACGAAGGTGAGCAGGAACAGCGCCAGCGGGATCACCCACAACAGCGGGAAGGAGCCAAGGTCCGTGGTCACGATCGAGGTCGCGCCGAGCAGCAGCGACGAGGGCACGAAGCCCAGCGCCGCCCAGTGCAGCAGCGCGGCAGGCCGCGGGCCGGCGCCGGCCGTGCCGGTGCGCGCGGCGGCGGTGTAGCGCGGCGCGCCGCGCAGGCTGGCGAGGCCACAGGCCGCCATCCCGGCGATCAGCGCGGCATAGGCCGCCGCCCAGCCGCCCGAGATCGCGCGCGCGCCGAACAGCGGCTCCGCCGCCAGCGGAAAGCCCAGCAGCGCCACCAGCGATCCGGCGTTGGAGGCGGCGTAGAGGTGGTAGGGGTCGCCCGCGTGCCGCGCGCCGGTGCGGGCATACCACGCCTGGATCAGCGGCGCGTTTGCTGCCAGCGCGAAGAACGGCAGGCCGACGGCGAGGCCGAGGAACACCAGCGTCTGGATCGCCGGATCGGCACCGGGATCGACGGCCCAGCCCGCCGGCACGGCGATCGGCAGCACCGCGAGGCCGGCGGCCAGCACCAGCAGGTGAAGCCCCACCTGCAGGGGCGGCGCGGCGCGGGTCGCCAGCAGATGGGCATAGCCGTAGCCGGCCAGCAGCACCGCCTGGAAAAACAGCATCGCCGTGGTCCAGACCGCCGCCGCGCCGCCCAGATAGGGCAGCGCCAGTTTGGCGGCCAGCGGCTGCACGAAGAACAAAAGCCCCGCGCTGAGGGTGACGATCCCGGCGAAGAGAACCGGCACCGCGATGCCGCCCTCCGCCGCCGTCGCGATCTTGCGCATCTCTGTCACGTCTCGGCCCTGCTGCGTCATGCGCCCGTTCCTTGGTTTCACCTGCTCCGCGCGCGGCCAATGAACATGGAATCGATTAGAATCGGGTAACCGCCACAGGTCGGCCCGAACCGCCGATCCCTTGACAAGACCGGCCCGACAGGGTTCGACGGGCGGGCCGCGCGGGGTGCCGCGCCTGCGGCAAGCGGAACAGCACGGCATGGGTTTGCAAGCGGACAGGACGGAGGAAGCGGCGGCGCGCACGGCGCGCGTCTTCTGGCTTCTGTTCGCGGCGGTGCAGGGTGCGAAACTCTGGCTGGCCGCCCGGCTCGACCTGCATCCCGACGAGGCGTTCTACTG
>CAYUXM010000120.1:0-9445 GCA_964448765.1 uncultured Rhodobacterales bacterium
GGCCCAGTTCGCCCAGCGACTGGCCCAGCCGCAGCAGGCTGTCGGGCGCGCGCGGCCCGCCCGGCGCACCGGAAAAGGCATCGAGGTAGGATCGCGCCGCGGCGGCGGTCTGGCCCAGCGCCGCCAGCGCCTCGCCCTGCAGGAATTCCGCATCCGCCGTCAGCGGGCCGCCGGTATAGGTTTCGGTAAACCGCGCGAAACGGTCCGCGGCCTCCTGGTAGGCGCCGGCCTCGTAGGCCGCCACCGCCGCGTCGTAATCAGCCTGTTCCGACATCGCCAGTTCCGGCGCACTGCCCGGATCGGCCGGCGGCAGCGCCCCCGGGCCGGCCGGCGCTGTGGTGCCGGGATCGCCGCCCAGCCGCGCTGTGATCGGCAGATTGGCGATGTCGCAACCCTCTTCCAGCTCGCACAGCCGGAATTCGAGATCGCCGATCCGGTTGGTGCCATCGGCCACGATCCGGTCGATCCGGTTGCCCAGCGCCTCGGTCTGCCCCGTCAGCCGGGCCAGCGCCGCCTCCATCCCCGCCAGCCTTGCCAGCGCGGTGCCGCCGCCCGCACCCTGCAGCGCCGCCGTTCCGCCGGTCAGCAGTTCGGCCCGCAAGGCCTGGATGTCGCCGGCCAGAACCGACAGTTCCGCGCGGATGTCGGCCAGCGTCGCGGCGCGGTCCTGCGCCGGCGCGGCGGCGGGCAGGGCCAGCGCCGCGACCAGAGCGAGGGGAAGAAGCTGGCGGTTCGGCATGCCCGCCCCCGTCAGCTGCCCGGCCCGGCGGTGAGCACGGTCACCGCGCGGCGGTTCTGGGCATAGCAGGCCTCGTCGGAACAGACCTCGATCGGACGTTCCTTGCCGTAGGACACGGTGCGGATCCGGTTCGCCGCCACGCCTTGCGAGATCAGGAATTCCTGCACCGAATTGGCCCGGCGCGCGCCCAGCGCGAGGTTGTATTCGCGGGTGCCCTGTTCGTCGGCATGGCCCTCGACGATGACGTTGACGGCCGGGCGCGCGTTCAGCCAGGCGGCCTGGCCCATCAGCGTGCTGCGCGCCTGGTCGCCCAGAACCGACTGGTCGATGGCGAACAGCACCCGGTCGCCCACCACCTGCCGGAAATGCGCGAGGCTGTCGGGGTTCGACGGGTCGCCCAGGTCCGACATGTCGATGCCGCCGGGGCCGGCCGCCGCGCTGGCGCCGGCCGCGCCGGGGCCGCCAAAGCCGAAACGGTTCGGCCCGCTGCAGGCCGACAGCGCCATCGCGCCGATCAGGATCAGGGCCGTGGTCTGGATTCTCATTGTGGGTCCGCCTGTCTTATTGTGGGTCGGGGTTTGCTCGATGGCGTCACGATACCAGCCGCGCGGGGTTTTGGAAACGGCCCGCGGGCGGCGTTTCACGGCAGCAGCGGCGACCACGCCGGGTCGGAGGCCGCCGCCGGCGTCGGCACCCGGCGCAGGTTGCGCCCCGAGATGTCGACGGAATAGAGCGCGGGTTCCCCCGTCGCCCCGGCGGTGGCGCGGGTGAACATGATCACCCGGCCGTTCGGTGCCCATGTCGGCCCCTCGTCGAGGAACGAGGCGGTCAGCAGCCGTTCCTCGCTGCCGTCGGTGCGCATCACGCCGATGTGGAACCGCCCGGCGTTTTGCTTGGTGAAGGCGATCATGTCGCCGCGTGGCGACCAGACCGGCGTGCCGTAGCGGCCCTGGCCGAAACTGATCCGCTCCGCCGCGCCGCCGGCCGTGGGCATGATGTAAAGCTGCTGGGTGCCCGACCGGTCGCTTTCGAAGACGATCCGGCTGCCATCGGGCGAAAACGAGGGCGCGGTCTCGATCGAGGGCGCGTTGGTCAGCCGGGCGGCGCGGCCGCTGGCGATCTCCATCACCCAAAGATCGGTGTTGCCACCCTGTTCGAGCGAATAGACCACCCGCGCCCCGTCGGGCGAGAACCGCGGCGCGAAGGTCATCGTGCCGGGTTGTTCGGCCAGCGGGCGGGCAATGCCCGAACCGATGTCGAGCAGCTTGATCCGGGGAAAGCCGGTCTCGAACGTGGTGTAGAGCACCCGCGCGCCGTCGGGCGAGAACCGCGGCGCCAGCACGATCGTCGAGGTATCGGTCAGGTAGCCGAGGTTCGCGCCGTCGTAATCCATGATCGCAAGCTGCTTCAGCCGCTCGTTCTTGGGCCCGCTTTCGGCGACGAAAACCACCCGGCTGTCGAAATAGCCGCCCTCGCCGGTGATCCGGGAATAGACCGCGTCGGCCACCTTGTGCGCCATCCGCCGCCACTGGCCGGGCGGGCCGGCGAATTGCAGCCCGTCGCCCAGCGGCTGGCCGGACACCACGTCGAACAGCCGGAACTTCACGACGATCCGGCCGTCGCCCGCCAGCCCCACCGCGCCGGTCACCAGCGCCTCGGTATTGATCGCGCGCCAGTCGCCCCAGGCCACCGGCGCGTCGAAGCTTGTCACCCGCGCGATATGCGCCTCGCGCGGGATCTCGCGAAACAGGCCGGTGCCGACGAGGTCGGCCGCCACCACCCGCGTGACATCGGCGGCGATCACGTCGGCCCCCGCCGTCTCGGCCAGGAAGGCGGGCACGGCCACCGGCATCGGCTCGATCACGCCCTCGGTGATCTCGATCCGCAGCGGGCCGTCCTGGGCCAGTGCGGCCGGGGCGGCAAGGCCAAGGGCGAGGCAGAAGACTAGGCGGGCGATCGTCAACAGGCGGGGCATGGGCACAACGGTCCTTTGGGCGGGGGTCTGAAAGGTCATCGTAGCCGCATCATCGGTTCGGCCTGAACACGATCTCCAGATTCTTCCACTGGTCGTATTTGTCCGTTGATAGCGGGAACTCATGTGCATTGCACTTCAGGATGGCCCGTCGGGCGGCGCCATACGCAGTGCGGACTTCGGGTTCCATCGGTCCCTCCGGTTCGATCAGGCGAATGCTATCGGCAATGGCCTTGCCGCGCAGGTCCATGGAGACGGCGATCGTGACAGTGGTACGGCCGGCCAAGGTTGTGGGATCGGGCTTCGTCCAGCAAAGGTTGCGCTCATACCAGCGCACCAGGTCGTCAATCTCCCCTTGCGAGATGCGGTTTCCGATCCGCCCCTGGGCCCCGGCCGTGGCCGCCTGTGTCGTTTCGCCTAGCGCCTCGGCCAGAGCATCGGCGACCGGATCGACGGGATCCTCGATTTCAGGCGCCGCTTCGGCTGCCGTCTCCGCGACCGGGCGCGCGGTCGGACGGGCGCGGGGACGCAGCGAGGTCAAGGGCGCAGAGCTTGCCACCTCGTCGGCCGATATATCCTCAATCGCTTCTGAGGGCAGAGTCGTCCCGGCCTCCTCGGGCGCGGCGGCCTCCCGTTCGGGCGCGGGTTCTTCCGCCGGCTCCGCGGCCTCCTCGGGCCGGGTCGCGGCGAGGGTGTCGGGCGCGGGCGCGGCATCGGGGGCCGGCGCGTCCGACGGCGTGGGCGCGACGCGCGGCGCCGGCCGGGGCTGCGGGCGCGGGCTGATCTCGGGCAGCACCTGTTCGTCAGGCTCGATCACCGGCGCGAGGATCGGGTTCGGCGGCGCGTCCCGCACCTCGGCCTGCGGCGGCGCCAGCGCCAGCACGTCAGGCGCCGCGTCGGGCACCGCCTCTTCCGGCAGGGCCGGCTGCGGCGGCAGCGCGGCGCGGGTATCGGACGCGGGGGCGGGCGCGGCATCGGTCGTGTCGGGCAGTTCGGGGGCCGAGGGCGCCTCGGGCGCGGCGCGCGGCGCGGCGGCGGCGACGGCGGTCAGCGCCCGGAACTCCGCCTCGCTGATCATCGCGACATCGGCGATCTCGACGGGCCGCGGCGGCGGCGGCCGGAACAGCAGATCGCCCAGCGCGACCCACAGGATCAGCGCCGCATGCGCGCCCCCCGAAACCGCCAGGCCGATGGTCTCGCCCCGCTCCATCGCATGGCGCCCCTAGTTCCCCGCCGCGCCGAAGCCCGGCCCGTCCCCGTCGGTCACCAGCACGATATCGGAAAACCCGCCGGCGTTCAGCGCACCCATCACCTGCGCCACCCGCGCATAGGGCACCGACCCGTCGGCGCGCAGGTAGATCCGGTCCGACGCGCGTTCGGCGGCGACGGCGGCGAGGCGCGGCAGAAGCTCGTCATCCGCGAGGCCCGTGTCCTGCAGAAAGATCGCGCCCTCGCGGTCGATCGACAGCGCCAGCGGTTCTTCCTGGTCGGTCGGCACGGCCTGCGCGGAGGTCTGCGGCAGGTCCAGCGGCACCCCCACGGTCAACAGCGGCGCGGCGACCATGAAGATGATCAGCAAGACCAGCATCACGTCGACGAAGGGCGTGACGTTGATTTCCGACATCACCCGCGGCCGGCCGCGCCCGGCGCGGCGGCGGCGCCCGCCGCCCCCGCCCGATGCCGATGAGACGTTCATCGCCATGGCCTAGTCCGCGTCCAGCTGCCGCGACAGGATCGTGGCGAATTCATCGGCAAAGGCCTCGTAGCCGCCGACGATCCGGTCGCTGTCGGAGGACAGCTTGTTGTAGAAGACCACCGCCGGGATCGCCGCCAGAAGGCCCAGCCCGGTGGCCAGCAGCGCCTCGGCGATGCCCGGCGCGACGACCACGAGCGAGGTGTTCTGCGACATCGCGATCTCCTCGAAGGCAACCTTGATACCCCAGACCGTGCCGAACAGCCCGACGAAGGGCGCGGTCGAGCCCACGGTGGCGAGGAACGGCAGCCCGCCGTTCAGCCGCTCTGCCTCCTTGGCGATGGCCACGTTCATCGACCGGTCGATCCGGGCCTGCGCGCCGGCGATCAGCCCGCCGTCCTGCCGGTGGCTGCGCCGCCATTCCGCCATCCCGGCGACGAAGATCTTCTCCGGCGCGGCCTGCGGGGCCTGCGCCACGGTCTCGAACAACTCGTCAAGCGGTTCGCCCGACCAAAACGCGGCGTCGAAGACCTCCGCCTCGGCCCGCGCGGCGCGGTAGGCGATGAACTTCTGCACGATGATCTTCCACGACCAGATGCTGGCCGCGATCAGAAGCAGCATGACGATCTGCACCGTCAGCGAGGCGCGCGCGAACAGCGCGATCAGGGAGAAATCGATCTCCCCGGCCATATGAAGGGCTTCGGTTTCCATGGTTCCGCTCGGTCTGTTCCTGCCGGTCCGGCCGTGTCGTCGCACGGCTTCGCTTTCGCGCCACAATACGGGAGTTTCGGCGCGAATGCCAACACAACCGCGTGGGCGGCGGCGGGCGCCCCGGCGGTCCTATGCCGGGCCGGGCGCCAGGCGTGCGCGGATCGCCGCCGGAACCCGCGCCGCGCCGCCCGCCGCCGTCAGGCAGACCAGCGTGACGCGCGCGGCGAACAGCCGATCCTCGCCGCGCCACACCTCCTGGTCCAGCACGATGCGCGCGCCGGTCACCGCGACCGGCGCCACCGTCACCCGCAGCCGGTCGCCGAACCGCGCCGGGGACAGGTAGTCGGCCTCAACCCGCCGCACGGCGAAGACGATGCCGGCCTCGTCCCGCAGCCGCGCCTGGTCGATGCCCAGGGCTTCGACCCAGTCGCTGCGGGCGCGTTCGATGAACTTCAGGTAATTGGCATAGTAGACGATGCCGGCAAGGTCGGTATCCTCGTAGTAGACCCGAACGCTGGTCGCGAAAGCCATGGCGGCGCCTCCGGTGTTTCACACGGGCCTCGCACGGGCCGGGCCGGCGCGCAAGCCCGGCCGGGCGGCCCGCCGGCTCAGTCGCCGGCAAGGGGGACGGCCGCGCCCACGACCGCGCCGCGGTCGAACCGCACGCGCAGGCGGGCCCCGTCCGGGCCGGTGAGCAGGCCCGCGCCATGCATCTCGCCGGCGACGAACGGCCCGTCGTAGCGGCGGCCGTCCGGCCAGCCGGCCGTGCCCGGCCCCTCGATCCGGCCCCCGGTGAACCAGCCCTCGGCCCAGGATCCGTCCGGCGCCGTCGCCCGGCCCGGGCCCTCGGGCCGGCCGTCGCGGAAGAACCCGGCGTGGCGGCTGCCGTCCAGCCGCACCAGCACGCCCTCGCCGGTCATCGCACCGTTGCGGAATTCGCCCTCGTAGCTGCCCCAGCGGCTGTCGGTCAGGCGGCCGGGGCCGAGCAGGCGCTCGCCGACGAACGGGCCTTCGTAGACGCGCCGCACGATCCGGCCCTCGTGCAGCCAGACCCATTCCAGCCGGCCGTCGCCGGGGCGTCCGGGCGCCGGGCAGCGACCCTCCAGGATGATCCGCTCCCGCGCCCTCGGCATCCGTTCGGACAGGGGGCAGACCACGCCGGCGGTCCGGATATGGCGTTGCCGCGTCGCCGGGTGGCGGCCCGAAAGGTGGGCGTAGAGCGCGCGGTCGAACCCGCCCGGCGGCAGCCCCCAGTCGGCCCGGTAGGCGGCGACGGCCGCCAGGGTCACCGGATCGAGCACCCGGTCCGCCAGCCCGACCTCGTAGCCCCGCCACGCCAGCCATTTCTTGGCCGACAGGATCATCGGGCCATCCGCGCCCGCCACCGGGCCGGCCGCCAGACACAACAGGATCATCGAGGCGCGCAGAACCATGGCCGACCGTCACCACGCGCGGCAACCGTGCCGCGAGTTTCACCGAAGGCGCAGTCTAGCGCCGCGCCGGTGCCGGCCAAGCCAGACCTTCGGCGGTCGCGTCGTTCAGGCCAGCCGCCCGGCCCGCGCCGCCAGCCGCAGCGCGTGGCTGGCATCCTGCGAGGCCGCGGGCAGCACCGGGTCGTAGGCCGCGCGGATCACCCCGGCGATGTCGGGGCGCAGGATCACCCGGCCCAGTTCGCCCTCGCCGCCCGGCGCGCGGGCCAGCGGGCCGACCTCGGCGAAGGCGCGGTCGGACCACAGCAGGATCATCTGCACCGCCTGGTTCAGCGCCAGCACCTCGGCGGGCACCTGTTCCATTTCCCCGTCCATCCGCACGAAGGCGAAACAGGCGCGGATTGCGCCGCCCGCGTCGAAGCGGAACACCCGGTACTGGTTCGCGCCGGCCTCGTTCAGCCGCGCCACCAGCGGGCCCAGACCCTCGACCAGACGGTCGAGATCGGGCACCGCCAGAAGCTCCTCCCAGTCGCGGCAGAAGAACACCAGGTAGTTCGCACCAAGCTCCGGGTCGGTTTCGGCCATGCCATGGCCGGCCAGCGCCACCACCGCCTCCACCGCGCCCTTGAGGATGCCCAGCGTCTCGTCGGCCACGCCGAACACCACCGGCACCACCGGCCGGCCCCAGCGGGCGCAGAGGAACGCGCCGTCGGACCGGGTGAAGAGCTGTTCGATCTGGGCGGGCGTCATGGCGGCCGGAGTGGTTTCCTCGTTGCACCGGTCAGGCTAGCCCCGCGTTCCGGCCCCCGCAAGCCGGGCCGGCGCGGCTAGAGATACCCGCCCCATTTCCGCCGCAGGGCCGCGGCCGGGTCGATGCCCTCGCGCGCGGCGAGAACCAGCAGGAAGCCCAGCACATCGGCGATCTCGTCGGCGAGGTCGTCGCGCGAGGCGGTCCCGCGCCCCTCGCCCTGCAGCTGCAGCCACGCGCCGGTCAACTCACCGGTCTCCTCGGCCAGTTTCATCAGGGCGAAGCGGGCGTCATCCGGCGCGCCGAACCGTTCGGAATAAAGCCCCGCGACCCTGACGGCGAGCGCCGACAACGCCTCCAGCGCGCCTTCCGAAGCCTCCGCGTCCATACTCCCGGCGGTTCGATCCATCCTTGCCCCGCCGCGCTAGCCGTCGAACAATTCGCCCTGCCCCGGCGCCTTCGGCGCGGGCAGGCCGAGATGGGCGAAGGCGGTGCGGGTCAGCATCCGGCCGCGCGGGCTGCGCGCGATCAGGCCCTGTTGCAAGAGGTAGGGCTCGATCACCTCCTCGATCGCGTCGCGGGCCTCCGACAGCGCGGCGGCCAGCGTCTCCACCCCCACCGGGCCGCCGCCGTAATGCTCGGCGATCAGCCCGAGGTAGCGGCGGTCGGCGCCGTCGAGGCCGATCCGGTCGACGCCCAGCCGGGTCAGCGCCCCGTCGGCCACCGCGCGGGTGATCCGGCCACCGCCCTCGACCAGCGCGAAATCCGCCACCCTGCGCAGCAGCCGGCCGGCGATGCGCGGCGTGCCACGGGCGCGGCGGGCGATTTCCATCGTGCCCTCCGGCTCGGCCTCCACCCCCATCAGCCGGGCGCCGCGGGCGACGATGCGATCAAGCTCCTCGACGGTGTAGAACTGCAACCTTGTGGGGATGCCGAACCGGTCGCGCAGCGGCGTCGTCAGCAGCCCCAGCCGGGTGGTGGCGCCGACCAGCGTGAAGGGCTGCAACTCGATCCGCACGGTGCGCGCCGCCGGCCCCTCGCCGATCACCAGATCCAGCTCGAAATCCTCCAGCGCGGGATACAGCACCTCTTCCACCGCCGGGTTCAGGCGGTGGATCTCGTCGATGAACAGAACGTCCCGCGCCTCCAGATTGGTCAGGATCGCGGCAAGGTCGCCGGCGCGGGCCAGCACCGGGCCCGAGGTCATGCGGAACCCCACCCCCAGTTCCTTGGCCATGATCTGCGCCAGCGTCGTCTTGCCGAGGCCGGGGGGCCCGTGAAACAGCGTGTGGTCCATCGCGTCGCCGCGGCGCCGCGCCGCCTCGATGAAAACGCGCAGGTTCGCGCGCGCCTCGGCCTGGCCGACGAAGTCGTCCAGCCGCTGCGGGCGCAGCGCGCGGTCCTGGTCCTCGGGCAGCGGGTCGGGGCGGAGCGCGGGATCGGGATCGGTCATCGGGTCAGCCCTTCGGCGCGAGGCGCTTCAGCGCGGCGCGGATCAGCCGCGCGGTGTCGCCCGCGTCCTCGCCCTCGGCGGCCGTGGCAACCGCCTGCGCCGCCTCGGCCGCGCCGTAGCCGAGATTGGCCAGAGCCGACAGCGCCTCGGCCGTCGCGGCGGACCGCGGATCGGGCGCGGCGCGGCCCGCCGGTTTCGCCGGCGCCGGGGCCGGGCTCGCCGCGGCGGCGGGCGCGGCCTCGGCCTCGGTCAACGCGACCGACAGATCGCCGCCCAGCGCCATCACCGCCGGCGCGCGGTCCTTCAGTTCCATCACGATCCGCTGCGCCAGCTTCGGCCCCACCCCCGGCGCGGCCTTGACGCTGCCCCAGTCGCCAAGCGCGATCGCCCGGCCCAGCCCGTCGGCGCCCAGCGTGCCAAGAAGCGCGACAGACACTTTCGCGCCCACGCCCTGCACCGACATCAGCAGCCGGTGCCATTCCCGCTCCAGCATCGTCGGGAAGCCGATCAGCTGCAGAAGATCCTCGCGCACGATCAGGTCGGTATACAGCGCCACCGGCGCGCCCACCGGCGGCAGCGCCGCCGCGGTGCGCTGCGAGACATGGACGACATAACCAAGCCCCGCGACATCGATCAGCACCTGGTCGGGGCCGCGGTGCAGGATGATGCCGGCGACGCGGCCGATCATGCCCGGCCCCC
>CAYUXM010000121.1:0-9316 GCA_964448765.1 uncultured Rhodobacterales bacterium
TCCACCTTCGTCTCCGCCGCGCCGGGCCGGCCGGCGCCGCCGGGCGCGATCGGCTGGCCGCAGCCGGGCCGCAGCGTCGCGGTTCTGGGCCCCGACGGCGCGCCGGTGCCGCGCGGCGCGCCCGGCATCCTCGCCGTGCATCGCGACGATCCGGGCCTGTTCCTGGGCTATCTCGGCGCGCCGGAAGAGACGGCGGCGCGCTACAGCGGCGCGTGGTTCGTGACCGGCGACACGGTGACGATGGCCGAGGACGGCGCGATCGCCTATCTTGGCCGCGACGACGACATGATGAATGCCGGCGGCATCCGGGTCTCGCCGCTCGAGATCGAGGCGGCGATGGCCACCTGTGCCGGGGCCGGCGAGGTCGCGGCGGTGGAGGTCGAGGTCAGGCCCGGCGTGCGGGTGATCGGCCTCGCCCATACCGGCCCGGCGCAGCAGCCGGCGCTCGCCGCCCATGCCGAAACCTGCCTCGCGCGCTACAAGCAGCCGCGGCTCTACCGTCCGCTGCCCGCCCTGCCGCAGACCGCGACGGGCAAGATCGACCGTCGCGCGCTGCGCAAGACCTGGGAGGCAAGCCCATGATCACGCTGGATATCTTTTCCGATCCGATCTGCCCCTGGTGCCATATCGGCAAGGCCCGGCTGGACCGCGCGCTGGAGGCGCGCCCCGATCACCCGTTCCGGGTCGAATGGCATCCGTTCCAGCTCAACCCCGACATGCCCGCCGGCGGCATGGATCGGGCCGCCTACCTGGAGGCCAAGTTCGGCGGCCGCGACGGCGCGGTGCGGGCCTATGCGCCGGTCGTCGCGGCGGCGGAAGAGGCCGGCCTGGCGCTGAACCTCGCCGCCATCGCGCGCACCCCCAACACGCTCGACGCGCACCGCCTGATCCACTGGGCGGGGCTGGAGGGCCGGCAGACCGCGGTCGTCGCCGCGCTGTTCCGCGCCCATTTCAGCGAGGGCCGCGACATCGGTGACGCCGCGGTGCTGGCCGATGTCGGGGCCTCGGCCGGGCTCGACCGCGCGATGCTGGAGATGCTGCTGGCCGGCGAGGCCGACCGCGACGAGATCGCCGCGCGCGACGCCCATGCCCGCGCCCGCGGGGTGCGCGCCGTGCCCACCTTCCTCGTCGGCGGCCGCCACGCGGTGGAGGGCGCGCAACCGCCCGACCTGTGGCTTCGGGTGATCGACGAACTCGCCGCCGGCGGTGCCGCGTGAGCCACATCGCGGCAGCCGCCGCGCGCCGCCTGCCGCTGCCGGAATTCACCGCGATGCTCGCCCTGCTCTTCGCGATGGTGGCGTTTTCCATCGACGCGATGCTGCCCGCCCTGCCCGCCATCGCGGACGAGCTTGCCCCCGAGGCGCCGAACCGCGCGCAACTGGTGCTGACCAGCTTCGTGCTCGGCCTCGGGCTTGGCACGCTGTTCGTCGGCCCGGTCGCCGATGCGATCGGGCGGCGGCCGACGATCGCGGCGGGGGTCGGGCTTTATGTCGCGGGGTCGCTGCTGGCGGCGCTGGCGCAGACGCTGGAGATGCTGCTGCTGGCGCGGCTGTTGCAGGGGCTGGGCGCCTCGGGGCCGCGGATCGCCGGGCTGGCGCTGGTGCGCGACCTCTACGCCGGGCGCGAGATGGCGCGCGTCACCTCCTTCGTGATGACGATCTTCATCCTGATCCCGGCGGTGGCGCCGGCGCTGGGCCAGGCGATTGCCGGTTTCGCCGGCTGGCGCGGCATCTTCGCCGCCTTCGTGGCCTTCGCGCTGACCGGGCTTGGCTGGCTGATGCTGCGCCAGCCCGAAACCCTGCCGCCCGCCGCCCGCCGCCCGCTGCGGCTGCCGGCCATCGGCGCCGCGATGGCCGAGGTGCTGCGCGACCGCGACGTGCGGCTTTACACCGCGGTGCTGACGCTGGGCTTCGGCCAGATGCTGGCGCTGCTGGCCTCGGCGCAGCAACTGTTCGCCGAAACCTACGGAAAGGGCGAGAGTTTTCCGATCTGGTTCGCGGCGATGGCGCTGATCTCGGGGGTCGGAACCATCGCCAATGCGCAACTGGTGATGCGGCTGGGGATGCGCAGGTTGGCGCTGACGGCCTATGCGCTGCAAACGGCGATCTCGGCGGCGATGCTGGCGGCGCTGTGGGGCGGCCTCCTGCCCGGCTGGGCGGCCTTTCGGGCGTTCTTCGGCTGGGCGACCAGCGTCTTTCTGATGGCCGGCCTGACCTTCGGCAATCTCAACGCGCTGGCAATGGCGAAGATGGGCCATATCGCGGGCACCACCGCCTCGGTCGTCTCGGCGATTTCCACCGCGGTGTCGGTGGCGATCGCGGTGCCGATCGGGCTGGCCTTCGACGGCACGGCGCGGCCGATCCTGATCGGCACGCTGGCCTGTTCGGGCCTGGCCTGGGCGCTGATGCGGCGGACGGTGCGCGGGGTGTGACCGCCGCGGCGGGGGGCTGTCTGCCCCCCGGGCGCCTGCGGCGCCGCCCCCCGAGGATATTTCCCGACCAAAATCGAACCCGGGCGGCCGGTCAGCGCGCCGCCTTCGGCCTGTCGCCGGACGCCTGCTGCGCGAGGTCGCGGGCGATGGCGAAGGCGCCCCTGATCCGGTCGGCCTCGCCGGCCCAGTCGCGCCGCACGATCAGCTTGTTGTCCTTGACCTTGGCCAGCCCGTTCTGGCGCTGGATGTAATCCACCAGCCCGGCGGGATCGGCGTATCTGTCGTTGTGGAACTGGATCACCGCGCCCTTCGGCCCGCCGTCGAGCCGGCCGATCCCGGCGCGCTTGCACATCGTCTTGATCCGCACGACCAGCAACAGCGTGTTGACCTCTTTCGGCACCTCGCCGAACCGGTCGATCAGTTCGGCGGCAAAGCCTTCCAGTTCGACCTTCGTGTGCAGCGTGGACAATCGCCGGTAAAGCCCCAGCCTGACATCGAGATCGGGCACGTAGGACTCGGGGATCAGGACCGGAACGCCGAGGTTGATCTGCGGCGCCCATTGCCCGTCATCCTCGACCGTCGCGATCTCGCCGGCGCGCAGCCGGGCGATCGTATCCTCCAGCATCGCCTGGTAGAGCTCGTAGCCGACCTCGCGGATATGGCCCGATTGTTCTTCGCCCAGAAGGTTGCCCGCGCCCCTCAGATCAAGGTCTTGCGAGGCGAGGTTGAAGCCCGCGCCAAGCGAATCGAGGCTGCCCAGCAGCCGCAGCCGCTTTTCCGCCTGCGGGGTTAGCGGCGCGCGCGGCTTCGTCGTCAGGAAGCAGTAGGCCCGCACCTTGGCGCGCCCGACCCGGCCGCGGATCTGGTAGAGCTGCGCCAGCCCGAACATGTCGGCGCGGTGGATCACCATCGTGTTCGCGGTCGGGATGTCGAGCCCGGATTCGACGATCGTGGTGGCCAGCAGCACGTCGTACCTGCCGTCGTAGAAGGCGTTCATCCGGTCGTCGAGCTCGCCGGCCGGCATCTGGCCATGCGCCACCACCACGCTGATCTCCGGCACCTCGTCGCGCAGGAACGCCTCGACCTCGGGCAGGTCGGCGATGCGCGGCACGACGAAGAAGGACTGGCCGCCGCGGTAATGCTCGCGCAACAGCGCCTCGCGGATCGTCATCGCGTCGAATTCCGACACATAGGTGCGGATCGCCAGCCGGTCGACCGGCGGGGTGGCGATGATCGACAGGTCGCGCACCCCGGTGAGCGACATCTGCAGGGTGCGCGGGATCGGCGTGGCGGTCAGCGTCAGGACATGGATCTCCGAGCGCAATTCCTTCAGCCGCTCCTTGTGGGCGACACCGAAATGCTGTTCCTCGTCAACGACCAGAAGGCCGAGATTGGCGAACCGCACGCCCTTGGCGAGCACCGCGTGGGTGCCGATCACGATGTCCACCGTGCCGTCCGCCAGCCCCTCGCGCGTCGCCGTCGCGTCGCGGGCCGAGACGAAGCGCGACAGCGGCCGCACGGTCACGGGCATGCCCCGGAACCGCTCCGCGAAGGTCTTGAAATGCTGCCGCGCCAGAAGCGTGGTGGGCGCGATCACCGCCACCTGGACCCCCGACATCGCCGCGAGGAAGGCCGCGCGCATCGCCACCTCGGTCTTGCCGAAGCCGACATCGCCGACGATCAGCCTGTCCATCGGCGTGCCCGAGGCGAGATCGGCCAGCACCTCGTCGATCGCCTGCAGCTGGTCGTCGGTCTCGGTATAGGGAAAGCGCGCGCAGAACGCGTCCCACAGCCCCTCGGGCGGCTCCATCACCCGGCCCTTGCGCAGGTGGCGTTCGGCGGCGATCCGCATCAGCCGGTCGGCGATCTGGCGGATCCGCTCCTTCAGTTTCGCCTTCTTCGCCTGCCAGGCGCCGCCGCCGAGCTTGTCGAGCAGGCCCTCCTCGTGGCCGTAGCGGCTGAGCAGGTCGATGTTTTCCACAGGCAGGAACAGCCGGTCGCCGCCGGCATATTCCAGCCAGACGCATTCATGCGGCGCGCCGAGCGCGGTGATCGTCTCCAGCCCGCGGTAGCGGCCGACGCCGTGATCGACATGCACCACCAGATCGCCCGGCGACAGTGTCTGGGCCTCGGTCAGGAAGTTCTCGGCCTTGCGACGTTTTTTCGGCGCACGGATCAGCCGGTCGCCGAGCACGTCCTGTTCGGCGACCACCGTGAGCCGGCCCTCGTCCGACGGGCCCTCGAACCCCGCCTCCAGCGGCCAGACGGCAAGGTAGAGCCCGCCGGTGCCACTGATCCCGCGATGATCGGCGACGGCGACGGCGCCGCCGAGGCCCTCGTCTTCCAACAGCCCTTGCAACCGGTCGCGCGCGCCCTCGGAATAGCTGGCCAGCACCACGTTGCCGGCCTTGCGCCGGTCCCGAAGATGATCGGCCAGGACCCCGAAAAGGCTGGTCTTCTCGTCCTGGCGTTCGGGCGCGAAATTGCGCCCCACCCGGCCGCCGGCATCGATCGCGCCGGGGCCGGTGGGCTGCGGCAGCGTGCCCAGCTGCACCGCGCGGCGGCCCGCCAGCGCCGCGTTCCAGCCGGCCTCGTCGAGATAGAGAAGCCCCGGCGGGCAGGGCTTGTAGACCGTGTCCAGCCGGTCCTTGCGGCGCATCGCCTCAAGCCGCGTGTCGTACTGGTCCTCGATCCCTTCCCAGCGTGACAGCCGCTGCGGCGTGACCTGCTCGTCGATCAGCACCGCGGCCTCGGGCTGGTAGTCGAACAGCGTCTCCAGCCGGTCGTGGAAGAACGGCAGCCAGTGTTCCATCCCGGCGTGCTTGCGGCCCGCGCTCACCGCCTCGTAAAGCGGATCGTCGCTGCCCGCCGCGCCGAATTCCAGCCGGTAGTTCTGCCGGAACCGGGTGATCGCGGCCTCGTCGAGGATCACCTCGGAGACCGGCGCAAGCTCCACCGCATGCAGCTTTTCGGTGGTGCGCTGGGTGACCGGGTCGAAGCGCCGCGCGCCGTCGAGCACGTCGCCGAACAGGTCCAGCCGCACCGGCCCGCCCTGGCCCGGCGGATAGATGTCGAAGATGCCGCCGCGGATCGCGAAATCGCCCGGTTCCGTCACCGTGGGCGTTTGCGAAAATCCCATGCGCGCCAAGAAGTTGCGCAGCGCCGTTTCATCGACGCGTCCGCCGACGCGGGCATGGAAGGCCGCGGCGCGCAGAACCTCGCGCGCCGGCACTTTCTGCATCGCCGCCGACAGCGTGGTGAGCAGCACGAAAGGCCCCGGCACCGCGCCCTGCGCCAGCGCCGCCAGCGTCGCCATCCGCGCCGCGGCGACATCGGGATTGGGCGAGACGCGGTCGTAGGGCAGGCAATCCCAGGCCGGGAAGGTCAGCACCACGGCCTCGGGCGCGAAGAACGCCAGCGCAGCGCGCATCGCCGCCATCCGCCTGTCGTCGCGCGCGACGTGGATGACCGGCGCGCCCCGCGCCAGTTCGCGGGCGAGCACCAGCGCGTCGAACCCCTCGGGGGCGCCGGAACACAGGATGTGGTCGGGTCGTGTCACCCGCGCTGACCTACCCCGCCCCGCGGCGTTGTCAACCGCCCAGAACCGAGGCCTGGAAGTTCTGCAACATGCCCCAGAGCGCGGTGACCAGTATCGCCACGAAACCGGTGCCCTGCACCCGGCGGCGGTGCCCGACGAGACGGGCGTAAAGCGCCTCGCCCGTCGACGCGCCGGCCTCGATCCGGCGCGCGGTCGCCAGCGACCACAGGAACACGAGGCTGAGCGGGAACAGCAGCAGAAACAGCGCCTGGCAGAACTGGTTGCCGTAGAAAAAGCCCAGCACCGCCAGTGTGGTATAGGTGAAGAACGCCCCGGCCACCAGCACCAGCCCGGCGGTGCGGCCGATGCCCAGAAGCCGGTTGACGTTGATCCGGACCATCGCCTCCATGTCGGCCTCGGCCCGGCCGCCGCGGCGCCGGGCGCGGCTGACCATGTCCCAGGGCACGCCCAGCACCCAGTGCGAGGCCGAGGACCATGTCACCGCCAGCGCCATCCAGTACCACACGTTGGAGAACGACCTGAGGTCGATCAGCTCCGAAATCGTCTGCACGACCTCCAAACCCGTCTCCGTCCGTGACCCTTGACCAAGCCCGGCGACGATAGGCGCGGGCGCAGGCGGATGCCAGAGCCAAGTCCGGGCGCGGCGCGGGTTTTCGGCCCGCCGTTTCGGCCTTGTCCGGCGCGGCGTTCCGTGCCACCGCTGAGGGCGATTGTCCAGCCACGCCCCGGTGCCCGCCATGACCCCGATCCATGCCCCCTTCCCCGCCGCCCGTTTCCGCCGCCAGCGCCGCAGCGCCGCGCTGCGCGATCTGGCGCAGGAACACCGTCTGGGCGTGACGGACCTGATCTGGCCGGTCTTCGTGACCGACGTGCCCGGCGCCGATGCCGAGGTGCCCTCGATGCCCGGCGTCACCCGGCGCACGGTGGAGGGCTGCAAGCGCGCCGCCGAAGAGGCCGCGCGGCTGGGGATTCCGGCGATCTGCCTGTTTCCCTATACCGATCCCGCGCTGAAGACCGAAGGCTGCGAAGAGGCCTGGAACCCCGACAACCTGTCGAACCGCGCGGTCCGCGCGATCAAGGCCGCGGTGCCGGAAATCGCGGTGATGACCGATGTCGCGCTCGACCCCTACAACGCCAACGGCCATGACGGGCTGGTGCGCGACGGGGTGATCCTGAACGACGAAACCGTCGAGGCCCTTGTGAAGATGGCGCTGGCGCAGGCCGAGGCCGGGGCCGACATCCTCGGCCCGTCGGACATGATGGACGGCCGGATCGGCGCGATGCGCGCGGCGCTGGAGGCGCAGGGGCACAAGGATGTCACGATCCTCAGCTACGCCGCGAAATACGCCTCGGCCTTCTATGGCCCGTTCCGCGACGCGGTCGGCGCCTCGGGCGCGCTCAGGGGCGACAAGAAGACCTACCAGATGAACCCCGGCAATTCCGACGAGGCGATCCGGCTGGTCGCGCGCGACCTCGCCGAGGGTGCGGACATGGTGATGGTCAAGCCGGGCATGCCCTATCTCGACATCTGCCGCCGGGTGAAGGACGCCTTCGGCGTTCCGACCTACGCCTATCAGGTGTCGGGCGAATACGCGATGCTGGCCGGCGCGATGCGCAACGGCTGGCTCAGGGACGAGGTGATGCTGGAAAGCCTGCTGGGCTTCAAGCGCGCCGGCTGCGACGGGATCCTGACCTATTTCGCGCCCGAGGCGGCCGCGGTTCTGGGCCCCGCCGGCTGACCGGCAAGGCCCCGCCGGGCGGCCGGGCCGACACATGAACTGGGTGACAGGCCCCCGGTTTTCCACTAGGTTTAGCGACAACCCGCCCGGCTGACGGGGCGGGACAGATGGTGGAGCAGGCATATGACACTTGATCGGCGGCATTTCATGCTCGCGGCGGGCGCGCTGGCGCTGGCGGGCTGCGCCAATGGCGTGGGCGGCGATGGCGGCGCCCGGATCGACGCGCGGGTGGACGCGACCCGCGATTACCTGATGGCGAATTATCCCGGCACCCGCGACCTGATGCAGAAGGCCTCGGGCGTGCTCTACATGCCGCTGATGACCGAGGCGGGCTTCGGCTTCGGCGGCGCCTACGGGCGCGGCGCGCTTCGGATCGACGACGTGACGGTGGATTACTACTCTGCCGCCTCGGCCAGCTTCGGCTTCCAGATCGGCGCGCAGCAGTATGCCCACGCGCTGTTCTTCATGACGCCGGAGGCGCTGGCCGGGTTCCGCGCCTCGCCCGGCTTCGCCGCCGGGGCGGACGTGCGCTATGCCGTGCCCTCGGGCGGCGGCGCGCTGGGGGCGGAAACGACGACGGCGCTCGCGCCGGTAATCGCCATCGTCTTCGGCCAGTCCGGCCTGATCGCCGGCGCGACGCTGGAAGGCACGAAATACACCCGGATCATTCCCTGACATCCGGGACGAAAGGCAAAGGGGCGCCACGCGGCGCCCCTTTCGGTTTCCGCCCGATGCCCGGTCAGCCGAGCGCGCGCAGCCGCTTGATCAGGCTGGAGGTGTCCCAGCGCCCGCCACCGAGCTTCTGCACGTCCTTGTAGAACTGGTCGACCAGCGCGGTGACCGGCAGGCTCGCCCCGGTCTCGTCGGCCGTCGACAGGCAGATGTTCAGATCCTTGCGCATCCAGTCCACCGCGAAGCCGAAATCGTAATCGTCCGCCGCCATCGTCTTGTAGCGGTTCGCCATCTGCCACGACCCGGCCGCGCCCTGGCTGATCACCTCGACGACCTCCTCGATCGACAGGCCCGCCTTCTCGGCGAAATGCAGCGATTCCGACAGGCCCTGCACCAGCCCGGCGATCGCGATCTGGTTGGCCATCTTGGTCAGCTGCCCCGCGCCGCTGTCGCCCAGCCGACGGCAGATCTTGGCATAGCCCGCCATCACCGGTTCGGCCTTGCCATACTGGTCTTCCGGGCCGCCGCACATGATCGACAGCTGGCCATTCTCGGCGCCGGCCTGGCCGCCGGACACCGGCGCATCGACGAAGCCGATGCCGGCCCCGGCCGCTTCGGCGGCCATCTCGCGCGTGACCTTGGCGGAAACGGTGGTGTGATCGACGAAGATCGCGCCCGCCGCCATCCCAGCGAAGGCGCCGTCCGGCCCGGTGCAGACCGCGCGCAGATCGTCGTCATTGCCGACGCAGGCCATCACGAAATCCTTGCCCGCCGCCGCCGCGGCCGGCGTGGCGGCATGGGCGCCGCCATGCTCGGCCACCCAGGCCTCGGCCTTGGCCGCGGTGCGGTTGTAGACCGTAACCTCGTGGCCCTTGGCGGCCAGGTGCCCCGCCATCGGATACCCCATCACGCCCA
>CAYUXM010000122.1:0-9271 GCA_964448765.1 uncultured Rhodobacterales bacterium
GGGGGCTGTCTGCCCCCCGGCCGGCTCCGCCGGCGCCCCCCGAGGATATTTCGCGGCCAAAATCGATCAGGCGCGCAGCAGCGCCAGCGCCTCGGCGAGGTCGATCGCGCCGTCATAGAGCGCGCGGCCCGAGATCGCGCCGGCGATGACGCCGGTATCGCGCAGCGCGGTCAGGTCGGCGATCCGGCTGATCCCGCCCGAGGCGATCACCGGCACGCCGACGGCGCGGGCCAGCGCCGCGGTCGCTGCCACGTTCGGCCCCTGCATCGCGCCGTCGCGGTCGATGTCGGTGTAGATGATCGCGGCGACGCCGGCATCCTCGAAGCGCCGGGCGAGGTCGGTGGCCGTCACCTGCGTCTCTTCGGCCCATCCGCGGGTGGCGACGCGGCCTGCCCGCGCATCGATCCCCACGGCGATCCGGCCGGGGAAGGCGCGGGCGGCCTCGAGCACCAGGTCGGGGTTTTCCACCGCGACGGTGCCCAGGATCACCCGCGCGATGCCGCGGGCCAGCCAGCCCTCGATCGTGGCCATGTCGCGGATGCCGCCGCCGAGCTGGCAGGGGATCGTGACCGCGGCGAGGATCGCCGCGACCGCCGCGGCATTGACCGGGCGCCCGGCGAAGGCGCCGTTCAGGTCGACGAGATGCAGCCAGTCGCAGCCCTGCGCGGCGAAGGCGGCGGCCTGGGCCGCCGGGTCTTCGCCGAACACCGTCGCCCGGTCCATGTCGCCGCGCAGCAGCCGCACGCATTGGCCGTCCTTGAGGTCGATCGCGGGGTAGAGGATCATCGGGGCCTGCCTTCGTCGGGGGAACGGCCGGCACTTGCCATGCGGGTTGCGCGAATGCAACGCGGCGTGCCCTTGCGGGGGCATGTTGGCGGGTTTAACATCCATCGGGGCGCGCTGTGAACGAGTGATCGAAGGAACGAGTGATGCGATCGAGACTGACGGCACTGGCCCCGGCCGGTGCCCTTGTGCTGGCCCTGGCCCTGGCCCCGGCGGGGGCGGCGGAAGACCCGATCATCGGGACATGGCAGACGGCGCCGGGCGAGGACGGCGGGGTTCTGCATGTCGAGATGGCGCCTTGCGGCGCCCGGTTCTGCGGCACCATCGTCAAGGCCGTGAACGCCGCCGGCGAGGTCGGCCGGGATTACGAGCACCTGGGCAAGCCGATGGTGCGCGACATGCGCGCCGACGGTGGCGGCCGCTATTCGGGCGGGCAGATCTGGGCCCCCGACGAGGACAAGACCTATGGGCTGCGGCTGCGGCTGACGGAGGCGGGGCTGGCGGTGCGCGGCTGCATCCTGGGCTTTTGCCGCGATGCCGGGGTTTGGGTGCGGGTCGACTGAGCGGTCAGAGCGGCACGAGATCGGAGTAGGCGAATCCGTCGCGGATGACGGTTTCGCCGGTCTCGACCGGGATCGGCGCGGCGAACATCGGGCCGGCGGTGACGGCGGTGTGGAACTCGCCGTTCTCGCCGCAGGGATCGACGCCATCGGGCAGGTCGGCCAGCAGCCGCGCATCGAAGGCGCGGCCGCAGAAACCGGCATCGAGCTGCTTCGGGTCCACCGTGACCAGCCGCGCCGCGATCCCCGCCTCGATCATCTCGCGCGCCAGCGCATCGGTGGCCCGGCCCCAGAGCGGGAAGATCGCGCCGATGCCGAGCGGCGCGAGCTGCGCCTCGCGCCAGGCGCGAATGTCCGGAAGGAAGAGGTCGCCGAACACCATGTCGGTGGCTCCGGTGGCGCGCACCCTGTCCATCGCCACGCGCATGCGGGCGGCGTAATCGGCGTTCGAACAGGGCCAGGGCAGCGGCACCTCGATCAAGGGCAGGCCGAGCGCGGCGACCTGGCGGGCCAGCAGCGCGTTGCGGGTGCCGTGCATCGCCACCCGGTCGGTGGCCGCATCCGTCGTGGTCAGCACCGCCACGACATCGGCGAGCCCCAGCCGCCGCGCCTCGATCAGCGCGAAGGCGCAATCCTTGCCCGAGGACCAGGACAGGACGGCCTTCGGCGCGGTCATGGCCGCCAGGCGAGGAAGTTGGCGATCAGCCTGAGCCCGGCGCGGCTGCTTTTCTCTGGATGGAACTGGGTGCCGATCACGTTGCCCCGGCCGACGATCGCGGTGACCGGCCCGCCGTAGTCGACATGCGCGACAAGATCGGCCGGGTCGGCCACGCGGAACTGGTAGGAATGGACGAAATAGGCGTGGTCGCCGGTCGCGATCCCCGCCAGCACCGGGTGCGGCCGGTCGATCACCAGGTCGTTCCAGCCCATGTGCGGCACCTTCAGGGCGGCGTCCGCGGGCGCGATCCGCGCCACCTCGCCGCCGATCCAGCCGAAGCCCGGGGTGGGGTGGTATTCCAGCCCGCGGTCGGCCAGCATCTGCATGCCGATGCAGATCCCCAGGAACGGCCGGCTGCGCGCGGTCACCGCCTCGTCGATCGCCGCGTGCAGCCCGTCGATCGCCTCCAGCGCGGCGCGGCAGGCGGGGAAGGCGCCGTCGCCGGGCAGCACGATCCGGTCGGCGCGGGCCACCGTCTCGGGCCGGGCGGTGACGATGACCTCGCCCGCGCCGGCCTCGGCCGCCATCCGCTGGAACGCCTTTTCGGCGGAATGCAGGTTGCCCGATTCGTAGTCGACGATCGCGGTCAGCATCGGCGGCTCACAGCGCGCCCTTGGTCGAGGGCAGGGCATCGCCCAGCCGCGGGTCGGGTTCCACCGCCTCGCGCAGCGCCCGCGCGACCGCCTTGAACGCGGCCTCGGCGATGTGGTGGCTGTTGATCCCGTGCAGCGCGTCGACATGCAGCGTGATGCCGCCGTTCGCGGCGAGCGCCTGGAAGAATTCGCGCACCAGTTCGGTGTCGAAGGCGCCGATCTTCGCGGTCGGGAACTCGACGTTCCAGACCAGGTAGGGCCGGCCCGAGAGATCCAGCGCGGCGCGGACCAGCGCATCGTCCATCGCCAGGTGGAAGGCGCCGTAGCGGCGGATGCCGCGCTTGTCGCCCAGCGCCTCGGCCAGCGCCTTGCCCAGCGTGATGCCGACGTCCTCGACGGTGTGGTGATCGTCGATATGCAGATCGCCCTGCGCCGTCACCTCGATGTCGATCAGCGAATGCCGGGCAAGCTGGTCGACCATGTGGTCGAAGAAGCCGATCCCGGTTTCGCACCGGTAGCGCCCGGTCCCGTCGAGGTCGAGCGTGACGGCGATATCGGTCTCGGCGGTCTTGCGGCGGAGCGTGGCGCGGCGCATCGGCGGCCTCCTTCGTCTGGCACGCGGCCTTATAGGCGGGCCGGGCGCGCGGGGGAAGGGGCGGCGGCGCAACGGAAAACGCCGGCGCCTTGCGGCACCGGCGGTTTTCGATGGAGCGGGCGATGGGATTCGAACCCACGACCCCAACCTTGGCAAGGTTGTGCTCTACCCCTGAGCTACACCCGCATCCTTGAGTGAGCGGTGAGATATAAACTCTCGCCCGCGACCGCAAGGGGAAAGTTTGCCGATGCGGCGGGTTTCTTGCCGCGCCGCGCGCGATCCGGCGTGGCGGAGGGACGGGACGGCATTCGGCCTGTCGACCGGCGCGACGGCGCTAGCCTGCGAAGGTCGCCCACAGCGCGCTCAGGGTGCCGGCGCCCAGCGCGGTGAAGGTCAGGACCATGCCGACGACGCGGAACCGCAAGTCGCCGGGAAACCGGATCAGGCCGGCGGCATGAACCACGCGCCCGATCAGCAGGCTCTTGCCCGAAAGGTGCAGCGCCCAGGCCGGCGCGCCCTGAATCTCGGCCAGCATGAGCACGATCAGCGCCATCGGCACGTATTCGATGAAATTGCCATGCGCCCGGCGCAGCCGCATCAGCCGGTCGCCATCCTCGGTGCCGTCGCCCCAGGCGACGCCAAGATCCTGGCGCGCGAAGATCACCCAAAGCGACAGAGGGATCAGAAAAAGGGCCGCGGCGGCGGCGTAAAACGACGTAACGGGAACAAACATCTCACACCTCTGCGAAAGCCTAGCGGCCCCGCGCCAGCTTCGCCAGCCCCGTGTCTCAGGCCTCGTATTCGATCAGCAGGTCCTTGGCCTCGATCTGGCTGCCGGCCTGCACGTGCACGGCCTTCACCACGCCGCCGCGCTCGGCATGGATGCCGGTTTCCATCTTCATCGCCTCGAGGGTCAGCAGAAGGTCGCCGGCATTGACCTTCTGGCCCGCGCTTACCGCGACGGAGGCGACGGAGCCGGGCATCGGCGCGCCGATATGGGCGGCGTTGCCCTCCTCGGCCTTCAGCCGGGCGCGGGTCTGCGATTTCACCAGCCGGTCCGGCACCCGGATCACGCGGGGCTGACCGTTGAGTTCGAAGAACACCTTGACCTCGCCTTCCTCGTTGGTCTCGCCCACGGTCTGAAGCCGGATTTCAAGGATCTTGCCGGGGTCGATCTCGGCCGTGATCTCCTCGCCCGGCTGCATGCCGTAGAAGAAGGTGCGGGTCGGCAGGGTGCGGACCGGGCCGTACATCCGATGCCGGCCCATGTAGTCGAGGAAGACCTTGGGATACATCAGGTAGCCCATCAGGTCTTCGCCATCGACGCGGAAGCCCTCGAGATCCTCGATCAGCTTCGCGCGCACCGCCTCCAGTTCGACCGGCGGCAGGCGTTTGCCGGGCCGGTCGGTCAGCGGCGCCTCGTCCTTCAGCACCTTCTTCAGGATCGGTTCGGGCCAGCCGCCGTGGGGTTGGCCAAGGTTGCCCCTGAGCATGTCGATGACCGAGTCGGGGAAGGCCACGTCGACCTCCGGATCCTCGACCTGCGCGCGGCTCAGGCCCTGCGCGACCATCATCAGCGCCATGTCGCCCACCACCTTCGACGAGGGCGTGACCTTGACGATATCGCCGAACATGGCGTTGGCATCGGCATAGGCCTGCGCGACCTCGTACCAGCGCTCTTCCAGCCCCAGCGAGCGGGCCTGCGCCTTGAGGTTGGTGAACTGCCCCCCCGGCATCTCGTGCAGCCAGACTTCCGAGGCCGGCGCCTCCAGCCCCGATTCGAAGGCGGCGTACTGGTGCCGCACCGTCTCCCAGTAGTTGGAAATCTCGCGGATCGCGGCGATGTCGAGCCCGGTGTCGCGTTCGGTATGTTTCAGCGCCTCGACGATCGAGCCGAGGCAGGCCTGCGAGGTGCCGCCCGAGAACGCGTCCATCGCGGCATCGACGGCATCCACCCCGGCCTCGGCGGCGGCGAGGATCGTCGCGCCGGCGATGCCGCCTGTGTCATGGGTGTGGAAATGGATCGGCAGGCCGACCTCGTCCTTCAGCGCGCGGATCAGCAGCCGCGCCGCGGCGGGCTTCAGAAGCCCGGCCATGTCCTTCAGCCCCAGCACATGCGCGCCCGCGTCGCGCAACTCCTTGCCCATCCGCACGTAGTAGGCCAGATCGTATTTCGCGCGGTCGGGGTCGAGGATGTCGCCGGTATAGCAGATCGTGCCCTCGCAGACCTTGCCCGCGTCGATCACCGCGTCCATCGCGACGCGCATGTTCTCCACCCAGTTCAGGCTGTCGAACACCCTGAACACGTCCACCCCGGTCTCTGCCGCCTGTTTCACGAAACCTTCGACGACATTGTCGGGATAGTTGGTGTAGCCGACCGCGTTCGAGGCGCGCAGCAGCATCTGCGTCATCACGTTGGGCATCCGCGCGCGCAGGTCGCGCAGCCGTTGCCAGGGGCATTCCTGCAGGAACCGGTAGGCCACGTCGAAGGTGGCGCCGCCCCAGCATTCGACGGAAAACAGGTTCGGCAGATGCGCGGCATAGGCCGGCGCGACGGCGATCATATCGATCGAGCGCATCCGCGTGGCCAGCAGGCTCTGGTGGCCGTCGCGCATCGTGGTGTCGGTGATCAGCAGCTTTTGCTGCGCCGCCATCCAGTCGGCCAGGGCCTGCGGGCCCTGTTCCTCCAGCAGGGTGCGGGTGCCGGGCGCGGGATCGCGCCGCGGGGCAGGGGCGCGCGGCAGCCGCGCCTCGGCCGGCGGCTTCGGCCGCCCGGCGGTTTCGGGATGCCCGTTCACGGTGATGTCGGCGATATAGGTCAGGATCTTGGTCGCCCGGTCGCGCCGCTTGCGGAAAGTAAACAGCCCCGGCGTCGTGTCGATGAACTTCGTGGTGTAGCTGTCGTTCAGGAAGGTCGGGTGCTTGAGCAGGTTGATGACGAACTCGATATTCGTCGCCACCCCGCGAATCCGGAATTCCCTCAGCGCCCGGTCCATCCGCGCGATCGCCTTTTCCGGCGTCTGGGCATGGGCGGTGACCTTGACCAGCAGCGAATCATAATAGCGGGTGATGACCCCGCCGGCATAGGCGGTGCCGCCATCCAGCCGGATACCGTTGCCGGTGGCCGAGCGGTAGGCGGTGATCCGGCCGTAATCGGGGATGAAGTTGTTGAGCGGATCCTCCGTCGTCACCCGGCATTGCACCGCGTGGCCCATCAGCCGCACCCCGTCCTGCGCCGGCACCCCGGTCGCCTCGGCCAGCGTCTTGCCCTCGGCGATCAGGATCTGCGCCTGCACGATGTCGATGCCGGTGACCTCCTCGGTCACGGTATGTTCGACCTGGACGCGGGGATTGACCTCGATGAAATAGAAAGCGCCGCTGTCCATATCCATCAGGAATTCGACGGTGCCGGCGCATTCGTAGCTTACATGGGCGCAGATCTTCCGCGCCAGTTCGCAGACCTCGGCGCGCTGCGCCTCGGTCAGGTAGGGGGCGGGCGCGCGTTCGACGACCTTCTGGTTGCGGCGCTGCACGGTGCAGTCGCGTTCCCACAGATGGTAGATCGTGCCCTGCGTGTCGCCGAGGATCTGCACCTCGACATGGCGCGCCCGCTCGATCATCTTTTCCAGATAGCCCTCGCCGTTGCCGAACGCCGCCTCGGCCTCGCGCCGGCCCTCGCGCACCTTCGCCTCCAGTTCGTCCTCCGACAGGATCGGCCGCATGCCGCGGCCGCCGCCGCCCCAACTGGCCTTGAGCATCAGCGGATAGCCGATCGCGGCCGCCTCGCGGCGGATCGCCTCCATGTCGTCGCCCAGCACCTCGGTGGCCGGGATCACCGGCACGCCGGCCTCGATCGCCACCCGCCGCGCGCTGGCCTTGTCGCCCAGCGCGCGCATGGTTTCCGCCTTCGGCCCGATGAAGGTGATGCCGGCGGCGGCGCAGGCCTCGACGAAATCGGGATTCTCCGACAGCAGGCCATAGCCCGGATGGATCGCGTCGGCGCCCGATTCCTTCGCGACGCGGATCATCTCGGGGATCGACAGATAGGCGGCCACCGGCCCCAGCCCCGCGCCGATCCGGTAGGCCTCGTCCGACTTGAAGCGATGCAGGCCGAGCTTGTCCTCCTCGGCGAAGACGGCGACCGTCTTCTTGCCCAGTTCGTTCGCGGCCCGCATGATCCGGATCGCGATTTCGCCGCGGTTGGCGACGAGGATCTTCCTGAATTCGGGCATCACGCGCCTCCCTGGTCTGGACGCGGCGATGTTAGGGGGGCCGCCCCGCAGCGCAAGCCTGCGAAACGTCACGTCGTGACGGATTTGCGAAGAATCCGGTGGCCGGACCGCGTGCGCGCCTTTGTGAAGCCCGACCGGTTGCGCCGGCCGGATCCGGCTGGCACAAGCAAGACATCACAAAAACGGAATATGATCGTGACCAATCGCCGAACCTTCCTTGCCGCAACGGGTCTTGCCGCCACGGGAATGGTGCTGGGCCTGTCCGCGCCGGCCATCGCCGGCGCCGGCGTGATCAGCGCGCAGGAGGCTCATGACCGGCTGATCGCGGGCCGGCTGATCCTGATCGACATCCGCACCCCCGAGGAATGGATCGAAACCGGCGTGGCGCCGGGGGCCTGGCTTCTGGACATGCGGGCAAAGGAATTCGGATCGTGGATCGCGGCCACGGTCGAATTCAATCCCGGCCACGAGGTCGCCATGATCTGCCGCACCGGCAACCGCACCGGCCGGGTGGCACAGTGGCTGCGCGGCAACGACTTCGACGGGGTCATGGATGTCAGCGAAGGGATGATCGGCGGGCGGCATGGCCGGGGCTGGATCCCCTCGGGCCTGCCGGTGATCCCGGCGCAGGAGGCGTTCGACGCGATGCCGAAGGATCTGCGCGCGGCCTGACCGCCGGTCGCGGTCGGCCGATGGAACATTCGCGGAACGCTTCTTTAAATCTGCCGCGCCCGGCGCTAGATTGCGCGGCATGACAAGCTCCGATTTCGCCGACGCATTTGACGACGATCCGCGCCCGCTGAGCCAGCGCGCGATGACGGCGGCACGGCCCGCGCCCTATCTCGACGGTCTGAACCCCGCGCAGCGGCAGGCGGTGGAGGCGCTGGACGGGCCGGTGCTGATGCTGGCCGGCGCCGGCACCGGCAAGACCCGCGCGCTGACCACGCGGATCGCGCATCTGCTGGTCACCGGCCGGGCGCGGCCCGGCGAGATCCTGTCGGTGACCTTCACCAACAAGGCCGCGCGCGAGATGAAGGGGCGGATCGGCCAGCTTGTCGGCGGCACGATCGAGGGGATGCCCTGGCTTGGCACCTTCCATTCGGTCTGCGTCAAGCTGCTGCGCCGCCATGCCGAACTCGTCGGGCTGAAGTCGTCGTTCACGATCCTCGACACCGACGACCAGATCCGGCTGCTGAAACAGCTGATCCAGGCCGCCAACATCGACGACAAGCGCTGGCCCGCGCGGATGCTGGCCGGCATCATCGACGGCTGGAAGAACCGCGCGCTGGTGCCCGAGAAGGTGCCCGCCGCCGATGCCGCGGCCTTCAATCACCGCGGCACGGAACTGTATGCCGCCTACCAGGACCGGCTGCGCACCCTCAACGCCACCGATTTCGGCGACCTGATCCTGCACATGGTGACGATCTTCCAGGCCCATCCCGACGTGCTGGAGGGCTATCGCCAGCGGTTCCGCTACATCCTCGTCGACGAGTATCAGGATACCAACGTCGCGCAGTATCTGTGGCTCAGGCTTCTGGCCGGGGGCCACAGGAACATCTGCTGCGTCGGCGACGACGACCAGTCGATCTATGGCTGGCGCGGCGCCGAGGTGGGCAACATCCTGCGGTTCGAAAAGGATTTTCCCGGCGCGACCGTGATCCGGCTGGAACAGAACTACCGCTCGACCGAACATATCCTCGCCGCGGCCTCGGGCCTGATCGCCGCGAACGAGGGGCGGCTGGGCAAGACGCTGTGGACCGAGGCCGAGGGCGGCGAGAAGCTGCGCCTGA
>CAYUXM010000123.1:0-9250 GCA_964448765.1 uncultured Rhodobacterales bacterium
GCCAGCGCGTCGAAGGCGAGGCTGGCGGGGTCCGAGCCCTCGGGCGCGGTCATCACCGGCACCCCGGCGCGCTCGCCCCAGATCTGCAGCTGTTCCACCGCCGCGGCGCGGAACGTGTCGCCCGCCGCGATCACCACCTGCTTGCCGGCGCCGCGGAACTGGCTGGCCAGCTTGCCGATCGTGGTGGTCTTGCCCGATCCGTTGACGCCAACGACCAGCACCACCTGCGGGCGCTTCGGATACAGCGGCAGCGGCCTTGCCACCGGCTCCATGATCCGGGCGATCTCGGCGGCCAGCAGGGCCTTGATCTCGGACACCGACAGCCGCTTGCCCATCCGCCCCTCGGCGAGGTTCGCGGTGACGCGCAGCGCGGTCTCCACCCCCATGTCGGAGGTGATCAGAAGCTCTTCGAGGCTTTCGAGCATCGCGTCATCAAGCGCCCGGCGCGGTTCCTCCGCCGCGCCGGCGCGGCCGAACAGCCGGCCCAGGATGCCGGGCTTCTGCGCCAGCGGCGCGCCGGAAACCGCCGCGGTTTCCGACGGATCGGGCGGCTCCGGCGGCAGTTCCTGCGGCGCGGGGCCCGGCAGGTCGTCCGGCGGCGGCGCGGGAACCTCCGACGGGCCGGGCGGTTCCTCGGCCGGCGGGGCCGGCGGCACCTCGTCGGGCCGGGCCGGGATCTCGCGCGGCGGTTCCGGCGTGGCGGCGGCGGCGTCGCTCGCGGCCTCGCCACCCTCGGCCACGATCGCCTCCAGCCCCTCCTCGAGTTTCGAGGAGGATCTGAACAGACGTTCCTTGAGTTTGCCGAACAGCGACATCGCCGGCCCCGTGCCATGTTTCGCCCCTGCCTATCCTGTCCCGCCCGCAAGGAAAAGACCGCCGGCCCCGGGGTGGCGACATTGCCCTGATTTGGCCGCGATCGGATGGCAAGGCGAAGGGCATGAAGCAGCAGCGCGATTCCCGTGGGGATGCCGGGGATACCGGCCCCCCCGACAGCATCGAAGGCGCGGTGCGCGCGACCGTCAGGTCGGCCGCGGCACCGCCGGCGCCGGCCGCGAACCGGCCCGATCCGCCGCCTGCGCAGGCCGCGCCGGCCTCCGACGGGGCCAAGGCGACCGCGCGGCGGCCGAAAGCCGGGCTTGGCGCCGCGCTCCGGCCCTGCCTCGCGCCGTTGCCGGGCCTGAGGCTGCTGCCGCTGCCGCTGCTGGCGCTGGCCGCGCTTGTCGGCGGCTGGGCCGTCGGTGTGGCGCTTGCGGCCGTCATCCTCGCGGTCGTCGTGCAGGAGGCGCCGGATGCCGCCGTCGACGAGACCGGCGACACCCCGCATCTCGCCGCCGCCCTCGTCGCCGGCGCGGCGCCAGTGCTGCTGATCGTGCTCCATGGGCTCGACGGCGGCACCGCGCTTGGGGTCTGGGGCTGGTTCGGCCTGCTGCTGGCCACCGCGCTGTGGCTCGGCCAGGTCGGTCTTGCCGCCGGGCACGCGCTGATCCATGCCGGCCGCGGCAAGGCCCGTCTGGGGCTGGCGTTCTACGCGCTGGTCTGGGCCGGGCCCCTCGCCTCGGCGCATCGCCTGGTCCACCACCGCGCCGCCGCCACCGCCGACGATCCGTTCACCGCCGATCCCGACGAGGGGTTCTGGGGCTATCTCGGCCGGGCGTGGCCCGACGCCATCGTCGCGGGCTGGGAGATCGAGGCGGAAACCGGCCGCGACGGGCCGGGCGCGACCGGCCCGCACCCCGGCCTGATCCTCGTGGCCGGCTCCGCCGCGGCGAGTCTCGCGATCGCGTTCCTCGCCGGTGCCGGCGCGCTGGTCCTGCATCTCGTGATCTCTGCGCTCGTCCATGTCCAGATGCTGCTGTGCGAGTTCACCCGCCACCACGGCCGCCAGCGCCGACGCCGGGGCGCAGGCGAGGTCGAGCCCTACGGGCCGGCGCATGAATGGTCCGCGCCCGATCCGCTGGCACGGCTGTGCCGCGGCCGGCCGCGGCGGCCCGGCGACCATGCCGCGCATGACGATGCGCCGCCCGCCCCCGGCGTCTCGCCGCGCCTGCCGCTGCCGTTCCCGATGATGTCGGCGCTGGCGCTGGTGCCGCCGCTGTGGCGCCGGGCGCTGGCGGCCCGGACCATCCGCGCCGACCGGCCGCGGCGCGGGCCCGGAGGACGGCCGTGACCTGGCCGATCAGGGGCCTTTCGGGGCGCCCCGGCTTCTGGCAGACTGGCGCCATGAGAATTCTGCCAACCCTGTTCTTCGCCGCATTCGCCACCGCCGCCGCCGCCGCGGAAACCCCGGTGTCGCCCGAGGCCTTCGATGCCTTCTCGCAGGGCCGCACGCTGGTCTATTCCGATGGCGACCGCGCCTACGGGATCGAGCAGTACCTGCCCGGCCGGCAGGTTCTGTGGGCCTTCATCGGCGAGGAATGCCGCCGCGGGCACTGGTATCCGGAAGGGTCCGAAATCTGCTTCGTCTACGAAAACAACCCGGTGCCGCAGTGCTGGAGCTATTTCAACACCGCCGACGGGTTGCGCGCCCGGTTCCGCGACGATCCGGCCGATGCGCCGATGATCTCGGTGCGCGAAAGCCCCGATCCGATGCCCTGCACCGGGCCGATGCTGGGCGTCTGACGCGTCAGAACAGTTCGCCCTGCCCGCCGGATCCCGTCCCCGGCCTGGGTGTTGTCCGGGCCGCCGGCCGCGCACCGCGGCCGCCCGGCACGGCGTCAAGCCGGCCGTCGTGGAACTCGATCTCAAGCGCCGCCGCCCCGGCCGCCGCGGCGCGGCTGGTCGCTACCGCGCCATCGGCCCGGATCACCGCGTAGCCGCGCCGCAGCGTTTCGGCATAGCCCAGCGTCTGGCGCATCCGGTCGAGCGCGGCCAGCCGGTCGGACAGCGCCGCGAGCCGATCCGCCGGGGCCGCCGAAAGCCGCCCGGCCAGCGCGGCGAGTTGCGTGCGATCCGTGGCGCCGCGCCGCGCCATCCGCTCGGCCGCCGGGGAAAGCCGGGCCGCGAGCCGGTCGAGCCCGGTGCGCGCCAGCACCGCGCCGCGCGCCAGCGCCGGGGCCAGCCGGTCGCCGCGCTGCGCGAGCCCGCGCCGCTCGGCCGCGATGAACCGGGCCAGAAGCTCGGGGCGCGCCCGCCCGACCAGCCCGGCGAAGACCGCACGCTTGCGATGCACGGCGGCCAGCAGCGCCGGCTCCAGCCGCTGCGCGACAAGATCGGCGCGCTGCCGCGCCGGGCCGGTCAGCGCCTCGGGCCGGCCGAGCCCGCGCGCCAGATCGGCCAGCCGCACCCGCCGCGCCTCGGCCCGCTGCGCCATCGCGCGGGCCAGACGGCCGCCGAGGTCGCCGGCCCGGCCCAGAAGCTCCAGCCGCACCGGCACCGCCATCTCGGCCGCCGCGGTCGGCGTCGGCGCGCGGCGGTCGGCGGCGTGATCGATCAGCGTGGTATCGGTCTCGTGCCCGACGGCGGAGATCAGCGGGATCGCGCTGTCCGCCGCCGCGCGGACGACGATCTCCTCGTTGAAGCCCCACAGGTCTTCCAGCGAGCCGCCGCCGCGGGCGACGATGATCAGGTCGGGCCGCGGCACCGGCCCGCCGGGAGCGAGCGCGTTGAAACCGCGGATCGCGGCGGCGACCTCGGGCGCGCAGGCCTGGCCCTGCACCGCCACCGGCCAGATCAGCACGTGCCGGGGGAACCGGTCGCGCAGCCGGTGCAGGATGTCGCGGATCACCGCGCCGGAGGGCGAGGTGACGACGCCGATGACCTCGGGCAGGTAGGGAATCGGCCGCTTGCGCGCCGCGTCGAACAGCCCTTCGGCCGCCAGCGCGGCGCGGCGTTTTTCCAGCATCGCCATCAGCGCCCCGGCGCCCGCGGGCGCGAGGTCATCGACGATCAGCTGGTATTTCGACTGGCCCGGATAGGTGGTCATCCGCCCGGTCGCGATGACCTCCAGCCCCTCTTCGGGCTTCACCGAGAGCTTCGCGACCTGGCCTTTCCAGGCCACCGCGTCGAGCGTGGCGCGATCGTCCTTCAGCGCGAAATAGACATGGCCCGAGCGCGGCATCGACACGCGGCCGATCTCGCCCCTGACCCGGACCTGGCCGAAGGCGCTCTCGATCGTGCGCTTGACCGCGCCCGACAGTTCCGAAACGGAGAATTCCGGCGCGTTGCCCGCCGCCTCGCCGCCCGGCCCGTCGTCTTCGAACAGTTCCATGCCCACCCCGCTGGCGCAAACCTGCGGCAGCCGCGCACCGGATGCAAGCCCGCCGGCGGGCCCGCAAGGCCCTTCGGCCGAGGAATTCCGGCGCCCGGTTCGGGACGCGCCGCGCAAGGCTTCAATCCCCCGTCCGGCTCGGCTAGACACGCGGCAGCGGGGGCCAAGCGGGGGCGGCGATGAACATCCTCATACTGGGCGGCGGCGGTCGGGAACATGCGCTGGCCTGGGCGGTGGCGCAGAACCCGAAATGCGACCGGCTGATCGTGGCGCCGGGCAATGCCGGGATCGCGGAGCTGGCCGAATGCGCCGCGCTCGACATCCTCGACGGCGATGCGGTGGTGGCGTTCTGCGCCGAGGAGGCGGTGGATTTCGTGATCGTCGGGCCCGAGGCGCCGCTGGCCGCCGGGGTGGTGGATCGGCTGGAGGCCGCCGGCATCCGCGCCTTCGGCCCCTCGGCCGCCGCCGCGCGGCTGGAAGCCTCCAAGGCCTTCACCAAGGAGGTCTGCGACGCCTGCGGCGCACCCACCGCCGCCTGGGCGCGGTTCGACGCGGCCGGCCCGGCGAGGGACTACGTGCGCGACACGGGCGCGCCGATCGTGGTGAAGGCCGACGGGCTCGCCGCCGGAAAGGGCGTGACCGTGGCGATGACCGAGGCCGAGGCGATGGCGGCGATCGACGCGATGTTCGCCGGCGCGCATGGCGCGGCCGGGGCCGAAGTGGTGATCGAGGAATTCATGGCGGGCGAGGAAGCGAGCTTCTTCGTGCTGTGCGACGGCGACACGGTGCTGCCGATCGGCACCGCGCAGGATCACAAGCGGGTGGGCGAGGGCGATACCGGCCCCAATACCGGCGGCATGGGCGCCTATTCGCCCGCCCCGGTCCTGACCGAGGCGATCGCGCGCCGGGCGCTTGACGAGATCGTGAAACCCACCGTCGCGGAACTCGCCCGCCGCGGCACGCCCTATCGCGGGGTGCTCTATGCCGGGCTGATGATCGACGGCGGCCGGGCGCGGCTGGTGGAATACAACGTCCGGTTCGGCGACCCGGAATGCCAGGTGCTGATGATGCGGCTGGGCGCGCAGGCGCTCGACCTGATGCTGGCCTGCGCCGAGGGGCGGCTGGACGCGGCGCAGGTGAGCTGGGCCGCGGACCACGCCCTGACCGTGGTGATGGCCGCGAACGGCTATCCCGGCCCGGCGGCGAAGGGCAGCCAGATCAGGGGCCTTGCCGAACTGCCCGAGGATTCGCGGCACATGGTGTTTCACGCCGGGACGGCGGCGCGCGAGGGCCGGACGATCGCCGCCGGCGGCCGGGTTCTGAACGTGACCGCACGCGGTGCGACGCTGGCCGAGGCGCGCGACGCGGCCTATGCGATGGTGGACGCGATCGACTGGCCGGGCGGGTTCTGCCGGAGCGATATCGGCTGGCGGGCGCTGGACGGCTGAGGGTGCGAGGGGGCTGTCTGCCCCCTCTGCCGCCATGCGGCGGCATTCACCCCCGAGGATACTTCCCGACCAAAACCGGCGGGGCGCGCCTGGCGGGCGATCACTCGGCGCAGGCCAGCGCGCGGGCGAAGCCGTGCGGGCCGTCGAACGGCGCCAGCGGGCGCGAGGCGAGGCCGCCCGGCGCAAGCCGCGTGGCCATGACCCGCGTCCAGCCGGCATCGGCGGTGACGATTTCCGGGCCCGCGCCGCAATCGCGAATCCCGCCGGAGATGACCGTCTCGCCGATCCGGTGGTTCGACAGGCCCGGCGCCTCGGCCACCGGCTCCAGCCGGTCGGGGCCGGTGCCAAAGCGCCAGACGCGCAGGATCTTCGCCAGGTGCGGCCGGTCGACGGCGGCGATCTCCACGGCACCGTCGCCGTCGAGATCGGCGGCGCCGGCCGGCGCGATCCAGCGAAACCGGGTGCCGATATGGGGGCTGGCGGCGCGGCGGGCGAGCCGGCCCTCGACCAGGCCCCAGACCGCGACGCGGCCGCCCAGCCGGGCATGGCTTTCCACCGCGATCACCTCGGGCGCGCCGTCGCCGTCGACATCGGCGAGGCGCGGCGCGGTATCCTCGAAGACCAGGATCTCGGGCAGCCGCGCGGTCTGGCGCGCGCCGGTGGACAGGGTGACGCTCAGCGCGCCGTATTCCACCGCGTCGCCGAGCACGGCATGCGGATAGCGGCCGGTCGGCTCGCCGTAGCGCGCCTCGGTGATCGTGCCGGCCGTCGCGGGGGCGGCGAGCAGCGCCAGCGCGACGGCGGCGGCGCGCATCCTCAGATCTGCTTTTCGGGCATCTGCACGATCAGCCCGTCCAGCTCGGGCGTGACCTTGATCTGGCAGGTCAGGCGCGAGCGCACCGGGTCCGGCTCGTAGGCGAAATCGAGCATGTCGGATTCCATCGGGTCGCGCGGCGGCAGCCTGTCGACCCAGGCGGGATCGACATAGACATGGCAGGTCGAACAGGCGCAGGCGCCGCCGCAATCGGCCTCGATGCCGGGGATGCCGTTGTCGCGGGCGCCCTCCATCACGGTCAGGCCGTTCGGCACGTCGACGACATGTTCCTTGCCGCCGAATTCCACATAGGTGATCTTCGCCATGGTCGTCCTTCTCGAGCTTTGTCCGCCACCCGACATAGGGGATGCGGCCGGGATTCGCCAGAGCATGCGGGGCTTGGCGGGCGCATGCGGATGTTCTATCTTTGTTCCCATGACGATGCCGCATCGCCCCGCCGCCGCCCCGCGATCCTGGCCGCGCCCGCCCGCCGCGGTGCCGCATGCCCGGCTGGCGGAGGTGCCGGCGGGGGCGCGGGTGACGGTGGCGGGGCTGGTGCTTGTCCGGCAGCGGCCGGGGACCGCCAGGGGGGTGATCTTCGTCACGCTGGAGGACGAGACCGGGGTGGCGAACGTGGTGGTCTGGGCCAAGGTCTACGAGAGGTTCCGCCGGGCGGTGATCGCCGGGCGGCTTCTGCGCGTCACCGGGCGGTTGCAGCGCGATGCCGGGGTGGTTCACGTGGTGGCCGAGCGGATCGAGGATGTCTCGCACCTGCTCGACCTTCTGTTGCGGCCGGGCTTCGCGGCCGATGGCACGCGGGCGGCGGATCAGCCCTGAGCCGGCCCCGCGCACGGCGCGGTCGGCGGGGCCGGGGCGCGGCACCCCGGCCCGGCCGGTCACTCGACCGAAAGCGCGACGAAGCGCGGCTCGCCGGCGCGGCGCACCAGCAGCAGCAGCGACTTGCGGCCGGCGTCGCGCGCCTCTTCGATCCGGTCCTCGAGGTCGCCCGGTTGCGCGACCTTCTGCTGGCCGGCCTCGGTGATCACGTCACCGGCGCGCAGGCCCTTCTCGTAGGCCTCGCTGAGGTCGTCGATCTCGCGCACGACAAGGCCGGTGCTGCCGGGCGCAAGGCCCAGCGTCTCGGCCTCGGCCTCGTCGACCGGGCTCAGCGTCAGGCCGAGGATATCGGCCTCGGCCGGTTCCTGCGCGGCGGCGGCGGGCACCGCCTCGCCCTCGGCCAGTTCGCGCCGGCCCAGCGTGACCTCGAGCACCTCGCGCGCGCCCTCGCGCAGCACGACCACCTCGACGGTCTTGCCGACGCTGGTGTCGGCCACCCGGCGCACCAGTTCGCGGGTGTCGGCCACCTCGGCCCCGTCGAAGGAGATGATGACGTCGCCGGCCAGCATCCCGGCCTCGGCCGCCGGACCGGGCGGGACATCGGTGACCAGTGCGCCCGCCGCCTCGGCCAGTTCCATCGCCTCGGCCACGTCCTCGGTGACATCCTGGATCCGGACGCCGAGCCAGCCGCGGCGGGTTTCGCCGAACTCGCGCAGCTGGTCGACGACGTTCGTCACCACGTTCGAGGCCATCGAGAAGCCGATGCCGATCGAGCCGCCGTTCGGGCTGAGGATCGCGGTGTTCACGCCGATCACCTCGCCGTCCATGTTGAACAGCGGCCCGCCGGAATTGCCGCGGTTGATCGCCGCGTCGGTCTGGATGTAATCGTCATAGGTGCCGCTGAGCGCCCGGCCGCGGGCCGAGACGATCCCGGCGGAGACCGAGAACCCCTGCCCCAGCGGGTTGCCCATCGCCATCACCCAGTCGCCGACGCGCATCGTGTCGCTGTCGCCGAAGCTGACGTAGGGCAAGGCCGCATCGCTCTCGACCTTCAGCAGCGCGATGTCGGTCTTCGGGTCGGTCCCGACCACCTCGGCCACCAGACGCTCGCCGGAGAAGAATTCCACCTCGACCTCGTCGGCGCCGTCGATCACGTGGTTGTTGGTGACGATGAAGCCGTCGGGCGAGATCACGAAGCCGGAGCCCAGCGCGTTCGACCGGCGCGGCGCGCGGTCGCCCGGGCCGTTGCGGTTCTGGAAATCGCGAAAGAAATCCTCGAAGGGCGAGCCTTCGGGCACGATCGGGCCGCCGCCGAGCGGGCCGGCCACGGTCGTCGTGGTGGTGATGTTCACGACCGAGTCGCTGATGCTTTCGGCGAGGTCGGCGAAGCTTTCGGGCACGCCGCGCGCCTCGGCACTGGCGACCTGGGCCAGCGTCAGGGCGAGTGCCGCGGCCATCGCCCAGACGAGCCGCAGGAGGCCCGGCGCGGCGCCGGCGGACGGCAGGGCGAGACTGCTTGCTTGGGACGTCATGACAATCTCCTCTCGATCCGCCCTCGCGACGAGGGCGTTTGCATCGCGCAATGTCGGCCGCCGGGGCCCGGGCTGCAAGGCGCGGGGCCATCGCGTGCCGTCACATGGCCGTGACGGCGCGAGTCAATCAGACGCCGAGCGACCGGGCAAGCCAGATCGCCGCCACCCCCAGCGCCACCGCGCCGAGGCCGATCATCCGCCGCAGTTCCACCGGGATGCGGCGCAGAAGCTCCAGCACGTCCTCGATGCGCGAGGGGGCCAGTGCCAGCACCAGCCCCTCCACCACCAGCACCATGCCGAGGCCGAAGACGATCAGCGCCATGCCGCCCCGGTCAGCGGCCCTGGTCGTTCTTCAGGTAGTCGAAGAACTCGCTGTCCGGCGCCATCACCATCGACGAGTTCTCGCCACGCA
>CAYUXM010000124.1:0-9226 GCA_964448765.1 uncultured Rhodobacterales bacterium
ATGCTGTTCGTCGACGAGGCGCAGATCGCCTTTCTCGAAGACCTGATGTGGGACCAGGGGGTGCTGGACAGCCGGCAGATGTCGGGCGCGTTCCGGGCGCTCCGCTCCGACGATCTGGTATGGTCGCGGGCGATGCGGGCGTGGTTTCTGGGCGAGCGCGACGGGATGATCGACCTCACGGCCTGGAACGCCGACCAGACGCGGATGCCGGCGCGGATGCATTCGGACTACCTGCGCAGCCTGTTTCTGGAAAACCGCCTCACCGCCGGGCGATTCGCTGTCGAGGGGCAGGTGATCGCGCTCAAGGACATCCGGGTGCCGATCTTCGCCGTCGGCACCGAGACCGACCATATCGCGCCGTGGAAATCGGTCTACAAGATCAACCTGTTCACCGGGGCGGATTGCACCTTCGCGCTGACCAAGGGCGGCCACAACGCCGGCATCCTGTCGCACCCCGGCCATCCCCGCCGGCACTACCGGATCGGTCATCGGCCCGCCGGCGCGCGCTACACGTCGCCCGATGACTGGCTGCCGCGGGCGGAACTGCGCGAGGGCTCGTGGTGGCCGGCCTGGGCGGGCTGGCTGGCCGGGCAGGGCGGCGGCGCGGCCGATCCGCCCGGGATCGGCGGGCCCGACTATCCGCCGCTCGGCCCGGCGCCGGGCGACTACGTGCGGATGCGCTGAGGCGGCGCTGTCGCCCGGTGCCGCGAAAGGTCGTAAGCCGCGCTTGACAGTGCCGGGCGACAGGGCGCAGACAAAGACATCTCGGTTCCCGCCCCCGAGTCTCTCGGGGCGGGATGAAAAGGGAACCCGGTGCGGGCCGGTCCGATGTTTCGGGCCGGCGCAACTCCGGGGCTGCCCCCGCAACTGTAGGCGGCGAGCGACGGTCGACAATGCCACTGGCCCGAAAAAGGGGCCGGGAAGGCCGGCCGAAGCGATGACCCGCAAGCCAGGAGACCTGCCGAGGTGATCACCCTTTCCACCGTGCGGGGGGCGCGGCGGAGGCGGTAATCCCGCAGTGGTGACGCAAGCACCGTCTGCGGGAAGGCCAACCTTTCCAAGGACTTCGATAACGACAAGGCGGCCCAGTGCCGCCGGGAAAGGACATTGGGGAAGATGACCAGACTTCGCACCACCACCGCGCTTGCCGCGCTCGCCTCCGGCCTCGCCGCCCCCGCCGCGGCGCAGGAGGCCTTCGCGATCCCCGAGATCGTGGTGTCGGCAAACATCGGCGAGACCGAGGCCAGCCGCACCGGCGCCTCGGTCAGCGTGCTCGACGCCGACGAGATCGAGAAGACCGGCGAAACCCGGATGATCGACATCCTCACCCGCCTGCCCGGCGTGGCGATCACCTCGAACGGCCCGCTTGGCGGCGTCGCCGGCGTGACGATCCGCGGTGTCAGCCGCAACTACGTCAAGGTGCTGTTCGACGGCATCGACATCGCCGATCCCTCGGGCCCGCAGATCGCCTACGATTTCGGCCGGCTCACGCGCTTCGGCCTCGACCGGGTCGAGGTGCTGCGCGGCTCGCAATCGGCGGTCTACGGCAGCCAGGCGATCGCCGGAGTGATCAGCCTGGGCACCGCGCTGCCCGACGCGGTCGGGACCGAGCAGCGCGCGGCGATCGAGGCGGGCAGCTACGACACGCTGTCGGGCAGCTACAGCTTCGGCACCCGCACGGATACCGGCGCGCTGGGCCTGACGCTGTCGCATGTGCGCACCGACGGATACTCGGCCGCCAACGAGGATGACGGCAATACCGAGGCCGATGGCTACGAGGCCACGCGGCTGTCGGTGCGCGGCGAGGCCCGGGCGGGCGATGTGACCCTGTCCTTCGCGGGCTTCGCCGAACGCAGCGAGGGCGACTACGACGAGGCGGCGGGCGGCACCGTCTTCGACGGCACCCCCGACGACGTGAGCGAGGCGACCTCGCGCGGGCTTCGGCTGGGCGCCGAGTTCGACGCCTTCGGCCTGAGCCACGAGATCGCGCTCACCGGATTTCGGATCGACCGCACGCTCAGCGGCACGAACGGGTTCGGCGCCTTCGAATTCGACTATGTCGGCGAACGCGACCGGCTGTCATGGACCGCCGCGCGCCAGATCGGCGCCGGGCGGCTGAGCTTCGGGGCCGATACCACGCGGGAAAGCTACAGCAACGATTTCGGCTTCGGCGAGGCGGGGGAGGAATTCACCACCACAGGCGTCTTCGCGGAATACGACGTGGCGCTGTCCGAGGCGCTCGACGTGACCGCGACGCTGCGCCATGACGATCACTCGGCCTTCGGCGGCTACCTGACCGGCCGCCTCGCCGCCGCCTGGCGCGCCGGGCCGGACACGATCGTCCGGTTCTCGGCCGGCACCGGCTTTCGCGCGCCCTCGGGCTTCGAACTGGCCGATCCGTTCTCGGGCAATCCCGACCTGACGCCGGAGGAAAGCCGGTCCGTCGATCTGGGCATCGAACATCGCTTCGGCCGCGACGGCATGATCCGCGCGACGCTGTTCGACATCGAAACCGACGACCTGATCGACTACAGCTTCGCCACCTTCACCTATCAGCAGGTGCCGGGCACGACCAAGCGCCGTGGCCTGGAACTGGAGGCACGGCAGGCGGTGACGCAAGGGCTCACGCTGACCGGCGCCTATACCTACACCGACGCCGAGACGCCCGCGGGCATCGCCGGCGCGTGGTCCACCGAATTCGGCCGCCACCAGCTTGCCCTCGGCCTCGATGCGGCCATGTCGGATCGGCTGACCGCCTCGGTCGGGCTTCTGCACGTCGCCGACCGGCCGACGCTGCCCGATTACACCACGGCGAACGCGACCGTCACCTACGACCTCGGCAACGCCGCCGAGGCCTACCTGCGGGTGGAGAACCTCGCGGACGAGGATTACGAACTCGTCGACGGCTACGGCACCTCGGGCCGCGCGGTCTATGTCGGCCTGCGCAAGAGCTTCTAGGGCGCTCAGGCGCCTCGTGGCCGCGCTGGGGCTTGGCCTTGGCGCGGCCCTTCCCGCCGTGGCGGAGGCGCCGGCGCGCGTGGTGTCGATGAATCTCTGCACCGACCAGCTGGCGCTGCTGATCGCCGCGCCGGGGCAGGTGGTCTCGGTCAGCCATTTCGCGGCCGACCCCTCGATGTCGGCCTTTGCCGATCTGGCCCGTGGCCTGCCCGCGAACCGGGGCCTTGCGGAAGAGCTTTACCTGATGCGGCCCGATCTGGTGCTGGCCGATGTCTGGTCCGCGCCCGCCACGATCTCGATGCTGGACCGGCTCGGTCTCAGGGTGGAACGGTTCACGCCGGGCCAGTCGATGGCCGAGATCCGCGCCAACATCACCCGCATGGGCCAGGTGCTGGGCCGCGAGGCCCGCGCGGCCGAGGTTCTGGCGGAGTTCGACGCGCGGCTGGCCGCGTTGCCGCCGCGCTCCGACGATCCGCCGCGCGCGGCGCTTTACGGGCCGGGGGGATATACCTACGGGCCGGCGACGCTGGCGGGGCAGATCCTTGACGCGGCGGGCTTCGCCAACGTGGCCGAGGAGGCCGGCCTGCCATGGGGCGGCACGCTGGCGCTGGAAGAGCTGGTGATGACCGCGCCCGATCTCGTCGTCTCGGGCCGGGCGATGGGCCGGTCGCGCGCCGAGGCGGTGCTGCGGCATCCCGCGCTGGCCGGGTTGCGGCGCGCGGGCGCGGCCACCGATGTCGACTGGGCCTGCGCCACGCCCGCCGTGCTCGACGCCGCCGAACGGCTGGCCGCGCTGCGGCTTGACCTGGAGGCGGGGCGGTGACGGGCCGGGCGCTTCTGCCCGCGCTGGGGCTGCTGGTCGCGGCGCTGTTCCTGGCCTCGCTTGTCACCGGCCCGGCGGGGATCGGCGCGGGCGAGGGGCTGGCGGCGCTGGTCACCGGCGATGGCGCGGCGGGGATGGTGATGCGCGAAATCCGCCTGCCGCGCGCGATCCTCGGGCTGGCCGTCGGCGCGGCGCTGGGGCTTGCCGGCGCGGCGATGCAGGGGTTCCTGCGCAACCCGCTGGCCGAGCCGGGGCTGATCGGCACGACCTCGGCCGCGGCGCTTGGCGCGGTGATCGCCATTCACACCGGGCTTTACGCCGCCTTCGCGCTGGCGCTGCCCCTGATGGCGCTGGCCGGCGCGGCGGTGGCGGTGGGGCTGATCCTTGCGCTGGCCGGGCCGCGCGGGCGGGCGCTGTCGCTGATCCTTGCCGGCATCGCGATCTCGGCGCTGATGGGGGCGCTGACGGCGCTGGCGCTGAACCTCGCGCCCTCGCCCTATGCCGCCACGGAAATCGTGTTCTGGATGATGGGCTCGCTGGCCGACAGGTCGATGCAGCATGTCTGGCTGGCGCTGCCGTTCCTCGGCCTCGGCGCGGCGCTGCTGGCGGCGACGGGGCGCGGCCTCGATGCCCTGACGCTGGGCGAGGACGCCGCCGAAAGCCTGGGCGTCAGCCTGACGGCATTGCGGCTGCGGATCGTCTTCGGCACCGCCGCGCTGGTGGGTGCGGCGACGGCGGTGGCCGGCGCGGTCGGCTTCGTCGGCCTTGTCGTGCCGCATCTGCTGCGCCGGGCGGTGGGGGCGCGGCCCGCCGCGCTGCTGCCCGCCTCGGCGCTGGGCGGCGCGGCGATGCTGCTGGCCGCCGATATCGCCACGCGGCTGGTGCTGCCGGATCGCGACCTGAAGCTGGGTGTTCTGACCGCGCTGGTTGGCGCGCCGTTCTTCCTGCAGCTCGTCCGGCGCATGGGCCGGGAGGGGGCGTGATGCGGCTGGACCTGCACGACCTGACGGTGCGGCGCGGCCTGTGCCCGGTCGTCGATGGCGTGAGCCTGACGGTGGCGCCGGGCGAGTTCGTCGGCCTGATCGGTCCGAACGGCGCCGGCAAGACCACGCTGATGCGCGCCGCGCTGGGGCTGTTGCCGTTTCAGGGGCGCTCGACCCTTGCCGCGCTGCCGCCCGCCGCCCGCGCCCGCGCCGCCGCCTGGTTGCCGCAGGCGCGGGACATCGCCTGGCCGGTTTCGGTGGCCGACCTGGTGGCGCTGGGCCGGCTGCCGCACGGGCCGGGCGGCGATGGCGCGGCGGCGGTGGAGCTTGCCTTGGCCCGGATGGGGCTGTCGGGGTTCCGCGACCGGCGCGCGACGGAACTGTCGGGCGGCGAACAGGCCCGCGCGCTGATCGCCCGCGCGCTGGCGCAGGAGGCGCCGGTGCTTCTGGCCGACGAACCGATCGCCGGGCTCGACCCGGCCGCCCAGATCGCCGCGATGCAGGTCTTCGGTACCGAGGCCGCCGGGGGCCGGGCGGTGCTGGCGGCGCTGCACGACCTGGGGCTGGCGGCGCGGCACTGCACCCGGCTCGTCGTGCTGTCGGCCGGGCGGCTGGTGGCCGACGGCCCGCCGCGCGCGGTGCTGGTGCCCGAGGTGCTGGGCCCGGTCTTCGGCATCCGCGCGCATCTGGCCGAGACGGCGGAGGGGCTGGTGTTCCAGCCGCTGGAGACGGTGGGAGGGCGGGCCGATGGCTGACCGGTTTTCGCCAGAGAGCGCCGCGCGCGGGACACGCCTGTCGGAGGGCAGCGCCCGGCCCGAGGGGGGGCGCGGAGCGCCCGCCCTGGGGGGCGGGGCGGGCGCTGCCCGGGCCGTTGGCCCGGGCGGGGGAAATGACGTCCGCCTGCGCCCCAACATCGGCGGGGCGGCGGCATGACCCATCCCCCCGAACGCATCGTCTGCCTGACCGAGGAGACCGTGGAAACCCTCTACCTGCTGGGGCAGGACCACCGGATCGTCGGCGTCACCGGCTATGCCGTGCGCCCGGCGCGGGTGCGCCGCGAAAAGCCGCGCGTCGGCGCCTTCACCTCGGCCGACGTGCCGAAGATCCTCGCGCTGGCGCCCGATCTGGTGCTCACCTTCTCCGATCTGCAGGCCGATATCGTCGCCGATCTCGTGCGCCACGGTGTCGCCGTCCATGCCTTCAACCAGCGCGACGTCGCCGGCATCCTTGCGATGATACGGATTCTCGGCGCGCTGACCGGCGTGCCCGAGCGGGCCGAGGCGCTGGCGCGGGGCTACGAGGACCGTCTGGCGCGGATCGCGGCGATCCCGCGCCCGCACCGCCCGAAGGTCTGGTTCGAGGAATGGGACGACCCGCTGATTTCCGGCATCGGCTGGGTCAGCGAACTGCTGGCCATCGCCGGCGGGCAGGATGCCTTTCCCGACCTCGCGCGCGAGGGCCGGGCGGTGAACCGCATCCTGCCGCCCGAGGCGGTGATCGCCGCCGCGCCCGAGGTGATCCTCGCCTCCTGGTGCGGCAAGAAGGTGCGGGCGGACAGGATCGCGGCGCGGCCCGGCTGGGGCGCGAACCCGGCGGTGCGCGCGGGACGCATCCACGAAATCAAGTCGCCGCTGATCCTGCAACCCGGCCCCGCGGCGCTGACCGACGGGCTTGACGCGATGCTTGCGGCGCTTTGGGGGCCGGGCCAGACTGCAAGGGGGGAGGGCGCATGACCGGACTGGCCGATTTCATCGCCAAGGGGGGGCCGGCGCTGGCGGTGATCGCCGCGCTGTCGGTCGCCACGACGGCGCTGATCCTGTGGAAGATCTGGCGGCTGTGGCGGCTGGGCGCCTGGGGCGGCGCGCATGCCGCCCGCGCGCTGGCGCTGTGGCAGGACGGGCAGGCCGGGGCCGCGCGCGCCGCCGTCACCGGCCGGCCGGGGCTGCGCGCGCGGCTGGTCGCGGCGGCGATGGCGGCCCGCGCCACGATGCCCGAGGCCGCCGCGCGCGAGGAAACCGAGCGGGTCGCCCGCGGCCTTCTGGCCGAAACCCGGCGCGGTCTCAGGGCGCTGGAACTGGTCTCCACCATCGCGCCGCTGCTGGGCCTTCTGGGCACGGTGATGGGGATGATCGCCGCCTTCCGGGTGCTGGAGGAGGCCGGCAGCCGCGCCGATCCCGCCGCGCTGGCCGGCGGTATCTGGGAGGCGCTTTTGACCACCGCGGCCGGCATGGCGGTGGCGATCCCCGCCGGCGCGGCGCTGGTCTGGTTCGAAAGCCTCGCCGACCGGCTGCAACAGGACATGGAGGATGCCGCGACGCGGATCTTCACGCGCGGGGGCGGGACATGATTGGGCCCCCGCGCGCGATGTCCTTCGGCCCGCCCCGTCGCCCCCGGCGGCCCAGCCTGACGCCGATGATCGACGTGGTGTTCCTGCTTTTGGTGTTCTTCATGCTGGCCGCCCGGTTCGGCGGCGAGGGCGCGCTGACCCTCGCCCTCGCCGCGCCGGGCGCAGGGGTGGACTGGACCGGCCCGCCGCGGCTGGTCGAGGTCGCGCCCGGCGGCGCGATCCGTCTGAACGGCGTGGCGCTGCCGGCGGCGGACCTGCCCGCCGCGCTCGCGCCGCTGATGGCCGGGCCCGGCGATCCGGTGGTGCTGCGCGCGGCCGACGGGGCCGGGACCGGCGCGCTGGTGGCCGTGCTCGACGGGTTGCGGGCGGCAGGCTTCACCCGGCTGGCGGTGGTGGAATAGGCCGATGCGCTTTGCCCCGCCACCAAGCCGCCGCCGCGCCGAAAGCATCGTGCCGATGATCAACGTGGTGTTCCTGCTGCTGATCTTCTTCGTGATGACGGCCGAGTTGCGGCCCGCCCCGCCGCTCGACCTGCAACTGCCCGAGGCCGGGGCGGAGCGCGCGGCAGTGCCGCCCGGCGCGCTTTTCGCCGCCGCCGATGGCACGCTGGCCTTCGGCGCGGCGCGCGGCGCGGCGGCGCTGGCGGCCGCCGTGGCGGCGGATGGCCCGGTCGTGTTGCGCGCCGATCGCGACCTGCCGGGGGCCGAATTGGCGCGGCTTCTGGCGCGGCTCGCCGCGCTGGGCGCGGCCGAGGTCCGGCTGGTGACGGAGCCGGGCTGATGCTGCGCCGCGCCGCCGAACCGCTGGCCTTCCTGTCGCTTGCCACGGCGCTGCATGCCGCGGTCTGGATCGGCCTGCCCGGCGGCGGGCGCGAAGGCTCGGCCCCAGCCGGCGGCGACGGCGCGGGCGCGGTGACGCTGGCGGCCTCGCCTGCGCTGACGGCGCGGGTGGCCGAATGGCGGCAGGCCCCGGCGGTGGCGCAGGCGGCGCCGGTCGTCGCCGCCCCGGGGCCCGTTGCGGCGGCCATGCCGCGCCGCCCGCAGGCCGATGCGCCGCCGGTCCTCGCCAGCCCGGCGGTTCCGCCGGTCGCCACGGCGCCCGACCGGCCGCTCGCGCCGGTGCCCGATCCGTCGGTCCTGCTGCCCGCGCCCGCGACCCCGGTCATGGCGCCCACGGCCCTGTCGATCCCGTCGCCCGCCAGCCCGTCGGCACCGCCCGCGCCCCGGGCCGATGGGCCGGCACATCGGCCCGCGCCCGGCGCGCTGGCCGCGCCCGCACCGGACGCGCCACCCGCGCCGGAGACCGCGCCCGCCGAACTGCCGCCGCCGAGGATCGTCGCGCAAGCCGCGCCGCCCGGCCAGACACGGCCCGCCCCCCGGCCCGAACCCCGGCCAGCCCCGCCGCCGGCGCCCGCCGCGCTGGCCGCGGGGCAGGGGGCGGCCCCGGTCGCCGGCGCGCGCGGATCGCAGGTCGCGGCGCCCGGCGCCGGCAGCGCCGGGGCCGGGGCGCTGAGCGCGGGGCAGCGCGCCGCGCTGCTGGCCGACTGGGCCGGCGCGATCCGCGCGCGGGTGGAACGGCGCAAGGCCTATCCGCGCGCCGCCCGCGCCGCCCGCGCCTCGGGCACCGTGCTGTTGCGCCTGACCGTCGCCGCCGATGGCACGCTTCTGGCCTCCGGCGTGGCGGAGGCGTCCGGCCACGCCGCGCTGGACCGCGCCGCGCTCGACGCGCTGTCCCGCGCCGGGCGGCTGCCCGCCGCGCCGGCCGGCTTCGACCGGGCGCGGCAGGTCTTCACGCTGCCGCTGCGCTTCGCGCCCTAGCCGTCAGCCGCGCAACCTCAGCCCTTGAACGCGGCCGCCAGCGCGTCGACCGCCCGCACCAGCGTGGTGAAATCCACCCCGACGGCGGTGAAGGTGGTGCCCGCCGCCATGCACTCCCGCGCGAAATCCGCGTCGAGCGTGAGCACCCCGGCGGGGGTGCCCACCGCCTTCAGCCGGCCGATCGCCTCCAGCACCTTGGCCTTGACCTCGGGATGCCCGGCCTGGCCGGGATGGCCCATCGTGGTGGCGAGGTCGGCGGGGCCGATGAACACCGCGTCGACCCCGTCGACCGCCGCGA
>CAYUXM010000125.1:0-9178 GCA_964448765.1 uncultured Rhodobacterales bacterium
TCGATCTCGGCCAGCGGCTTTTCAAACTCGAGATAGTTCATCCGGGCATCCCTGAACGGCCACCGGGCCTATATGACGGCGGCCGGGCCGGATTGCAACGCCGGGGCCGAGGCCATCAGCCTCTAGTGTTTCGCCCTGAACGCTTCTGCAATCGTCGAAGCCGGCAGGCTTGCCGGTTTGATATCGAGGTTGCCATTTGGTGTCTTGAGCGTCGCCGTGAAGACCTCGGTGGCGAATGTGCACCCTGTGCGGTCGCCGACTGGCGCCTCGCAAGTCCAGCTCCGTTTGCCGCGGATGTCCAACCCGGTCATTTCGCGGCCATCAAGCTTCACCGTGACGCCATTTCCTTCGGATCCTTCCGGCGGCCCCAGGGATACGGTTAGCTTGCTCGCAAGGTCTTCTCCCGTGATCATGAGGTAATAGCGTCCCTCACGATCCGCGATTTCCGCCACGTCCATTGGCAATTCCTCGCGTCGCGGTTCACGACCGAGTTCAGCGACCCGCGCCGAGCGCAATTCGGAGTATTTGGCTTCAATGTACGACGATGCCCTTGCAGCGGTGAGTACGCGAACTTCGGAGTTGTCGGCGTCAAGCTTGCCCTCGAATTCAAGGGCAAAGCTTCCCTCGAACTTGCCCGCCTTGAACAAGTCCGCCGAAGCGCCGGAAACCTGTGTTGCCGTGATGTCGGCGGACCCGCGTGTTCGCAGCGATTCTTCCGAGACAGCGATTTCTGTATCGAGGGCCGTGAGCACCGGCGGCGTCTGTGTCACGTCGAGCATGTAGAGAGTGCCGAGGAACTCGTTCCGGGACGCGTGTGTTCCCAACTCCTTGAGATAGCTGTAGTTATACTCGCTGCGAATGTAGTCATCGCATCCAACCAAGATGCCGAACCCGACAATCGCGAGAGCCGCGCGCTTACTTCCACTCATTGCATCACCTGCCCACTCGTATACACAGAAACAACCTGGAGCAGGTAATCATGACTGGCTCAGCCTGTCCACCATGTGGCGCAGGTGAAGCCCAGACTGTTCAGGCGCCTTGCGCTACGGCAGTGCCGGTCAGCCCCCCGCGATCATCTCCGCCTGCCGCACGATCACCTCGGCCTGCTTGATCGAGGCGATATCCACCAGCCGGCCCTTGTAGACCGTCGCGCCCTCGCCGCGGGCCTTGGCGGCGGCCATCGCGTCGAGGATCTCGCGCGCCTCGGCGACCTTCTCGGCCGAGGGGGTGAAGACCTCGTTGGCAAGCGCCACCTGTTTCGGGTGGATCGCCCATTTGCCGACCATGCCCAGCGTGGCCGAGCGTTTCGCCTGCGCGACGAAGCCCTCGTCATCGGAAAAATCGCCGAACGGCCCGTCCACCGGCAGCACGCCATGGGTGCGGCAGGCGGCGACGATGGCGGCCTGCGCCCAATGCCACGGATCGGCCCAGTATTTCGCGCCCTCGCGCACCATGTAATAGTCTTCCTGGGTGCCGCCGATCCCGGTGGTCTGCATTCCCATCGAGGCGGCGAAATCCGCCGCGCCCAGGCTCATCGCCTGAAGCCGGGGCGAGGCCGCGGCGATCTCTTCGACATGGGCGATGCCCGCGGCGCTTTCGATGATCACCTCGAAGGCGACGGGCTTCTCGCGCCCCTTGGCGCGTTCCACCGCCGTCACCAGCGCGTCGACGGCGTAGATGTCGGCCGCGCAGCCGACCTTGGGGATCATGATCTGGTCCAGCCGGTCGGGGGCCTGTTCCAGAAGGTCCACGACGTCGCGATACCAGTACGGCGTATCCAGCCCGTTGATCCGCACGCTCAGCCACTTGTTGCCCCAGTCGACATCGCCGATCGCGGCGATGATGTTGCGCCGGGCCTCGGCCTTGTCGTCCGGCGCGACCGAATCCTCGAGATCGAGGTTGATCACATCCGCCGCCGAGGCCGCCATCTTCTCGAAGATCGCCGGGCGGGAACCGGGGCCGAACAGCTGGCAACGGTTGGGGCGGGCGGGCGGCGCGGGCTGGATGCGGAAGCTCATGCGGGCTCCATTGGCAAGGACGTTTCGGTCTGACGGGGCCAGCGGGTAGAGGATCGCGCCCCGTCACGCAAGGCGGCATTCGCGGGCGCAGCGAAAATGCGGCGGCGCGGCAATGGCGGTGCCGCAGCATCCCTTGCGCTGAATTCTTCGGCAGCACGCCACCGTGGTCGAAGATTCTTGCGCCACGCCGGTCGCCACGCGCGATGTTTCCCAAGACATTTCCCGCATGGCCGGTAGCATCTGGCCGATCGACCGTCCGCTGCCGGAGTGACTCGCATGATCCAGACGCCCTACCTTCTCTTTCTCGGCGACGCGCCCGATCCGCTGGCCGCCAAGGTCGCGCAGGGGATCAAGGACTGGCGGCCGGATTTCGCCCTGGGCCAGTACCGGATGGAGGGGTGCAAGGCCGACATGGGCCTGCCCGACATGACCCTGACTGAGGCGAAGGCGGCGGGCTGCAAGACGCTGGTGATCGGGGTGGCGAACCGCGGCGGCGTGATCAGCCAGGCCTGGAAGAAGGTGCTGGTGCAGGCGCTGGAAGAGGGGTTCGACCTGGCCTCGGGCCTGCACAATCTCTTGTGCGACGAGGAAGATCTGGCCGCGGTGGCCCGCGCCACCGGCCGCGCGCTGCATGACGTGCGGGTGCCCGAGGTCGACTACCCGATCGCCAACGGCATCCGGCGAACCGGCAAGCGCTGCCTCGCCGTCGGCACCGATTGCTCGGTCGGCAAGATGTACACCGCGCTGTGCATGGAACGCGAGATGCGGGCGCGCGGGATGAAGGCCAGCTTCCGCGCCACCGGCCAGACCGGCATCCTGATCACCGGCGACGGCGTGCCGCTGGACGCGGTGATCGCCGATTTCATGGCCGGCTCGATCGAGTACCTGACGCCCGACAACGAGGCCGATCACTGGGATCTGATCGAGGGGCAGGGCAGCCTGTTCCACGTGTCCTATTCCGGGGTGACGCTGGCGCTGATCCACGGCGGCCAGCCCGACGCGCTGATCCTGTGCCACGAACCCACCCGCCCGCACATGCGCGGCCTGCCCGGCTACGCGATGCCCGATCTCGAAGACCTGCGCGACCTCGCGCTTCGGATGGCGCGGATCGCCAATCCGGCCTGCGCGGTCGTCGGCATCTCGGTCAACACCCAGGCCATGGACGCGGCCGCGGCCGAGGCCTACCTGGCGGAGCTGGAGACAAGGATGGGCCTGCTGGCGACCGACCCGTTCCGCTTCGGCGCGGGCAAGCTGGTGGATGCGCTCGCCGCGATCTGAGCGCGGGTTTTCGGCGAAAACCCGGGGCCCGGACGCCGGGCCGCGAAACCTTGGCCCGGTGCAGGAGGACCGCCCGATGTTCACCGTCACGCCCGAAACCTTCCGGCTTGCGCAGGTGTTCACCATCAGCCGCGGCAGCCGGACCGAGGCGCGGGTGCTGACCGTGCGCGCGCTGCAGGCGGGGGTGACGGGCTGGGGCGAATGCGTGCCCTATGCCCGCTACGGCGAAACGCTCGACAGCGTGACCGCGCAGATCGAGGGCCTGCCCGAGGGCATCGACCGGCACCGCCTGCAAGAGGTGATGGACGCGGGCGCGGCGCGCAACGCCGTCGATTGCGCGCTGTGGGATCTGGAGGCCAAGCGCGCCGGCAAGCGGGCCTGGCACCTCGCCGGCCTGCCGGCGCCGGGGCCGATGGTCACCGCCTACACGCTGTCGCTGGACACGCCCGAGGCGATGCGCGACCAGGCCGCGAAACACGCCCACCGGCCGCTTCTGAAGATCAAGCTGGGCACGCCCGACGACATGGCGCGGCTGGAGGCGGTGCGCGAAGGCGCGCCGCAGGCGCGGATCATCGTCGATGCGAACGAGGGCTGGACGGCCGAGATCTACGAAGACCTCGCGCCGCATCTCGTCCGTCTCGGCGTGGCGCTGGTCGAACAGCCGCTGCCCGCGGGCGCCGACGAAATGCTGGCCGAGATCGAGCGCCCGTTGCCGGTCTGCGCCGACGAAAGCTGCCATGACCGCGCCTCGCTGACCGATCTTGCCGGCAAGTACGACGTGATCAACATCAAGCTCGACAAGACCGGCGGGCTGACCGAGGCGCTGGCGCTGCGCGACCTGGCGCGATCGAAGGGCTACGGGATCATGGTGGGCTGCATGGTCGGGTCGAGCCTTGCGATGGCGCCGGCGGTGCTGGTGGCGCAGGGCGCGATGGTCGTCGATCTTGACGGGCCGCTTCTGCTGGCCGAAGACCGCGCCCATCCGCTGCACTACGACGCGGCCGGGGTGCACCCGCCCGAAGCGGCGCTTTGGGGCTGACGAGGAAAGGATTGGCGCATGAGCCGCATCGTCTATGTCAACGGAGACTGGCTGCCCGAGGCCGAGGCGAAGGTTTCGGTCTTCGACCGCGGGTTCCTGATGGCCGACGGGGTCTACGAGGTGACCAGCGTTCTGGGCGGCAGGCTGATGGATTACGACGGCCACTACGCCCGCCTCGTCCGGTCGCTGAAGGAACTGGACATGGACTGCCCGCTGGGTCGCGACGACCTGCTGGCGATCCACCGCGAGATCGTCGCGAAGAACGGGATCGACGAGGGGATGGTCTATCTTCAGGTCACCCGCGGCAATCCCGGCGACCGGGATTTCGTGTTCCCCGATCCGGCCACAACGCCGCCCACGGTGGTGCTGTTCACCCAGTCCAAGCCGGGCCTGGCCGAAAGCCCGGCGGCGAAGACCGGGATCAGGGTGATCTCGATCCCCGACATCCGCTGGGGCCGGCGCGACATCAAGACGGTGCAGCTGCTTTACCCCTCGATGGGCAAGATGCTGGCCAAGAAGGCCGGCTGCGACGATGCCTGGATGGTCGAGGACGGGCTGGTGACCGAGGGCACGTCGAACAACGCCTACATCGTCACCGGCGGACGGATCGTCACCCGCGACCTGTCCAGCGACATCCTGCACGGGATCACCCGCGCCGCGGTGCTGCGCTTCGCCCGCGAGGCGCAGATGGAGGTCGAGGAACGGCCCTTCACCCTGGCCGAGGCGCAGGCGGCGGACGAGGCGTTCGTCACCTCGGCCTCGACCTTCGTGATGCCGGTGGTCGAGATCGACGGGCAGGCGGTGGGCGCCGGCACGCCCGGCCCGGTCGCGACGCGGCTGCGGGAAATCTACATCGACGAAAGCCGCCGGGCCGCGATCTGACCGGCACCGGGCCGCGGCTCAGCCGCGGTCGGGTCCGACGTTCTCGCGGAACGCGACCTCGAAGGCGGCCTGTTTCGCTGCGTCCGCCTCGGTCTGGTTGCGGGCCTTCCAGTCGTCGTAGGGCATGCCGTAGTAAAGCTCGCGCGCCTCGTCCTTGGTCATTTCGATGCCGCGTTCCGCCGCGGCCTCCTGCAGCCAGCGCGACAGGCAGTTGCGGCAGAAACCGGCGAGGTTCATCAGGTCGATGTTCTGCACGTCGGTGCGCTTGTTCATCAGGTGGTCGCGCAGGGTGCGGAAGGCCGCGGCCTCCAGTTCCGTCATCATGCGCTCGTCGATCTTGTCCATTGCATCCTCCGTTCGTTCACAATCCCGAGGCGTCGAGAACCTCTTGCAGCATCGGCGCCAGCCGCGCCGCCCAGTGCGCCTGTGCCGGCCCGGTGCCGATCAGGTCGTTGCGCAGCTCGATCAGCAGGTTCGGCCGCCCCGGCGTCAGCGCGTGCCGGTCGATCGAGTCGCCGTCCAGATGGCCAAGATAGGGCTGGTTGTCGCCCACGCACAGGTCCGGTTCCGCCCGCAGCCGGTCGATCATCGCCCGCGCCAGCCGGTCGTCGCGATGCGAGTAGAGCACCGCGACATGCCACGGCCGCGGCGTCCGGCCGGCCAGCTGCGGCGTGAAGCTGTGGATCGCGCAGATCACGGTGTCGGGCCGGCGCGCGGCCAGCGCCGCATAGGCGGCGTGATAGGGCCGGTAAAGCCGGTCGAGCCGGCGGTCCAGCTCGTCCGGCCCGGCATGGCGGTTCGCCGGGATCACCGTGCCGTCGTAAAGCTTCATCAGCAGCGTCGGGTCGTCCTCGCCCCGGTTCGGGTCGATCACGAGGCGCGAGAACCGGCTGAGGATCGCCGGCGCATCCAGCCGCCGGGCGAGTTCGTCCGCGAGCCCGGCCGCGCCGACATCGAGCGCGATGTGGCGTTCCATGTCCGCCGCCGAGATGCCCAGGCTGCCGCCGCCGATCCAGTCCGGCACGATGTTGGTGGCGTGGTCGCAGGCCACCAGCCAGCGGCCGGGCCGGTCGGCGCCGAGGATGTCGAAGGCTTGGGTCGTCATGCCGGTGTCGTCGCTTCCTGTCATCGCTTTGCCGGGCGCGGGCGGGCGTTGCCCCGGTTCCGGAATTGCTCCATACAGGGCGCGGCCCACCACGACAATCGAACGAGACAAGGGACGAGGCAGCATGAGACGCCTTCGCAACGTGAAGATCGTGGCCACCCTGGGGCCCTCTTCGAACGACTACGAGACGATCCGGGCGCTGTTCGAGGCCGGGGCCGACGTGTTCCGCCTGAACATGAGCCACGGCACCCATGACGAGCAGCGCGCCCGCCACGACATCATCCGGCGGATCGAGGCCGACCTGAACCGGCCGATCGCCGTTCTGGCCGATCTTCAGGGCCCGAAGCTGCGCGTCGGCACCTTCGCCGCCGGCGCCGCCGACCTCGAGGAAGGCCAGCATTTCCGCTTCGATCTCTCGGAGGCGCCGGGCGACGGCCATCGTGTCGGCCTGCCGCATCCCGAGATTTTCGAAGCGCTGGAACCCGGCGCGCGGATCCTCGTCAACGACGGCAAGATCCGCATGCGGGTCGAGGCCTGTGGCGGCGATTTCGCCGATTGCGTGGTGACCGTCGGTGGCACGATCTCCAACCGCAAGGGCGTGAACGTGCCCGACGTCGTGCTGCCCCTGCGCGCGCTGTCCGACAAGGACCGCGACGATCTCGAATTCGCCTGCGAGATCGGGGTGGACTGGCTGGCGCTGTCCTTCGTGCAGCGGCCCGAGGACGTGGTCGAGGCGCGCAGCCTCGCCCGCGGCCGCGCCGCGATCCTGTCGAAGATCGAGAAACCGGCCGCGGTGCGCAGCTTCAACGAGATCCTGTCGGTCTCCGACGGGATCATGGTGGCGCGCGGCGATCTGGGCGTGGAACTGCCCGTCCATTCGGTGCCGCCGATCCAGAAGCAGCTGGTGCGGGCCTGCCGGACCGCCGGCAAGCCGGTGATCGTGGCGACCCAGATGCTGGAAAGCATGATCGAAAGCCCGATGCCGACCCGCGCCGAAGTGTCCGACGTGGCGACGGCGATCTACGAGGGCGCCGACGCGGTGATGCTGTCCGCCGAAAGCGCGGCGGGCCAGTATCCGATCGACGCGGTCGAGACGATGAACAACGTCGCGATCTCGGTCGAGGGCGACCTGACCTACCGCGAGGTGATCGAGGCCAGCCGCAAGGCCCAGCGCCGCACCGTCGCCGACGCGATGGTCGCCGCCGCCCGCGAGATCGCCGAGACGACCGATGTCAACGCGATCTGCTGTTTCACCCAGTCGGGCACGACGGTGAGCCTGGTGGCGCGGGAACGGCCGCGGGTGCCGATCCTGGCGATGAGCCCGATCACCTCGGTGCTGCGCCGGCTGTGCCTGACCTGGGGCGTGCATTGCGTCTACGCGGGCGAGCTGGAGCGGTTCAAGCAGGCGGTCGTCGGCGCGGTCCGCGCGGCGCGCGAATCCGGCTTCGCCGACGAACATCACAAGATCGTCGTGATCGCCGGCGTGCCGTTCAACGTGCAGGGATCGACCAACATCATCCGGGTGGCGCCCTGCGACGAAAGATTGATCTTCCGCACCGACCCGGAGTAACCTCGCGGCGTTTGGGGTTCGGGGTGTCCGCGTGGACAGTGACCTGTTGACCGTTCTGGGATTGAGTTTCGTGGTGGTTTCGATCCCCGCGACGCTGTCCGCCTTCGCCGAAAGCCGCTCTCCGGTCGCGTCGATCGCGCTTTTTCTCACCGGTCTCACCCTCATGATCCTGGCGATCGCGAATGGTCCCGAAGGCTACGGGCCGGGCCAGATTCCCGATGCCGTCGTGCGCGTCATGGTGCGCATCTTCGGCTGAGGACGGCGGCGCGAAAGCCCTTGCCATGCCGCCCCGCCGCGGCTATAGCCCCGCACTCTACCCGCGCGGCCGGCCGAAGAGGCATGCCGAGTCGTGCGTTCACGTCCCGAAGAGGAGAGCGAAATGCCCAAGATGAAGACCAAATCCGGCGCCAAGAAGCGGTTCCGGATGACCGCGACCGGCAAGGTGAAATTCACCCAGGCCGGCAAGCGCCACGGCATGATCAAGCGTACGACGAAGTTCATCCGCGATGCCCGCGGCATGTCGATCCTGGCCGATTGCGACGCCAGGATCGTCAAGAAATACATGCCCTACGATCGCTGAGGAGGCTTGAGAGATGTCCCGCGTCAAATCCGGCAAGGTCACCCACGCCCGCCATCGCAAGGTCGTCAAGGCCGCGAAGGGCTATTACGCCGCGCGCTCGCGCAATTTCCGCACCGCGACCCAGGCGGTCGACAAGGCCAACCAGTACGCCACGCGCGACCGCAAGGTGCGCAAGCGCAACTTCCGCGCGCTGTGGATCCAGCGGATCAACGCCGCCGTCCGCGCGGTGGACGAGCAGATGACCTATTCGCGCTTCATCAACGGCCTGGCGAAGGCCGGGGTGGAGGTCGATCGCAAGGTGCTGGCCGATCTCGCCGTGCATGAACCGGCGGCCTTCGACGCCATCGTGCAGCGCGCCAAGGCCGCGATGGCCTGAACCGCCCTTTCGGGTGCAGCATTGTGGCCCCGCGCGGTAGCCCCGCGCGGGGCTTTTCGTTGCCCGCCCTTGAAACCCGTGGCCACGCTGGCTAAGGCGACGGCGGCTGAGTGATCCCTTCTCTCCCACGCCTTCGGCACGGGCAGCGCCCGGCCCGAGGGGTGGGTGCGAAGCGCCCGCCGTCGTGCCGAAGGCACGCCTGCGGCGTGACGGGGCGGGTCGGGCGCTGCCCGTGCTGGCGCACGTGCGGTTCCGGTTTCCGCTGATGGAACCAAATCGGCCCGAACGGGCCCGGAGGATGACGATGGACGGCTTGGACGCGCTGAAACA
>CAYUXM010000126.1:0-6210 GCA_964448765.1 uncultured Rhodobacterales bacterium
TGCGGATCGGCTGGAAGGTGTTCCTGCCGATGTCGCTGGGCTGGGTGGTGATCGTTTCGTTCCTGGCGAAGTTCGAGGTTCTGGGCGGCGCCTGGGCGCGCTGGACCGTGGGAGGCTGAGAGATGACGCAGATCGACTGGACCCGCGCGGGAAAATACTTCCTGCTGATGGATTTCATCGAGGGGATGCGGCTGGGGCTGAAACACTTCTTCCGGCCCGCGGCGACGCTGAACTATCCGCATGAAAAGGGCCCGCTGTCGCCCCGGTTCCGCGGCGAACACGCCCTGCGCCGCTACCCGAACGGCGAGGAACGCTGCATCGCCTGCAAGCTGTGCGAGGCGATCTGCCCCGCGCAGGCGATCACCATCGATGCCGAACCGCGCGAGGACGGCAGCCGCCGGACCACGCGCTACGACATCGACATGACGAAATGCATCTACTGCGGCTTCTGCCAGGAGGCCTGCCCGGTCGATGCGATCGTCGAGGGGCCGAATTTCGAATTCGCGACCGAGACGCGCGAGGAGCTGTTCTACACCAAGGAAAAGCTTCTGGAGAACGGCGCGCGCTGGGAGGCGGAAATCGCCCGCAACCTCGAACTGGACGCGCCCTACAGATGACCGATCAGATGACCGATGCCTGGACCAAGATGATGCAGTCGATGCTGGAGCAGAGCCAGCAGATGGCGCGCGCCTTCAACCCGGCGCTGGAGACGTTCCGGGCCACCGGCTTCGAGGATCTCGTGCCGACGATGTCGAAGGATTTCATGGAAATGGCCTTCGGCAAGACCTTCAACCGCGAGGGTCTGGACGCCAAGACCCGGCTGCTGGTGACGATCGCGGCGCTCACCGTGCTGGGCGCCCATGCCGAACCGCAGCTCAAGCTGACGGTGCGGCACGCGATGGAGGCCGGGGCGAGCGAACGCGAGATCGCCGAGGTGATCTACCAGATGAGCATGTTCGGCGGCCTGCCGGCGATGCAGAAAGCGCTGGAGGTCGCGCAGGCGGTCTTTGCCGAACAGGAACCGAAAGGGGACGACGCATGACGATCCCGGTTTTCGCCTTCTACCTTTTCGCGGCCTCGGCGCTTGTCGCCGGGCTGATGGTGGTGACCGCCCGCAACCCGGTGCATTCGGTGCTGTGGCTGATCCTCGCCTTCCTGTCCTCGGCGGGCCTGTTCGTGCTGATGGGGGCGGAATTCGTCGCGATGCTGCTGATCATCGTCTACGTCGGCGCGGTCGCGGTGCTGTTCCTGTTCGTGGTGATGATGCTCGATGTCGATTTCGCCGCGCTGAAGGGCGAGATGGCGCGCGCGATGCCGCTGGGGCTGCTGATCGGCGTGGTGATCCTGTTGCAACTCGGCGTCGCCTTCGGGGCCTGGGAAACCTCCGAGATCGCGCTGGGCCAGCGCGACGCGGCCGTGGCCGAGGGGATGCAGAACACCGCCGCGCTCGGCCTGCTGATCTACGACCGCTACATCCTGCTCTTTCAGCTGGCCGGGATGATCCTGCTGGTGGCGATGGTCGGCGCGATCGTGCTGACGCTGCGCCACCGCAAGGATGTCAAGCGCCAGGACGTGCTGGCGCAGATGTGGCGCGACCCGGGCAAGGCGATGGAACTGAAGGACGTGAAGCCGGGGCAGGGGCTCTAGCCGCCACCGGCCGCCCGGCCGCGGGCCGGCGACAAGGACAAGAACGGGCGAAAGCGCCCGGAGGGACATGGGATGATCGGACTGACACATTTCCTGGGGGTGGCCGCGGCGCTGTTCGTCATCGGCATCTTCGGGATCTTCCTGAACCGCAAGAACGTGATCGTCATCCTGATGTCGATCGAACTGATGCTTCTGGCGGTGAACATCAACCTCGTCGCCTTCTCGGCCCATCTGGGCGACCTGGTGGGCCAGGTCTTCACGCTGTTCGTGCTGACGGTGGCGGCGGCCGAGGCCGCGATCGGGCTGGCGATCCTCGTCGTGTTCTTCCGCAACCGCGGCACGATCGACGTGGAAGACGTCAACGTGATGAAGGGGTAGCGGGCCATGGAAAAGATCATCCTCTTCGCGCCGCTTCTCGGCGCGCTGATCGCGGGCTTCGGTTGGCGGATCATCGGCGAAAAGGGCGCGATGGCCGTGACCACCGGGCTGCTGTTCCTTGCCGCGCTGCTGTCCTGGATCGTGTTCCTGGGCTTCGACGGCGAGATGCGGCAGATCCACATCCTCGATTTCATCCGCTCCGGCAGCCTCGATACCGCCTGGTCGATCCGGCTGGACCGTCTGACCGCGATCATGCTGATCGTCGTCACCACGGTCTCGGCGCTCGTCCATCTCTATTCCTGGGGCTACATGGCCCATGACGAGAACTGGGGCGAGGGCGAGCACTACAAGGCGCGGTTCTTCGCCTACCTGTCGTTCTTCACCTTCGCGATGCTGTCGCTTGTGACGGCCGACAACCTCGTGCAGATGTTCTTCGGCTGGGAGGGCGTGGGCGTCGCCTCCTACCTGCTGATCGGCTTTTACTACAAGAAATCCTCGGCCAACGCGGCGGCGATCAAGGCCTTCGTGGTGAACCGTGTGGGCGATTTCGGCTTTGCCCTTGGCATCTTCGGCCTGTTCTACCTGACCGACTCGATCGATTTCGACGTGATCTTCGCCGCCGCGCCGGAACTGGCGGAAACGCAGATCGGCTTCCTGTGGACCGACTGGAACGCGGCGAACCTGCTGGGCTTTTTGCTGTTCGTCGGCGCGATGGGCAAGTCGGCGCAACTGTTCCTGCACACCTGGCTGCCCGACGCGATGGAAGGCCCGACGCCGGTCTCGGCGCTGATCCATGCCGCGACTATGGTGACCGCCGGCGTCTTCCTCGTCTGCCGGATGTCGCCCGTGTACGAGGTCGCGCCGGAGGCCAAGACCTTCATCCTCTACCTCGGCGCGGCCACCGCCTTCTTCGCGGCGACCGTGGGCCTCGTGCAGAACGACATCAAGCGGGTGATCGCCTATTCGACCTGTTCGCAGCTGGGCTACATGTTCGTCGCCGCCGGCGCCGGCATCTACGGCGCGGCGATGTTCCACCTGTTCACCCATGCCTTCTTCAAGGCGATGCTGTTCCTTGGCGCGGGGTCCGTCATCCACGCGATGCATCACGAGCAGGACATGCGCAACTACGGCGGCCTGCGCAAGAAGATCCCCTATACCTTCTGGGCGATGCTTCTGGGCACGCTGGCGATCACCGGCGTGGGCATCCCGCTGACCTACATCGGCTTCGCCGGCTTCCTGTCGAAGGACGCGGTGATCGAAAGCGCCTGGGCCACCGGCGACGGCTTCGCCTTCTGGGCGCTGGTGATCGCCGCGCTCTTCACCTCGTTCTACTCCTGGCGGCTGATGTTCATGACCTTCTGGGGCGAGCCGAGGGGCGACCATCACACCCATGACCATGCCCATGAAAGCCCGCCGACGATGCTCGCGCCCTTGGGCGTTCTGGCGCTTGGCGCGGTTTTCGCCGGGATGATCTGGTTCAAGCCGTTCTTCGGCGACCACGACAAGATGACCACCTTCTTCCACATGCCGCACCACGTCGCGGCGACGGAAGAGGGCGCCGCCGGGGACGGCCATGGCGAGGCGGCGGCGCATGCCGGGCCGGTGGGCGCCATCGCGATGTCGGAGACCAGCGCCGAGGTGCTCGACCGCGCCCATCACGCGCCGAAATGGGTCAAGGTTTCGCCCTTCGCCGCGATGCTGATCGGCTTGGCGACCGCCTGGCTCTTCTACATCCGCAACCCGGCGCTGCCCCGGCAACTGGCCGAGGCGCAGCCGATCCTCTACCGCTTCCTGCTCAACAAGTGGTATTTCGACGAGATCTACGACTGGGCCTTCGTGCGCCCGGCGAAGTGGCTGGGCCGGTTCCTGTGGACCCGGGGCGACGGTGCCACGATCGACGGCGCGATCAACGGGGTGGCGATGGGCATCGTGCCGTTCTTCACCCGGCTCGCGATGCGCGGCCAGTCGGGCTACCTGTTCCACTACGCCTTCGCGATGGTGATCGGCATCGCGGTGCTGCTCTTCTGGGTCTCGCTCGCCGGGGGGGCCGAGTAATGGAAAACCTTCTGTCCATCATCACCTTCGTGCCGCTGGTCGCCGCCGCGATCCTGGCGCTGTTCCTGCGCGGCGAGGATGCGGCGGCGCAGACCAACGCCAAGTGGCTGGCGCTGATCGCGACCACCGCGACCTTCCTTGTCTCGCTGTTCCTGATCGCGCAGTTCGACCCGGCCGATACCGGCTTCCAGTTCGTCGAGGAACGCGACTGGATCATGGGGCTGACCTACCGCGTCGGCGTCGACGGGATCTCGATCCTGTTCGTGATGCTGACCACCTTCCTGATGCCCCTGACGATCCTCGCCTGCTGGGACGTCAAGGTCCGGGTCAAGGAATACATGATCGCCTTTCTCGTGCTCGAGGGGCTGATGATCGGCGTCTTCGTCGCGCTCGACCTCGTGCTGTTCTACCTGTTCTTCGAGGCCGGGCTGATCCCGATGTTCCTGATCATCGGCATCTGGGGCGGCAAGGAGCGGATCTACGCGGCCTTCAAGTTCTTCCTCTACACCTTCCTCGGTTCGGTCCTGATGCTGGTCGCGATGATCGCGATGTATGTCGACGCGGGCACAACCAACATCGTCGAGCTTCTGGGCCACAACTTCGGCACCGAAACGGTGACGGTGCTGGGCTTCCAGATCGTCGGCGGCATGCAGGTTCTGCTGTGGCTGGCGTTCTTCGCCTCCTTCGCGGTCAAGATGCCGATGTGGCCGGTGCATACCTGGCTGCCGGACGCCCACGTGCAGGCGCCCACCGCCGGGTCCGTGGTGCTGGCCGCGATCCTGCTGAAGATGGGCGGCTACGGTTTCCTGCGGTTCTCGCTGCCGATGTTCCCGGTCGCCTCGGACATGCTGGCGCCGCTGGTGTTCTGGATGTCGGCGATCGCGATCGTCTACACCTCGCTGGTGGCGCTGGCGCAGGCCGACATGAAGAAGCTGATCGCCTATTCCTCGGTCGCGCACATGGGCTACGTCACGATGGGGATCTTCGCGGCGAACCAGCAGGGGCTCGATGGCGCGATCTTCCAGATGCTCAGCCACGGCTTCATCTCGGGCGCGCTGTTCCTTTGCGTCGGCGTGATCTACGACCGGATGCACACCCGCGAGATCGACGCCTATGGCGGCCTCGTCAACCGGATGCCGGCCTATGCGCTGATCTTCATGTTCTTCACCATGGCCAATGTCGGCCTGCCGGGCACCTCGGGTTTCGTGGGCGAGTTCCTGACGCTGATGGGCATCTTCCAGGTCAACACCTGGGTGGCGCTGTTCGCGACCTCCGGCGTGATCCTGTCGGCGGCCTACGCGCTGTGGCTCTACCGCCGGGTGGTGTTCGGCGACCTGATCAAGGAAAGCCTGCGCACGATCTCCGACATGACGACGCGCGAACGGGCGATCTTCGCGCCGCTGGTGGCGATGACGCTGCTGCTGGGCGTCTATCCCGCGCTGGTGCTCGACGTGACCGGCCCCTCGGTCGCCGCGCTGCTCGACAGCTATCATGCCAGCCTGCCGGCCGATGCGGCCGGGCTGCGGCTGGCCAGCCACTGAGGTGATGCGATGATCTCTGCCGATATCTCTGTGATGATGCCGGAGATCGCGCTGGCGGTCTACGCGATGGCGGCGCTTCTCGGCGCGGTCTGGACCGGCAAGGACGCGACCGCGCCGCTGGTCACCTGGACCACGGTGGCGGTGTTCCTCGGCCTCGCCGCCTGGATCGGGCTGGGCGGGCAGGGCGAGCGGACGGCGTTTTCCGGGATGATCGCCGACGATGCCTTCTCCCGCTTCGCCAAGGTCGCGATCCTCGTCTCCGCCGCCGCCGTGCTGGCGATGAGCCAGGATTACATGACCCGCCGGGGCCTGTTGCGGTTCGAATACCCGGTGCTGATCGCGCTGGCGGTGCTGGGCATGATGATCATGGTCTCCGCCACCGACCTGATCGCGCTCTACATGGGCCTGGAACTGCAATCTCTGGCGCTCTACGTCGTCGCCGCGATCCGCCGCGACAGCGTGAAATCGACCGAGGCCGGGCTGAAATACTTCGTCCTCGGCGCGCTGTCGTCGGGCCTGCTTCTCTACGGCGCCTCGCTGGCCTACGGCTTTGCCGGCACCACCCGGTTCGACGGGATCATCGCCACGA
>CAYUXM010000126.1:6310-9135 GCA_964448765.1 uncultured Rhodobacterales bacterium
TCGCTGGCCTACGGCTTTGCCGGCACCACCCGGTTCGACGGGATCATCGCCACGATCGAGGGCGGCCACGCCTCGCTCGGGCTTCTGGTCGGGCTGGTGTTCCTGATCACCGGCCTGGCCTTCAAGGTCTCCGCCGTGCCGTTCCACATGTGGACCCCGGATGTCTACGAAGGCGCGCCGACGCCGGTGACCGCCTTCTTCGCCACCGCGCCGAAACTCGCCGCGATGGGGCTTTTGGCGCGGCTTCTGCACGATGCCTTCGGCACCGCCACCGCCGACTGGGGCCAGATCATCGCGCTTCTGGCGGTGCTGTCGATGTTCCTCGGCGCGATCGCCGCGATCGGCCAGCGCGATCTCAAGCGGCTGATGGCCTATTCCTCGATCGCGCACATGGGCTTCGCGCTTCTGGGCCTCGCCGCCGGCAGTGCCGCCGGGGTCGAGGCGATGCTGGTCTACATGGCGGTCTATGTCGCGATGAACGTCGGCACCTTCGCCTTCATCCTGTCGATGGAGAAGGACGGCACGCCGGTGACCTCGATCGACGCGCTGCACCTTTATGCCCGCGCCGAACCGCTGAAGGCGCTGGCGATGCTGGTGTTGCTGTTCAGCCTGGCCGGGGTGCCGCCGATGCTGGGGTTCTTCGCCAAGTTCGGCGTGCTGCGCGCGGTGGTCGAGGGCGGCATGCCGCTGGTCGCCGTCCTCGGCGTGATCGCCTCGGTGATCGGCGCCTTCTACTACCTGCGGATCGTCTACTTCATGTATTTCGGAACCGAGCGCGAGGCGGTCGAAACCCGGATGGTCCCGGTGCAATGGGGGCTCCTGATGGCCTCGGCCTTCGTGATGGTCGCCGGCGTCGTCAACCTCTTCGGGATCGAAGCCGCGGCGGCCGCGGCGGCGGATGTCCTTGTCCGCTGATCCGGGGGGCGCCGCTCCGGCCTGGCCCGCGGGCGTCGCGCGCGTGGTGCTGGACGAGGTCGACAGCACGATGGCCGAGGCCGCGCGCCGCGCGCCGGGCCTTGCCGGCCCGGCCTGGATCCTGGCGCGCCGGCAAACCGCCGCGCGCGGCCGCCGTGGCCGGCCCTGGGTGAACCCCGAGGGCAACTTCGCCGCCACGCTCGTGTTTCGCCCGACCGGCGATGCCGCCAGCGCCGCGCGCCAGTCCTTCGTCGCGGCCCTGGCCCTGGCCGATGTGCTGGCGGCGCTCGCGCCGGCGGCGGAGGTGGCGCTGAAATGGCCCAACGACGTGCTTGTCGCCGGGCGCAAGGTCTCGGGCATCCTTCTCGAAAGCGCCGGCGCCGGGCGCGCCCTCGACCATCTCGCCATCGGCATCGGTGTGAACCTCGCCCACGCCCCGCCGACGGAGGCGCTGGACCCCGGCGCGCTGCCGGCGATCGCGCTGGCGGAGGTCACCGGCACGGTGTTCCCGCCCGAAGCCTTCCTCGACCGGCTTGCCCCGGCCGTCGCCCGCTGGCAGGCCGTCCACGAGGCCGAGGGGTTCGCCCCGATCCGCGCCGCCTGGCTGGCCCGCGCCGCCCGCCTGGGCGAGACGATCACCGCCCGCACCGGCCGCGAAACCCTGACCGGCCGCTTCGAGGGGCTCGACGACACCGGCGCGCTGGTCCTGGCGACGGCGGAGGGAAGGCGCGCGATCCCCGCCGCCGACATCCACTTCCCGCCGCCGCAAGAGCCTGCCGACCGGTGAGGATTTTGGTCCGGAAATATCCCGGGGGGTCCGGGGGGCAGGCCCCCCGGCGCCGGCGCTGACAGGAGGCCCGCCCATGCTGCTGTGCATCGATTGCGGCAATACCAACACCGTCTTCTCGATCTGGGACGGCACGCGGTTCCTGTGCACGCTGCGCACCTCGACCGAACACCAGCGCACCGCCGACCAGTATTACGTCTGGCTGTCGACGTTGATGGCCCATCACGGCGTGCCGATGGCGATCACCGAGGCGATCATCTCCTCGACCGTGCCGCGGGTGGTGTTCAACCTGCGCGTCCTGTGCAACCGCTACTTCGATTGCCGGCCGCGCGTCGTGGGCCGGCCCGACTGCGCGCTGCCGGTCGCGCCGCGGGTCGACCAGGGCACCACCGTCGGCCCCGACCGGCTGGTCAATACCGTCGCCGGGTTCGACCGCTACGGCGGCGACCTGATCATCGTCGATTTCGGCACCGCCACCACCTTCGACGTGGTCGATGCCGACGGCGCCTATATCGGCGGCGCGATCGCGCCGGGCGTCAATCTCAGCCTCGAGGCGCTGCACATGGCCGCCGCGGCGCTGCCGCATGTCGACGTGACGAAACCGCAATCGGCGATCGGCACGAATACGGTGGCCTGCATGCAGTCGGGCGTGTACTGGGGATATGTCGGCCTCGTCGAGGGCATCGTGCGGCAGATCCGGATCGAACGCGAACGGGTGATGCGGGTCGTCGCCACCGGCGGTCTCGCGACGCTCTTCGACCAGGGCACCGAGGTGTTCGACGCGGTCGAGGACGATCTGACGATGCACGGCCTGGTGCTGATCAACCGCTACAACAACACGCTGGAGAGCGCATGACGAAGGATCGGCTGATCTACCTGCCGCTGGGCGGCGCCGGCGAGATCGGAATGAACGCCTATGTCTACGGCTGGGGCCCGGAGGGCGCGGAGCGGCTGATCCTCGTCGATCTCGGCGTGACCTTCCCCGACATGGAAACCACGCCGGGCGTCGACCTGATCCTGCCCGATGTCTCCTGGCTCGCCGAACGCGCCGACCGGCTGGAAGCGATCTTCATCACCCATGCGCACGAGGATCACGTCGGCGCGCTGGGGCATCTGTGGCCGC
>CAYUXM010000127.1:0-9117 GCA_964448765.1 uncultured Rhodobacterales bacterium
CGACGCGCGGGCAGGTGCTGCGGTCCTTCGCGCTGCGCTCGGCCCTGATGGGCGCGGCGGCGGGTGTGGTGGCGATCGTCGTCGGCGGGCTGTCGGCATGGTCGGTGATGACCTTCGTGATGGAGGCGGAGTTCCGATTCGAACCGGTCAGCGCGGTGGCGATCGTCACCGGCGGGGCGGTGGCGACGCTCCTCGCCGGGCTTGTCTTCGCGCTGCGCCCGCTGGGCGCGCGCCCGGCACAGGTGCTGCGCGCGCGGGACTGAAGGCGCGGGACTGAGCGTTGAGGCGGCGGCTACCCGCCGCCGCGCTGGACGATCCGCACGCCGTCGGACAGGGCGTCCGACGGATGCGGGATCACCCGGTCACCCGGCGCGAGGCCGTCGAGAATCTCGGCATCGGTATCGTTCATCCGGCCGACCGTGACCGGCACCAGCCGGGCCACGCCATCTTCGGCCCGGAACACCGCCCAGCCCGCGCCCTGCCGGAACAGCGCGCCGGTCGGCACCTGCACCGCGCCCGTCGCCTCCCAGGCCGTGATCCGCAGGAACACGGCGAAACCGTCGCCCAGGCCGGGGCGCGCCTCGGGCGGGCTGACCAGATCGAAGATCGCATCGACCCGCTGCTCCTCGATCCCCAGCGCGGAAACGCGGGTGCGCGCCGAGGGTTCGATGCGCCGCAGTCGCGCCTCCAGCGCCTCGGGCCCGCCCCAGCGTTCGACCCGCGCCGCCGCGCCGGGGGCAAGGCCCACGGCATCGGCCGACAACAGGTCGGCCACGATTTCCAGATCGTCGGGCCGGCCCAGCGTGACCAGCGGGCTGCCCGGCGTCACCGCGTGTTCCGAGACGTTTTCCACCGTCAGCACCGTGCCGTCGATCGGTGCGGCCAGGTCCACGCAGCAGCCGCCGGCCGCTTCGCCGGCCTCCGGCCCGATCAGCACCGCCTCGGCCCGGTCGCGCGCCGAGGTCGCCATGTTCACCGACGAGCGCGCGGCCTCCATCGCCGCCAGCCGGATGGTGACGACCTGCGTGGCATCCTCCAGTTGCGTGGTCGAGGACACGCCGCGTTCCACCAGCGCGCGGGTGCGTTCGTACTGCGACCGGGCATAGGCCAGTTCCTCGGCCGCCTGCCGGGCCTGGCTTTCGGCCAGCGACAGCGCCGCCTCGGCCTCGCGCAGCGCCGCCTCCGCCTCGGCCCGGGCGCGCGCGTCGAGAAGCGCGGGGGCCAGCGGTTCGACGACGGCGACGACATCGCCCTTCGCCACCCGGTCGCCCACCTCCACCACCGCGCGCCGGGCGGTGCCCGCGATCGGTGCGGAAACCTCGTAGACCTGCCGGATCCGGGTCTTGCCATCGGCATTCACGGTGCCGCGCATCGGGCCCTCGGTGACGGCGGCGAGGTCCACCGGCACGGGCTGCGGCCGGAACGCGACCCAGGCCAGCGCGGCCAGCGCCAGCGCGGCGAGAAGCAGAAGGACGATACGGCGGGCGGACATGGATCACTCCCGTGTCTTGAGAACCGAAACGAGGTCGAGTTGGTCGAGCCGGCGGCGGACGACCAGCGCGGACCCGGCCGCGGCGGCCAGCACCAGAAGGCTGGCGGCGGCGAAAGTGGCGGGCTTCAGCACCACCGGCACGGCGTAGAGATCGGATTGCGAGCCATGCGCCAGCGCCCCGGCGATGGCCCCGCCGATCGCCCAGCCGACAGGCTGCGCGGCAACGGCCAGCACCAGGCTTTCGCCGACGAGGATGCCGGAAACCTCGCCACGGGTGAAGCCGAGGATCCGCAGGCTGGCAAGGTCGCGGGCGCGTTCGGACAGTTGTATCCGCGCGCCGTTGTAGGTGACACCGAAGGTGATCAGCACCGCCACCGTGATGTAGATCGTGTTCATGATCACGACGTTTTCGGCGATCGTGTCCTCGAAGGATCGCCGCACCTGGGTCAGCATCACGGTGCCGGCCAGCGCGGGGATGTCCTTCAGCGCGGCGTCGAAATCCGCCTGTGCCGCCGGGTCGAGCGCGACGTTGACGGCGCCGACCCGCGGCGCCTCGCGCCGCAGGGCGGCCAGCGCATCGGCCTGCATGTAGGCGCCAAGGCCGAAGTATTGTTCGACGATCCCGGCCACCGGCAGGCCGTGGGTTTCGCGCCGGCCGGTCAGGAACTCCGCCTCGATCACGTCGCCGGGGCGCGCCTCCAGCCGCTCGGCGAGGCGCGAGGACAACAGGACGCCCCGCGGCGGCAGGGCGACCGGCCGGCCCTCGGAATCCACCGTGCGGGCAAGATCGGCGCCGGGCGGGCGCGCCTCGATCCCGATCCGGCGTTCGCGGGGGCCGTGGCGCAGGATCGCCGGCTGGCTCGTCTGGCCCTCGGCGATCAGCACGCCGGGCAGGGCGCGCACCTCCTCGACCGCGATTCCCGCCGCCTCCTGGCCCAGGATCAGCGCCGCGTCCTGGCGCGCGGCCTGGGTGAAGGCGATGTCGATCAGCTTGTCCAGCGCGTCGTCTAGGAAGTTGGCCGCCACCATCACCGCCACCGCCAGCGCCAGCCCCAGCATCGTCAGGCCCGACCGCAGCGGCCAGCGCAGGATGCCGCGCCAGACCATCATCGCCGGCTGGCCCAGCCCGGCGCCGGCGAGCAGCCGGTCCGACAGGGTGCGGCCGTATCTTGGCGGCGCGGGCGGGCGCATCGCCTCGGCCGGGGGCAGGCGGCCGGCGGCGATGGCGGCCTGCAATGCCCCGGCCGAGGCCGCGGCAAGGCCCAGAAGCCCGGCCACCGCGTAGGGCCCCGGCTGGGCGCGCCAGACGAGATAGGGAAAGTCGAAGAACTGCGCGTAAAGCTCGGCCAGCGCCCGCGACAGCCAGGTGCCCACCGCCCAGCCCAGCAGGATGCCCGCCGCCGCGGTCAGCGCCGCCAGCATCAGGTAATGCCCAGCCACGGCGAGATTGGAATAGCCCAGCGCCTTGAGAAGCCCGATGACCGGCCGTTCCAGCGCCACGATCCGGCCCAGCACCATGTGAACGAGAAAGGCCGAGATGCCGAAGAACACCGGCGGCAGGATCCAGGCCATCGCTTTCAGCTGCTGGATCTCGGCGGTGACGAAGGCATCCGAGAGTTGCTGGTCGCGGCCATGGGCGCCGGTGCCGCCGTAGGGCGCCAGCAGCCGGTCGAGTGCGTCGATCACGGCGTTCGCGTCCGCGCCACCTGCCAGCGACAGCGAGATGTCGTTGAACGCGCCCTGAAGGTCGAAGGCGGCGGCCGCGGCACGGTCGGGCAGCCACAGGATGCCGTAACCCGCGTTGTCGGGCATCAGCGCGCCGGGGCCGAGCGTGTAGACGAATTCGGGTGACAGCGCGGTGCCGGTGATCGCGAGGCCGCGCTTGCGGCCGTTGAGATTGGCCACCAGCCGGTCGCCCGGCCCAAGCCCGTTGGCCTTGGCGAAGGCGGCGTTGACCAGCACCTCGTCGCGGGCCTCCGGGTCGGGCAGCCGGCCGGTGGCGAGGATCGGCACGTTCAGCCGCGGCGAGCCGCCGGCGGCAGGCAGCGAGAGCACCTGCCCCATGCCGGGCCGCGACCGGCCGGCAAGGTCCAGCGTGACCAGCCCGGCCACCCGCGCCTCGGCCGCGACGACGCCGGGCAGGGCGGCGATCTCGGGCATCAGCGCGCGCGGCGCGCGGGTGGCGCGGGCGAAGACATCGGCGAAACGCTGGCGGTCGTAATAGGCCTCGCGCGTCGTTTCCAGCGCCTGGAACATGCCCAGCGACATCAGCAGGATCGCCACGCCGCAGGCCAGCACCAGCGCGATCGCCGCCGCCTGCGACCACAGCCGCGCAAGATCGCGCAGCAGTTTGCGGGACAGCGCGCTCACCACGCGATCTCCGACGCGGCGCGGCGGGTCGCGTTCACCTCGACCTCGGCCACGTGCCCGTCCTGGAACCGGATCACGCGATGCGCCATCTCGCGGATCGCAGCGTTGTGGGTGATCACGAGGCAGGTGGTGGCGAAGCGCGCGTTGACCTCGGCCAGCGCATCCAGCACCTGAACGCCGGTCTGGCTGTCCAGCGCGCCGGTGGGCTCGTCGCACAAAAGCACCTCGGGCCGCTTGGCGATGGCCCGCGCGATCGCCACGCGCTGCTGTTCGCCGCCCGACAGTTCGGCGGGGAAGTGATGCACCCGCGGGCCGAGGCCGACCAGCCCCAGCGCCTCGTCCGGCGGCAGCGGGTTCGCCGCGATATCGGTGACAAGCTGCACGTTCTCGCGCGCGGTCAGCGAGGCGACGAGGTTGTAGAACTGGAAGACGAAGCCGACGTGGTCGCGCCGGTAGCGGGTCAGGTCGGCCTCGTCCATCGCGGTGAGGCTGCGGTCGCGGAACCAGACCTCGCCCTCCGTCGCCCGGTCGAGCCCGCCGAGGATGTTCAGCAGCGTCGACTTGCCCGACCCGGAAGGGCCCAGCAGCACCACGAATTCGCCCGCCGGCACGTCGAGATCGACGGCATCGAGCGCGCGCACCGCGGCGGCGCCGGTGGCGTAGACGCGGGACAGCCCGCGGGTGCGATAGATCGTCTCGGCCATGGCGCCCCTTCGCACGTTTCCTGCGCAGGGGCCTTGATCCGGCGCAAGCCCGGCCCCATACATATTCTACAGATTGAATGTGAGATCGGGCGTGTCCGGCGCGGCCGCGCCCGCAACAACCCCAGGAGGCTGCAATGACCCTCGATCGTGCGGTGATGATGTTTGCCGGTATCATGGTTCTTCTCAGCGTGGTGCTGACGGCCTTCGTCTCGCCGCTGTTCGTCTGGTTCACGGTGTTCATCGGGCTGAACCTGATCCAGTCCTCCGTCACCGGCTTCTGCCCGGCGGCGGTGGTGTTCAAGAAGCTCGGTTTCCAGACCGGGTGCGCGTTCACCTGATCGTGAGACCTTTGGCCTAACCTGCCCGCGGGCTTGCGAGGCCGCGATCGGCCTTGCTAGCCTGACCGATGGGACAGGAGGCGCGAATGGAACGACGGCGGGTTCTGGCTGGAATGGCAGCGGCGGGCCTGGCCGCCCTGATGGGCGACCGGGCGGAGGCGGCGCAGGAACCGGACTATCTTGAACTCGGCGGGCCGCGGATCGCCGACGAGTTGATGCCGCGCTACGTGCGCGTGAAGCCGGAATTCGAGCCGGGCAGCGTGCATGTCGTGTCCGGCGCCTTCCTGCTTTACTACATCACCGAGCCGCGCCGGGCGATCCGCTACGGCGTGGCGGTGGGCCGGGCGGAACTGGTGTTCCGTGGCGCGACAGTGGTGGGGCGCAAGCTGGAATGGCCGCCCTGGCGGCCGACGGCCGAGATGATCGCCCGCACCCCCGCCTATGCGCGCTATGCCGACGGCATGCCGGGCGGGCCGGGCAACCCGCTGGGGGCCCGCGCACTTTACCTCTACCAGAACGGCCGCGATACGGCGATCCGCATCCATGGCACGACGGAGCCGCAGTCGATCGGACGCGCCGTGTCAAACGGTTGCATCCGGATGGTCAATGAGCACGTGATGGACCTTTACGAGCGGGTGCCGGTCGGCGCGCCGGTGATGGTCTACTAGCCCTTCCGGCCGGGCGGCGGCCGGGGTAAACCGGCTCGCATGCCGTTCCAACTCGCCTCCGTCGCCGATCTTGCCGGGCTGCCGTTCGACACGCTGATCGATGTCCGCTCGCCGGCCGAGTTTTCCGAGGATCATCTGCCCGGCGCGATCAACCTGCCGGCGCTGTCGGATGACGAGCGCGCGCGCGTGGGCACGATCTACAAGCAGCGTTCGCCGTTCGAGGCGCGCCGGATCGGCGCGGCGCTGGTGGCGCGCAACGCGGCCGACCATCTCGACGGGCCGCTGGCGGGCAAGGGCGGCGGCTGGCGGCCGCTTGTCTATTGCTGGCGCGGCGGGCAGCGATCGGGATCGGTCGCGATCATCCTGTCCCAGGTCGGCTGGCGGGCGGAAACCCTCGCCGGCGGTTACCGGAGCTGGCGGCGGCTGGTGGTGGCGCTGTTGCAGGACAGGCCGGTGCCGGCGCCGGTCGTGGTGCTTGACGGCAATACCGGCACCGCCAAGACCGATGTTCTGGCCGCGCTGGCGCGCCGCGGGGTGCAGGTCATCGACCTCGAAGGGCTGGCCAACCACCGCGGCTCGCTCTTCGGCCATCGGACAGGGGGGCAGCCGGCGCAGAAAGGGTTCGAAAGCCGGCTTGCTGTCGCGCTCGCCGCGCTCGACCCCGCCCGGCCGGTGGTGGTGGAGGCGGAATCGAGCCGGATCGGCACCATTGAGGTGCCCAAGTCGCTCTGGGCCGCGATGCGGGCCGCGCCGCGGGTGCGGATCGCCGCGCCGCTGGCCGCGCGGGCGGCCTATCTCGCGCGGGCCTATGCCGACCTGACGGAGGATGCCGCGCGGCTGTCGGCGGTGATCGACCGGCTCAGGCCGCTGCATGCGGCGGAGGTGGTCGCGGGCTGGCAGGAACTGGCGCGCGAGGGCCGGTTCGCCGCGCTGGCCGAAGACCTGATGGCCCGGCATTACGATCCGCGCTATGCCCGCCACCGCGCCCGGATGGACCCGGCGCGCGAAGCCGTGGTGACGGCGGAGCGGCTGGACCCGGCGGCGATCGCGGCGCTGGCCGGCGATGTCGCGGCGGCGGTGGATCGGCTGGCGGCCGGTCAGCCCGAGCGGTCCAGCGCGATCCCCGGTGCCCCGGCCTGAACATGGCCGATCACCGTCGCCGTCGGCAGCCCCGCCGCCCGCACCTCGGCCACCAGCGCCGCCGCGGCATCGGCCGGGACGGCCGCCAGCAGCCCGCCGGCGGTCTGCGGATCGAACATCAGGTCGGTGCGCGGATCATCCGGGCCGGTGACGAACGGGCCGACCGCCGCGCGGTTGGCGGGCAGCAGCGTCGATCCATGCCCGGCCTCGGCCAGCAGGAGCGCGCCGGGCAGAAGCGGGATCGCGGCGAGGTCCAGCGTGGCCGCCGCGCCGGAGGCCTGCAGCAGTTCCAGCAGGTGCCCGGCCAGCCCGAAGCCGGTGACATCGGTCATCGCATGGGCCCGCGTCGCCAGCGCCGCGGCCGCCGCGCCCTGCGGCAACTGCATCGAGGCCAGCGCCCCGGCCACCGCCGCGCCGGGCGCGGCGCGCGCCATCTCGGCGGCGAGGATCACGCCGGTGCCAATCGGCTTGGTCAGGATCAGCGCGTCGCCGGGCCGCGCCCCGGCCTTGCCGATCGGCTCCTGCGCCGACAGGCCGGTGACGGCGAAACCCAGCGTCAGTTCCGCGCCGAGGCTGGTGTGCCCGCCGGCAACATCGGCGCCGGCTCCGCCGAAGACCTCGGCCGCCGCCGCCATGATCTCGGCCAGTGTCCGGGCCTGCAGCGCCGCCGACATCCGCGGCAGGATCACTTGCGCCAGCGCGGCCTGCGGCGCGCAGCCCATCGCCCAGACATCGCCCATCGCGTGCACCGCCGCGATCCGCGCCATCGCCACCGGGTCCTCGGTGACGGCGCGCAGATGGTCGGTCGTCGCCACCTGCCAGCTCAGCCCGTGGCGCAGCACCGCGGCATCGTCGCCGGGGCCCGACAGCACGTCCTCGCGCTGCGGCGCGGGCAGGGCGGCCAGCGCGGCCGACAGGTCGCCCGGCCCCATCTTGGCGCCGCAACCGCCGCACAGCGGCTTGCCGCCGGCCAGTTCGGCCCGCACCCCGGCGGCCAACCGCTTCGGCAGGGCCGGGGCGGACATCTGCGGCAGATCGTCGAACAGCGCCATGAAGCGGCGGTCGATCCGGTCCTTCCAGCGCCACAGCCAGCCACCGTCCAGTGGCAGCCCCCACTTGTCGGCCACCGCGCCGCGCCCGCCGGTGGAAATCAGTTTCAGGTAGTCGCGCTGCGGCCGGTAGCCGCGCATTTCGCCTTCGCCCGTGGCCGCGACGGCGAGGTTGTGCAGCAGAACCGGCGCCTGCCGCACGGCATAGACCCCGGCCTTGGGCCGCGGCGCGTGCGACAGATGGGCGATGTCGCCCACCGCGAAGACCGCCGGATCGGTCACGCTCTGCAACGTCGGCCGGACGGCGACGAAGCCCTCGACGAGGTCGAGCCCGGTTTCGGCCAGCCAGCCCTGCGGCCGGGTGCCCGCCGCGCCCAGCGTGAAGGCCGAAGGCACAAGGCGGCCGTCGGCCAGTTCCACGGCATCGGCATGGACCTTCGCGGCCGGCACCCCGGCCAGCACCGTTACCCCGGCGCGGTCGAGATGGGCCAGAAGCCGGCCGCGCGCGCCGCGCCCGACGGCGCCAAGCGGCGTGTCCGCCGCCTCGATCAGGCTCACCCGGCCCGCCGGCCCCAGCCGGTGCGCGGCGGCGAGCGCCAGTTCCACACCGGCCACGCCGCCGCCGATCACCGCGACGACCGGGTCCGCCGCGCCCTCGGCCACGCGGGTGACGAACCCGTCCCAGTCGTCGGCGAAGGCATCGAGCGGCTTGGCGGGAACGGCATTGAGCGCGAAGCCCGGCAGGCGCGGCATCTCCGACGAGATGCCGATGTCGATCGAGGCGATATCATAGCCCACCGGCGGCCGGCCGGGCACAAGAACCTGCCGCCCGGCGAGGTCGATCCCCTCGGCCCGGCCAAGGATCAGCCGCGCCCCCGCGTGCCGCGCCAGCCGCACGAGGTCGATCTGCAGCGCGTCGCGCGGGTAGTGGCCGGCGACATGGCCCGGCAGCATGCCGGAATAGGCCGCCGTCGGCAGCGGGTTGATCAGCGTCAGGCGGGCGCCGGGCAGGGGCTTCATCCCCCACATTCTCAGCACCAGCGCATGGGTATGGCCGCCGCCGATCAGCACGATGTCGCGGGTCAGGGGCAGGGGCCGGGCATGCATGTCGTGTCTCCTTCGCGGCGCAGGCCGGATCGTGGCCGAGGCGCGCCGCCGGGGCCACATCTACCGCCCCGGCCCGCGCTTGGCGAGGCCGACGGATCGCCGCGCCCTTGGCCTTGACCCGTCGCCGGCGCTGCGCCGCCCGCGATTTGGCCTTGACGCACGCGGCGGGCTCGCTTACCTCCGCCCTCGGTCGTGGCGGAGTAGCTCAGTTGGTTAGAGCAGCGGAATCATAATCCGCGTGTCGGGGGT
>CAYUXM010000128.1:0-8932 GCA_964448765.1 uncultured Rhodobacterales bacterium
GGTGGATGCCGCTTTCATGCGCGAAGGCGTTCTTGCCGACGATCGCCTTGTTGTATTGCACCGGGAAGCCCGACACCGCCGCAACCCGGCGCGAGATGTTCATGATCCTCGTCGTGTCGATGCCGGTGCGGTAGGGCATGATGTCGTTGCGGACACGCAGCGCCATCACCACCTCTTCCAGCGCGGTGTTGCCGGCGCGTTCGCCCAGCCCGTTGATCGTGCATTCGATCTGTCGCGCGCCGGCCTCCACCGCCGCCAGCGCGTTCGCCGTCGCCATGCCGAGATCGTTGTGGCAATGGGTGGCGAAGGTCACCTCCTCGGCGCCCGGCACCGCGTCGATCAGCCGCCGGATCAGGTCGGCGCTTTCGCGCGGCGCGGTGTAGCCCACCGTGTCGGGGATGTTGATCGTCGTCGCGCCCGCCCTGATCGCGATCCCGATCACCCGGCACAGATAGTCGAACTCCGTGCGCGTCGCGTCCATCGGCGACCATTGCACGTTGTCGCACAGGTTGCGGGCATGGCTGACGGTGTCGTGGATCCGCTCCGCCATCTCGTCCTGCGTGAGGTTGGGGATCGCGCGGTGCAGCGGCGAGGTGCCGATGAAGGTGTGGATGCGCGGCCGGCGGGCGTGTTTCACCGCCTCCCAGCAGCGGTCGATATCCTTGAAATTCGCCCGCGCGAGGCCGCAGATCACCGCGTTTCGCGCCTGCGCCGCGATGTCGCGCACCGCCTCGAAATCACCCTCCGAGGCGATCGGGAAGCCCGCCTCGATGATGTCGACGCCCATCTCGTCGAGCATGCTTGCGATTTCCAGCTTCTCGTCATGGGTCATCGTCGCGCCGGGGCTTTGTTCGCCGTCGCGCAGCGTGGTGTCGAAGATCAGCACGCGATCCTGTTCGGTCGTCTTTGTCATCGGTCTTGTCCTTCGTTGTCCTTAGCCGTGGCGGCGCTGGTCACCTCTGAGCGGTCGCGCCGGCAGGCACGCTCAGAGGCGGCTAAGGAGAAGAAGCGCACGGGACAGCGCCGCGCGGGGCGCGGTGCAGGTGGCTGCGATGGCAGGGCTCCGTGTCATGGCGCGGATCATACGGGCCGGACCGCAAAAGAAAAGTGCAAAATTGACCGCGCCGGCCGGCCGCCTAGGTGGGCCGGGGCAGGACGGAGGCGGGCATGCGATCACTGGTCATCGGGGCATCGGGCGGGATCGGCGCGGCGGTCGCGGCGGCGCTGGCCGCGCGCGGCGAGGTCGTCGCGCTGTCGCGGGCGCAGGACGGGGTCGACGTTACGGACGAGGCCCGGGTCGCGGCGGCGCTGGGCGCGCTTGACGGGCCGTTCGACATGATCTTCGTCGCGACCGGGGCGCTGGGCCGGCCGGAAAAGACGCTGAAGGCCTTCGATGCCGCGGCCTTCGCCGCGCAGTTCGCGCTGAACGCGGCGGGGCCGATGCTGGTGCTGAAACACGCGCTGCGGCTGATGCCGCGGGACCGGCGCAGCACCTTTGCGGCGCTGTCGGCGCGGGTCGGCTCGATCGGCGACAACCGGCTGGGGGGCTGGTATTCCTACCGCGCGTCGAAGGCGGCGCTGAACCAGTTGCTGCACACCGCGGCAGTCGAGGTCGCGCGCAGCCACCCGCAGGCCGTCGTCGCCGCGCTGCATCCCGGTACGGTGGCGACCCGGTTCACCGCCGACTACACCGCCGACAAGCTGGCGCCCGAGGAAAGCGCCCGGCGGCTGCTGGCGGTGCTGGACGGGCTGGGGCCGGAGCATTCGGGCGGCTTTTACGATCACCGGGGCAAGGCGGTGCCGTGGTAGGGCGCATCGTCCTTGTCCTCGGCGATCAGCTTGCCCCCGACATCGCCGCGCTGAAGGCGGCCGATCCGGCGCGCGATCTCGTCGTGATGGCCGAGGTCCGGGCCGAGGCGCGCCAGCCCCGCAACCATCCGCAGAAGATCGCCTTCTTCCTCGCCGCGATGCGCAAGCACGCCGCGGCGCTCGAAACGGCGGGCTGGTGCGTGGCCTACAGCCGGCTCGACGATCCGGACAACAGCCAGACCATCGCCGGCGAGGTGCTTCGCCGGGCGGCGGCCGAGGGCGCGCGCGAGGTGATCGTGACCGAACCGGGCGACTGGCGGCTGCGGGCCGAGATCGAGGCGCTGCCGCTGCCCGTCACGCTGCTGCCCGACGACCGGTTCTTCTGCTCGGGGACCGAGTTCCGCGCCTGGGCCGAGGGCCGCAAGCAGTTGCGGATGGAATGGTTCTACCGCGAGATGCGGCGCCGCACGGGCCTGCTGATGGAGGGTGACAGGCCGGCCGGCGGAACATGGAATTTCGATCAGGAGAACCGCAAACCCGCCCCCGGTGGCCTGTTGACGCCAAACCCGGCAGAATTCGAACCCGATGACGTGACAAATGACGTGATTTCACTCGTGGAACGGGAATTTCCCGACCATTTCGGGAATGCGCGGCCCTTCCGCTGGGCCACCGATCGCGCGCAGGCATTGTCACTTTTCCGGCATTTCCTCGACACCCGCCTGGCGGAGTTCGGGCCGTATCAGGATGCCATGGTGGCGGGCGATCCCGTGCTGTGGCATGCCGTCATCTCGCCCTATCTGAACGCCGGATTGCTTTCCCCGCAAGAGGTTTGCGCGGCGGTCGAGGCGGAATGGCGCGCGGGCCGGGTGCCGATCCAGTCGGCCGAGGGATTCATCCGGCAGGTGCTGGGCTGGCGCGAGTTCCTGCGCGGCATCTGGCTGATGGCCGGGCCGGGCTACACCGCCCGCAACGCGCTCGGCCACGACCGGGCGCTGCCGCCGGTCTACTGGGGCGGCGAGACGAAAATGGCCTGCATGGCCGCCGCCGTCGGCCAGACCCGCGACATGGCCTATGCCCATCACATCCAGCGGCTGATGGTGACCGGCAATTTCGCGCTGCTGGCCGGGATCGACCCGGCCGAGGTGCACGACTGGTACCTGTCGGTCTATGCCGATGCGCTGGAATGGGTCGAGGCGCCGAACGTCATCGGGATGAGCCAGTTCGCCGATGGCGGCATGGTCGGATCGAAACCCTATGTTTCCTCCGGCGCCTATATCGACCGGATGTCGGACTACTGCGGCGGCTGCGCCTACCGGGTGAAGGACCGGACGGGCCCGAGCGCCTGCCCGTTCAACCTGCTTTACTGGCATTTCCTTGCCCGCCACCGCGACCGGTTCGAAACCAACCCCCGCATGGCGCAGATGTATCGCACCTGGGACCGGATGGCGGAGGACCGCCGCGCCACCGTGCTGGCCGAGGCCGAGGCGGTGCTGGCCCGGCTCGATCGGGGCGCGGCCGTCTGACCTCAGTTGCCGGTCTCGGCCTCGCCGGTTTCCTCGATCTCGGTCAGTTCCCCGTCGGTCCAGGTGCCCGTGGCGGTGTCGCCCGAGGCGTAGCGCATCGTGCCGCGGCCCTGCCGCCGGCCCTCGACGAAGGTGCCTTCGTAGACATCGCCGTTGGCATAGGTCGCCACGCCCTCGCCATCGATCTCGCCGGCCGTCCAGTTGCCGGAATAGCGGAACCCGTCGGTCATCACGATCTCGCCCTGGCCCTCGCGCTGGCCGGCGACGAACTGGCCGGTGTAGACGGTGCCATCGGCATAGGTCGCCACGCCCTGTCCCTCGCGCTGGCCGTTTTCCCACGCGCCTTCGTAGACGTAGCCGTCGGGATAGGTCATCTTGCCGGTGCCGTGGTTGCGGCCGTCGCGGAATTCGCCCTCGTAGACAAGGCCGTTGGCGTAGCGCGCGATGCCCGAACCCTCGATCACGCCGGCAACCCAGTCGCCCTCGTAGGTCGATCCGTCGGCATAGGTGATCTTGCCCGCGCCGTCGGGCTGGTCCTCGGCGAACCGGCCTTCGTAGACCGATCCGTCGGGATAGGTCACCTTGCCCTCGCCCGAGATCCGGCCGTCGGCCCATTCGCCCTCGTAGCGATAGCCGTCGGCGCCGGTGAAGACGCCGGTGCCGTGGCGGCGGTCATTCGCGAATTCGCCCTCGTAGATATCGCCGTTGCCGTAGGAAACCCGGCCTTCGCCCTCGCGCTTGCCGGCCACCATCCGGCCCTCGTAGACATCGCCGTTGGGCTGGATCAGCGTGCCCTGGCCGTCCATCTGGCCGTCCTTCCAGGCGCCTTCGTAGACCAGCCCGTCGGGCATCGTCAGCTTGCCCTGTCCGGCGCGCTGGCCGGACAGCATGTCGCCCTCGTAGACCGCGCCGTCGGGATAGGTGATCGTGCCTTCGCCCTCCTTGACGCCCATCACCCAGTCGCCGTCGTAGCGGTAGCCGCCGGGGCTTTCCATCACACCCCGGCCGTGATGCGTCGCCTTCTCGAAGCTGCCGGTATAGACCACGCCGTTGGCATAGCGCGCCACGCCCTCGCCGGTGATCTCGCCGTCGACCCAGTCACCCTCGTAGGTGCCGCCGTCGGCGAAGGTGATCTTGCCGGTGCCCTGCGGCTTGCCCTTCACGAACTGGCCCTCGTAGACCGACCCGTTGGGAAACTTCGCCACGCCCTGGCCCAGGATCTCGCCATCGACCCAGTCGCCGGTGTATTCATATCCGTTCGGCAGGCGGTAGGTGCCCTGGCCGTGCTGCTTGCCGTCCTTGAACGTGCCCTCGTAGATGCCGCCGTCGTCGTATTGCTTGGTCACGACCTGTTGCGCCTGGCCCGCGCCGGCGGCCAGCGCCGCGACGAGGATCAGGCCCGCTGCCAGACCGCTCCGCTTCGCCTCAGTCATGTCCATGCCTCACTCAGAATCGGATGTCCCCCGCGCGGCGGCCCCGCGCACCCGGTCAGACCGTAAGCAGGGAACCCGGCGCTGACAAGCTTCGGGCGGGATCAATCGCCTTTCACCTGTCCATCAGTCTGGTAAGACGGGCGCATTGGAAGGGAATGCGCGAATGTCCGAGAGATTCCGCCTGACTCTGGCACAGCTGAACCCCACTGTCGGGGCGCTTTCCGCCAATGCGGCGAAGGCGCTGGCCGCCTGGCGGACAGGCCGCGACGCGGGCGCCGACATGGTGGCGCTGCCCGAGATGTTCGTCACCGGCTACCAGACGCAGGATCTGGTCCGCCGCCCCGCCTTCCATGCCGCCGCGATGGCCGAGATCGAGGCGCTGGCACAGGCCACGGCCGACGGCCCGGCGCTGGGGATCGGCGGGCCATGGGTGGAGGACGGGCGGCTTTACAACGCCTATGTCGTGCTGCAGGCCGGCAAGGTCGTGGCGCGGATGCTCAAGCACCACCTGCCCAACGAGGACGTGTTCGACGAGGTGCGGCTGTTTGCCTCCGGGCCGATTTCCGGCCCCTACCGGATCGGCCCGCTCCGGCTGGGCACCCCGGTGTGCGAGGACGCGTGGTACGAGGACGTGGCCGAGACGCTGGCCGAGACCGGGGCCGAGGTGCTGCTGGTGCCGAACGGCTCGCCCTATCGCCGCGCCAAGCAGGATCTGCGCTTCAACGTCACCGTCTCGCGCGTGGTGGAGACCGGGCTGCCGCTGATCTATCTCAACACCGTCGGCGGGCAGGACGACCAGGTGTTCGACGGGGCGAGCTTCGCGCTCAATCCCGGCGGGGAACTGGCCCTGCAGATGCCGGCGATGGAAGAGGCGATCACGCATCTCGACCTTGAAAACCGGGCCGGGGGCTGGTGCATCCTGCCGGGCGAGCGGGCGGCGCTGGCCGACGACTGGGAGATGGACTATCACGCGATGGTGCTGGGCTTGCGCGACTATCTTGGCAAGTCGGGCTTTTCGAAGGTGCTGCTGGGCCTGTCGGGCGGGGTCGACAGTGCGCTGGTCGCCACGATCGCGGCCGATGCGATCGGGCCGGAAAACCTGCGCTGCGTGATGCTGCCCTCGCGCTACACCTCGCCGGCCTCGCTGGAGGATGCGGCGGCCGTGGCCCGCGCGCTGGGCTGCCGGCTGGACGAGGTGCCGATCACCGGCCCGCAGGAGGCGGTGGGTGACGCGCTCGCCCCGGTCTTCGAGGGAACGAAGCCCGACATCACCGAGGAAAACATCCAAAGCCGGCTGCGCGGGCTTTTGCTGATGGCGCTGTCGAACAAGTTCGGCGAGATGCTGCTGACCACCGGCAACAAGTCCGAGGTGGCGGTGGGCTACGCCACGATCTACGGCGACATGGCCGGCGGCTACAACCCGATCAAGGATCTCTACAAGACCCGCGTGTTCGAAACCTGCCGCTGGCGCAACGCCAACCACCGGCCTTGGATGATGGGCCCGGCGGGCGAGGTGATCCCGCCCCGGGTGATCGACAAGCCGCCCTCGGCCGAGTTGCGCGAAGACCAGAAGGACGCGGACAGCCTGCCGCCCTACGAGGTGCTGGACGGCATTCTCGAACGGCTGATCGAGGGCGAACAGTCGGTGGCCGAGGTGGTGGCGGCAGGGTTCGACCGGGACATGGCGAAGCGGGTGGAGTCGCTGATCTACGTGGCCGAGTGGAAGCGCCACCAGGCCGCGCCCGGCACGCGGCTGACGACGATGTCCTTCTGGCTCGACCGGCGCTACCCGATCGTGAACCGCTGGCGCGACGGCTGTTAGGGCCGGGCAAGCCACGGCGCGCCAGCGCACAAATACCATGCGTCGACGCGAGTTTCGCGCGCCGGCGCGGTGGTTATCTTCCCGTCATCCGCAACCCCAACAGGGAGTTCCAAGATGACGAAACCCAAGGTCGCCGTGATCTTCTATTCCACCTATGGCACCAACCACCAGGTGGCCCAGGCCGCGGCCGAGGCCGCCGAGGCGGCGGGGGCCGAGGTGCGCCTGCTGCGCGTGCCCGAGACCGCGCCGGCCGAGGTCGTCGCCGGGCAGGAGGCGTGGAAGGCGCAGGCCGACAGGACCGCCGGCATCGCCGAGGTGACCCATGCCGACATGGAATGGGCCGACGCCTATTTCTTCGCCGCGCCCACCCGCTACGGCGTGTCGGCCAGCCAGCTGCGCGCCTTCATCGACACGCTGGGCGGGCTGTGGTTCGAAGGCAAGCTGGCCAACAAGGCGGTGACCGCGACCACCAGCGCGCAGAACCCGCATGGCGGGCAGGAGGCGACGATCCTGTCGCTGTACACCACGGCGATGCACTGGGGCGCGATCATCGTCGCGCCGGGCTATACCGACCCGGTGCTGTTCGAGGCCGGCGGCAACCCCTACGGTTTTTCCACCGAGGCGGGCAGGTTCGACGACACCGGCCGCAAGGCGGTGGCGCATCAGGCCCGGCGGCTGGTCGAGGTCGCGGGCAGGCTGATCGCCTGATCCGGCCCCGCGGCGCCGCGCGCGTCAGACCCGGCACAGCGCGCAGTCGCGCAGCAGGCGGCGCATGTCCCGCGGCCGGCACAGTTCGGTCGCGGGGGTGGTGACGGCGGCGCTGGCCGCCGCGCTGCCCTCCTGCAGCGCGCGCGCCGGCGTCGCGCCGCGGGCCAGCGCGCGGGTGAAGGCGCCCACGAAACTGTCGCCTGCCCCGACCTTCGAGACGACGGGCACCGGCGCGCCGGCGGCATGTATCCGCTCCGTCGCGGTGGCCAGCGTCGACCCGTCGGCGCCGCGGGCCACCACCACGATCCCGGCCGCGCCGCGCCGGGCGAGGTCTTGCGCGAACCCGGCGGTGTCGGCGCGGTCGGGCAGGGGCCGGCCGGCCAGCGCCTCCGCCTCGCCGGAATCCATCCGCAGCACATGGGGCCGCGCGCGGCCGTCCGGCGGGGTTTCCGCCAGCCGCGCCAGCGCCGGGCCCGAGGTGTCGATGATCAGCCGGGCGCCGCGGCGGGCCAGCGCGCGCGCCATCCGTTCGGGGAAATCCGCGTCGAACCCCGGTGGCTGGCTGCCCGACAGCACGACGAACCCGCCGGGCCGCGCCGCCTCGGCCACGATCCGGGGAAGGGCGGCGGCGCGGCGCTTCGTCCAGGCCGGGCCGGGGAAGGCGAAGCGGAACTGCCCGCCCGTCGCCCGGTCGGTCACCGCGATCCCCAGCCGGGTTTCGGCCGGCGCCGGCAGCGTCAGGGTCTCGACCTTCTCGGCGCGCATCAGCGCCACCAGTCGCTCGCCGTTCGGCCCCGCCACCGCGACGAGCGCGCGCACCGGCGTGCCCAGCCGCCGGATCACGCGGGCGACGTTCACACCGCCGCCGCCGGGGTCGATGGCGGGCGGGTCGCAGCGCAGCTTCGGCCCGGCGCGGACGTGATCGGCCGCGGTGGCGATGTCGAGCGCGGGATTGAGCGTGACGGTCAGGATGTCGGCTGGGTCGGGCACGGGCGGCTCCGCTGGGGAAGGGCCGGTGCAGGGTGCCGCAAACGCAGCGCCCGGCCAAGGGGCCGGGCGCGCGGTTTCACGACGAAACGGGCGTTTCAGCCCGCGTCGGTCATCATCATCTGGTACGAGGCCGGAACATAGCGGAACCCGTCGCCCTCGGCGGCCACGTAGCCCAGCGCCGGGAACGGCATGTGGTAGCCGATGAACGGCAGCCGATCGGCGGCCAGCATCCCCAGCACCCGGCGGCGGGTGGCGGCGGCGGCGGGCTTGTCCATGTCGAAACGCACCTCCCAGTCGGGCCGGGCGAGCGAGAAGACATAGTGGTTGGCCAGGTCCGCGATCAGCATCAGGCCCTGGCCCTCGCTTTCGATCATGTAGCCCATGTGGCCCGGCGTGTGCCCGAAGGCGGCCATCGCGGTGATCCCCGAGGTCACGGCCCCGCCATCGTCGAGGAACGCGATCTGGTCGTTCAGGGGTTTCACCTTGGCGTCGAAATTCTCGTTGCCGGCGGCCGACCAGTGGTTGTGTTCGGCCGCGCCGGTGACGTAGCGCGCGTTTGGGAAGGTCGCGCCGGCCTCGCCCGACAGGCCGCCGATGTGGTCGCCGTGCATGTGTGTGATCACCACGGTATCGACCTGGTCGGGCGC
>CAYUXM010000129.1:0-8883 GCA_964448765.1 uncultured Rhodobacterales bacterium
ACGGCCTTGTGGAACGCGAAGTCGAGTTCGGTGCCAATTGCGCCGCTGGCGACGGCCGCATCAAGTGCTTGCAAGGCGGCGCTCAAAGCTCTCAGATCATCGCTGCCGCGTCGCATCGCAGCAAGCCCAGCGGCTTTAGGCTCAACGGCTGCACGAAACTCGAAGCAACGCTGAATATCCGCGATGCTGCCAAGCGGTGCGAACTGCAGGAAAGCGGTGTTCGGGCGCTTCTGAACATAGCTGCCCGAGCCCTGACGAGCGTGGATCAAACCATCATCCCGAAGTTGCGCGAGTGCCTCACGAATAACCGGGCGCGACACAGAAAACTGCTCAGCCAATGCCGTTTCAGTGGGAAGGCGATCGCCTTCGCTGTGCTTCCCCCCCATGATATCCGCCAGGATCGACTCGTACACGCGGTTGCTAAGTCGTCCCTGGTTCGGTCGCGTCCGTAGCTGTCCGGCTACGCTGTGGGGAAAAGAACTGTCTTCCCTGCTCATAGCGGAAGGAGGCCTGTCCGTTTGTGCCGGTGCCGCTTGTCGGCGGTACCTTGTTGATAGCGCCCTCTAGTTGCTAGAAGTTGTAGAATTTGTCAAACAACTTTGGCTGGCTTCCGCCACGCCTGCTTTGAACGCTTTGGGCTCGCGGCCGTCGTTGAGCCCCGTTTCACCCAACGACCGCTTCCGATTGGCGAAGGTCCGCAGAGCCAACCAGCTGCTTGATCACAAGGAAGTACCTGCGCCCTGCGAACGGCTGCTTCCGGAGCCCGCCTCAAGTTGGCGATGCTGCATCGCCGCAAGGCGGCTTCGAGCCCTTTCCGGAAGTCCACCCTCCCTGTACAGTTCATGGTGCTGGCCTTGGGCCTGGTTCCGAAAGGGGTGGCGCGCGAACGGGGAATCCGGGTTGCCGCCTCAGGCCGGCGCGAAGGTCAGGTGAACCTTGACGGAGCGGGTGCGATCGGCGGCGGTGCGGAACGCCGCGACGGCGTCCTCCAGCGGATAGCGAAATGTCACGACGGGCTTCACGTCGATCCGCCCGGATGTGATCGCAGCGACGGCTTCGGCGAACTCCGCGTGGAACCGGTGCGTGCCCTGAACGCGAATTTCCTTGGCCACCAGTGCGTTGATCGGCATCGGCGTGTCGCCGGCGACGCCAACTTGCACAAGCGTGGCGCGTGGACGAAGCGCGGCTATCGCTCCTCTGATCGCGCCGGCGGCCGCGGAGCACTCGAAGGCAAGATGGAAATGACCCTTCTGCTCCGCATAGCGATCCATCTCTCCCCCGTCGCGGCTCATGTTGACCGCGCGCGTCGCGCCCATTGCAAGGGCGACGGCCAGCGGCGCGTCGTGCAGATCGGTGACGACGATCTCCGCCGCGCCTGCGGCCGAGGCGACGGCAACGCAAAGGCATCCGATCGGGCCTGCTCCGGTGACCAGGACGCGCTTGCCGGCGATGTCGCCCGCCATCCGTCCGGCATGCAGGCAGACCGCCAAAGGCTCGGCGCAGGCGACGGCGCCGAGATCCGCGGTCGCCGGCAGCGGCAGGCATTGCGCGGCATCGACGACGACCCGATCCCGGAACAGTCCCTGCTCGTGCGGCAGGCGCATCGCCGATCCGTTGAAGCGCATGTTCAGGCAATGCATCGGCAGCCCCTCGGCGCAATAGGCGCAGGCACCGCAGGGTCGGCTGGGATTGATCGCGATCCCGGTGCCCGGGCTCAGCCAGTCGACACCTTCGCCAACCGCGATGACCCGCCCCGAAGCCTCGTGGCCGAGGATGATGGGTTCGCGAACACGGATCGTCCCGATCCCCCCGTCGGAGAGATAGTGCAGGTCCGAGCCACAGATCCCTCCGGCAGCGACCGCGACCAGGGCCTGTCCCGGCCCCGGATCGTCGATCTCCTCGGTTTCGATGCGCAGGTCGTTCTTTCCGAAGAGACGGCAGACACGGGTTTTCATGGGGCCTCGATCACGGGATCAGCAGGGACGGAAGCCAGGTGGCCAGCGGCGGGAAATAGGCGACCGCGAGCAGCACGAGCATGTTGGTCAGCAGGAAGGGAAGGATGGCCCGCACCACCGGCGCCAGCGGGAGCCGCGCGATATTCGCGCAGACGAACAGGCAGACGCCGACCGGCGGGGTCGTCAATCCGATCATGAGGTTCAACACGGCGAAGGTGGCGAAGTGCAGGGGATCGATGCCGACGGCTTCCGCCAGCGAGAGAAGCGGCACGAACAGGATGATGAGGGCGGCGATTGTCTCCATGAACATGCCGACGAAAAGAAGAAGCAGGTTGATGAGCAGGATCACCAGGAACTTGTTGTCGGTCACCGACAGCACGCCATCGGCGATCGCCTGTGGAATGCGTTCCGAGACGAGGATCCAGCCGAAGACATTCGCGAATCCGACCAGCGCCAGGATCCCCGCTGCCGACACCGCGCTGTCGGTGATGATCCGGGGGACGGCGCGGATCGGAAGCTCGCGGTAGATGAAACATCCGACGATGAAGGCGTAGACACTTGCGACGACGGCGGTTTCGGTCGGCGTGGCAAGGCCCGAGAGAAGGCCGTAGATGATCAGGAAGGTCATCGCGATCGCCCAGATGGCACTTCCGAAGGACCGGCCGACCTCGCCCCAGCCCTGCCAGGGCTGATGCGGGAAACCCCGTCGTACCGAAATGACATAGGCCGTGACCATCATGGCCAGCCCCATGAGGATGCCCGGGATCGCCCCCGCGAGAAACATCTTGCCGACCGAGATGCCCGAGAGCGCGCCGACGATGATCATCGGGACCGAGGGCGGGATGATCGGGCCGACCGTCGATGACGCGGCGGTGACGGCGGCAGCGAAATCGGCCGGATATCCGGCCTTCTTCATCCCCGGGATCAGGACGCCGCCCAGCGAGGCCGCATCGGCGACCGCGGTGCCGGTGATGCCGCCGAAAAGCATGGAGGCCGAGATATTCGTCAATCCCAGCCCGCCCCGGATCCAGCCCACGATGGCATTGGCGAAGCGAATGATGCGATGGGTGATCCCGCCCTGGTTCATCAGGTTGCCGGCCAGAATGAAGCCGGGGATCGAGAGCAGCACGAAGACGTCCATCCCGGCGTACATCTTCTGCGGCATGACCACCGCGGGCATACCGGCATAGAGCAGGTATCCCAGCGAAGACAGCCCGAGCGTGATCGCCACCGGGATGCCAAGGACAAGGCCCAGCACGAAGATCGAGAACAGGATAGCGATATCCACGGGCTCAGGCCTCTTCCGTCCGCTCGGGTTTGCCGTCCTCGGTGCCGGCCAGCATCCCGAGCACCCGCAGAAGGCCGAAGACCGCAAGGCCGGCCAGCATCAGCCAGACGGTGAAATGCACGAAATCCATGCGAATGCCGAGGGCCGGCGCGGTCTGCATCTTGCCGATGGCAACGTATCTCCATGCCTGCGGCAAGAGGTAGAGGGCCAGGGCTGCCGTGCACATCGCCGCGAAGAGACGCAAGAGCCGGGGCAAGGGGGGCGGCAGCGCTTCGCTGATGACGTCCACGTTGACGAGGTCGCCGGTGCGGAAGGCCAGCCCGGCGCCGAAGGCGATCATGTAGAGAAGCGCGTAGCGCGTCAGTTCTTCGGTCCAGACCGGCGAGGAGCCCGAAACCCGCCCGACCACCTGGAGCAGGACGGATGCCATCAGCACGGCGAAGGCAACACCGGCGCCCAGACGCGCCAGAAAGGTGATGATCCTGATGAAGCCTGCCATGTCCGGATGTCCAGATGTCCGACCGGCGCCGCGGTGTCGCGGCGCCGGACTGCCGTTTTCGTGGCCTACTGGGCGAACAGCGCTTCGACGATGGGCTTGATCTCGTCGTTGACATTCGCGAGGACCGCGTCCTTCGCGGCGGCCTGGAAAGCAGCCGAGTCGACCTCGACGAAGGTCATGCCCTTTTCTTCGAGAAAGGCGCGATCCTCGGCGAGGCTGGTCTCGAACAGGTCGCGTTCATAGGCCTGGGCCCGCGCGGCGGCTTCCATGACCGCGGCCTGATCCTCGGCCGAAAGCTTGTTCCACGTCGTTTCCGCGATCGTCAGGTAGATCCACGACCGCACGTGATCGGTCAGGTTCACATGGCTCTGGACTTCGTAGAAGGACGCGGAGCGGATCAGCGCCAGCGGGTTCTCCTGCGCCTCGATCGTGCCGTTCTGAAGCGAGGTGAAGACCTCCGAGAAGGCCATGGGGCCGGGGTTTGCTCCCAGTGCCGACCAGACGTCGACGAACAGGGGAACGTTCGGGACGCGCATCTTCAGACCGTTCAGATCGGCGGGCGACGTGATCGGCCGGTTCGAGGTCAGATCGCGCGCGCCGCGTGCGAAATAGGCAATCGGCCGGATCTGCACCTTCTCGACGATCTGCGCCTTGATCTCGTCGCCGATCGGCCCGGACGCGAAGGCATCCATGTCCTCGATCGTCTTGAACGCGTAGGGCACGGCCAGGAGCGCGGCCTTCGGGGCCCAGTTCTGAAGGCTTTCGCCGGTGATCGTCATGTCGACGGTGCCCAGCTGCATGCCGTTGATCAGGTCGATTTCCTTGCCAAGCGACTCGTTCGGGAAGACCTCGACGACGATGCGCCCTTCGGTCAACGCGGCCAGTTCCTCGCCGAACTTGACCGAGGCCTTGTGCCAGGAGTTGTCCTCGTTCGCCAGGTGCCCGAGTTTCAGCGTCATCTCCTGCGCCGATACCGGGCCTGCGACCATCAGGCCGACTGCGGCGGCCAAAGCCGTGAGCTTGAGATTGAAATTCATGCGTCTGTTCCTCCTAGGATGGGTGCATTCACCGGCGGGGGCATGTCCCCGTCCGGAAGGTCGAAGAATTGGGCGTTGGCCCTGATGATCTCGGGCAGGTCCTTCAGCACTTCGCGCAGGTGCAGCCGGATCGCCGCGTTCGCGCCGGCGACATCTCCGGCCTCGATCCGGTCAACGACGGCGTGGTGCTGCGCGATCAGGGCGTCGATGCGAAATTCGCCCAGCGACAGATAGCGAACCCGGTCCATCTGCGACTTGAGCCCTTCGATCTGCCGCCACGTCCCGCCCTTTCCGGCCGCTTCCGCAAGCGTGCGGTGGAACTGTTCGTCGAGACGGCTGAACTCGGCCGCGTCCCTGCTTTCCAGGGCGCGCTGTGTCGCAAGCTGGTTCCGCAGGTCCGCGACCAGGGAAGGCCTGGGCGTCGCCGCCAGGATCTTGCAGATGTCGGCTTCGATGGCTTCCCGCAGGAAACGCGCGTCGAGAACCGCGAAGTAGCCGATCCGGGTGATGATCGTGCCGCGCTGCGGCCTGACTTCGACGAGGCCCTGATCTGCCAGCTTGATCAGGGCTTCACGCACGGGTTGCCGGCTTACCTCGTAAGTGCGGGCCAATTCGGATTCGGACAGGCGGTCGCCCGGCTTGAGGTCGTTCTGGATGATCCGCTCGCGAAGGATGCGCGTGATCTGGGGCGTGATCGATCCCGAGGGGTCGAGTTCCCATGTCGCACCGCGCTCGAATTTCATGATTCGGCCTCCTCCCCGGCAAGAGCTACCATACTTCCATACTAGTCAGCAATTGGGGGCGATGTTATGAATGGTATGGGCGACGAGTCGGGAGGATCACATGGAGCAGACTTGGCGATGGTTCGGGCCGCATGACCGCGTGAGCATCTCGGATGTCGCGCAGGCCGGGGCGACCGGAATCGTCACGGCGCTGCATCACGTGCCCACCGGGTCGGTCTGGACGCCGGAAGAGATCGGGAAACGCCAGGCCGAAATCGCGACCCTTTCCGACGGAACGCCTTCGGGGCTGCGCTGGTCGGTTGTCGAAAGCCTGCCCGTCGGCGAGGATATCAAGAAGCAGAAGGGCGACTGGCGAACCCATCTGGCAAACTACAAGGTCAGCCTCAGGAACCTGGCGGAAGCCGGTCTCGAGGTGATCTGCTACAACTTCATGCCGGTCCTCGACTGGACCCGGACCGATCTGGCCTGGCGATTGCCGAACGGCGCCACCTGCATGCGTTTCGACCTGACGGATTTCGTGGTCTTCGATCTGCACATCCTGAAGCGCCCCGGCGCCGAGCACGACTACGAAGACGCGTTGAAATCCGCGGTCGAACGGCGGTTCGCACGGATGTCGGATGCGGAAAAGGAGCAACTGGCCGGAAACATCGTCTATGGCCTGCCCGGCGCGGCCGAAAAGTTCAGCATCGAGGATCTGCGGGCGCATCTCGCCGAATACGCCTCCATGGGCGAGGAGACGCTGCGCCGGCACCTGATCGACTTCCTGTCCGAGGTGGCGCCCGTGGCCGAGGAACTCGGTCTGCGGCTGTGTTGCCACCCTGACGACCCGCCGTTCCCGCTTCTGGGCCTGCCGCGGATCATGTCGACCGAGGCGCATTACAAGGCGGTGATGGACGCCGTCGATATCCGGTCGAACGGCATCACGCTGTGCTCCGGCTCTCTCGGCGCGCGGGCCGACAACGACTTGCCGGGCATGATGGAGCGGCTGGGCGCGCGCGTGCATTTTCTGCACCTGAGGAACGTCAAGCGCGAGACGGCGAATGTGAGGGGATCTTTCTACGAGGCGGAGCATCTGGGTGGTGACACCGACATGGTCGCCCTCGTCGAAGCCGCCTTGAAAGAGGAAGCGCGCCGCAAGCGGACGGGCCGCGCCGACTGGTCGATCCCGTTCCGGCCGGACCACGGGCAGGACATTCTCGACGACCTGGGCCGGCGCGCGCAGCCGGGCTATCCCGCCATCGGTCGGCTCAAGGGTCTTGCCGAGTTGCGCGGGATCATCGCCGCGCTGGAACCGCGGATCGCTGCCGGATGAGACCCAGGCTGACAACGCTCGAGGGCCTGCCCGATGGCGTGCAGCGGCCCGGCTATCGGCGTGAACACCATGCACCGGGCATCGTCCATCTGGGCCTCGGAGCATTCCACAAGGCGCATCAGGCGGTCTATACCGACGATGCGCTGGCCGCGACCGGGGGCGACTGGCGGGTGATCGGTGTCAGCCTGCGCAGCGCCACGCCGTCCGAAGACCTCACGCCGCAGACCTGCCTCTACACGACGATCGAGCGCAGCGCCGAGGGCACCCGTGCCCGCGTGATCGGATCGCTTGCCGCCGCGCTTTGCCTGCGCACCCACCGAAAGCCCGTGCTGGACGCGCTTTGCTCGCCCGCAACGCGGATCGTCAGTCTGACCGTCACGGAAAAGGGCTATGGGCTCGACCGAAAGACGGGGGGCGTCGATCCCGCGCACCCGGCGATTGCCGCCGACCTCGCCGACCCAGGGAACCCGCGTGGCGTCGCGGGGCTTCTGGTTTGGGCTCTCGGCCGTCGCCGGGCGGCGGGCATCGCGCCCTTCACGGTCCTGTGCTGTGACAATCTTCCCGGCAACGGCGCTCTCGTGCGCTCCCTTCTCGTCGATTTCGCGCGCAGAACCTCGCCCGGTCTCGCCGATCACATCGAGACCGGGGTCGCCTTCCCCTCGACCATGGTCGACAGGATCACGCCGGCGCGCAACGACGCGACGCTGCGGCTGGCCGAAACGCTGACACGGCACGCCGATGCCGCCGCGGTCGAATGCGAGGCGTTTCGCCAATGGGTGATCGAGGATGACTTCCCCACGGGTCGTCCCGCATGGGAGGCCGGGGGCGCGATCTTCGTCACGGATGTGGGGCCGTTCGAGAAGATGAAGCTTCGAATGCTCAACGGCACGCATTCCATGCTGGCCTATGCAGGGTTCCTGGCCGGCCACAGATACGTGCGCGATGTGATGGCCGATCCGGCCATGGCCGCCCTGGTCGAACGCCACCTCGCCGCGGCGGCGTCGACCCTGGATGAACTGCCGGGGATCGAACTGCGGGCCTACGGAGCCGACCTGCTCCGCCGTTTCGCCAACCCGCACCTTGCCCACGAGACCTACCAGATCGCCATGGACGGCTCGGAGAAGATGCCGCAGAGGATATTCGCGCCCGCGCTGGATGCCTTGCGGCGGGGGCAATCGATCGAGCCGTTCGCTTTCGCGACCGCCGCCTGGATGCGCTACACTGTGGGGCGCACCGGGGATGGGCAGACCTACGACCTGCGCGATCCGTTGGAAGCGAGGCTCCGGCCACCGGACACTGCCGCGCCGACCGCCGAAGGCATCATGGCCCGGCTGTGCGGCATCGAGGGATTGGTTCCCCGCGAACTCACGATGATCGACCATTGGCGGCAAGCCGTCGCACGGCATCTCGAGATGCTGCTGCGCCCCGGAATGGCGGGCGCAACGTCCCGCCGGGGCAACCCGTCGTGAGGCTGGGCGGTCGCCGGCGCCTGGCGTGACCGTATCGCGCCGCGTCAGGTGGCTCCAAATACGCGCCCGTATCGTCGGGCCGGCGGTGATGTTCCGGGTCCGGGAACCGCCGTCGCCCGGTGCCCTTGCGGCTTCACTACACGACCGCGGAACCGGGGACGGCGGGCAACCGCGCGCTTCGCGCGGAACCGATCGGCTGCGGGGCGCGCGGCCGAACGGCGGCGGAAACGGGTCGCGGTGCTTGCGAAAATTAGGTTCCTGCACGGGCAGGGGGCTGCGTTGCCGTCACGGGGAGGATCGGGTCGAGTGGGGCTGCCAGCACGCCGGGCGCAACCTGCCTCCGCCGCAGGCGACCCCGATCACCGACCGGCACCGGACGGCTACCACGCGGGCAAATCCCGGGCGACGTCTTCCAGAAGCCTTGCGGTGGTCCCGTGAGACACCTGGGCGCGCACCGCATCGTCGAGGCGGGCGGGCTGCAGCACCGTCGTCGCGGGATCCTCGCGAAAGATCGGCCAGTCCGTGCCCAGCATGATCCGGTCCGCCCCGTAGAGCGCGATCCCCGCCTCCAGCGCGCGTG
>CAYUXM010000130.1:0-8774 GCA_964448765.1 uncultured Rhodobacterales bacterium
AGCCCTGACCTCTCCGAGGGTCGGCGCTCCTACACCATTAGGTGGGACACTATCGTAGAATCGGCATAATGGTCTAGACAGTGGCCCGCATTCAGACATGCATCCACTACGGATCGTCGCCCAAAAGAGTACGTTGAGACAGAGAGTCAGATGCGGAACAGGACTGCGCGCGCGAGACAGCGGCGGCGGATGTGGGGGATAAGTTGGCGGATGCACAGCCGGAGACTTAAGATAACAAACTGAATTTTAAAGAAGAAATTAAATTTATTGGTGGAGTCGAGGGGGATCGAACCCCTGACCTCGTCATTGCGAACGACGCGCTCTCCCAACTGAGCTACGACCCCACGAGGCGGCTATTTGTGCGATCGGGCCGGGCTTGTCAAGGGCGGCCAGCAGGCCCTTGCGCAGCGTCCGGTCAGGCCCGTTGCGCCGCCGCCTGCCGCACAAAGGCCTCGATCTCGGCGGCGGGCCGCGCCCCGGCAAGCCGGGCCACCTCCCGGCCCTTGCGGTAGAGCACCAGCGCCGGAATCCCGCGGATGTTGGCGCGCTGCGCGATCTGGGGAAAATCCTGGGTGTTGATCTTGGCCAGCCGCGCCGTGCCCTTCAGCGCCTGCGCCGCTTTCGCGAATTCCGGCGCCATCATCCGGCACGGGCCGCACCACGGCGCCCAGTAATCGACCAGAAGCGGCACACCGTCGCCGCGGGTGGCCTTGTCATGGGCGGCGGCATCCAGTTCCGCCACCTTGCCGTCGGCCAGCGCCGCGCCGCAGATGCCGCATTTCGGCCCCGCGCCCAGCCGGTCCGCGGGAATGCGGTTGGCCTGGCCGCAGCTCAGGCAGGTCAGTTTCAGCGCCTCGGCCATGTCGGGGCTCCCATTCACATTCCATTCGTGGAATATATGGGAGGCCCGAAGAAACCTGCAAGGTGCCCGATGCCCGCCCCTCTCGTCCCCTGGTCCGACCTGCCGCCCCAGCGGCAGTTGCAACTGCGCGAAGCCTATTCCGCCGAGATGGCGCGGCAGGCGACGACCTGCTCGCTGGACGAGAAGATCGCCCGCTTCGCCGCCTGGCTGGAACCGCGGGGCATCGCGTTCGGCGCCGATGATCTGCGCCGGCGCTGAACCCTATTCCGCCGCCTCGGCGTAGCTTTCGACCGGCGGGCAGGTGCAGACGAGGTTGCGGTCGCCATAGACGTTGTCGACCCGGCCGACCGGCGGCCAGTACTTGTCGACCCGGAAGGCGCCGGGCGGGAAACAGCCCTGTTCGCGGCTGTAGGGCCTGTCCCACTCCGCCACGAGGTCTTCGACGGTATGCGGCGCGCGCCGCAGCGGGCTTTGCTCGGCGCTGATCCGGCCCTCGGCGACATCGCGCACCTCCTCGCGGATCGCCAGAAGCGCGGTGACGAAACGGTCGACCTCGGCCTTCGTTTCGCTTTCGGTGGGTTCCACCATCAGCGTACCGGCCACCGGCCAGGACATCGTCGGCGCATGAAAGCCGTTGTCGATCAGCCGCTTGGCGATGTCGTCCACGGTCACGCCGACCTCGGCGAAGGGCCGGGTGTCGAGGATGCATTCATGCGCCACCCGGCCGCGGTTGCCCATGAACAGCACGTCATAGCCGCCCCTGAGCCGCGCGGCGATGTAGTTGGCGCTGAGGATCGCCACCTTGGTCGCCTGCGTCAGCCCCGCGCCGCCCATCATCAGGCAATAGGCCCAGGAAATCAGCAGGATCGAGGCCGAGCCATAGGGCGCGGCACTGACCGGCCCCTCGGCGCCGCCGGTTTCGGGATGGCCCGGCAGGTAGGGCGCCAGATGCGCCTTCACCCCGATCGGCCCCATCCCCGGCCCGCCGCCGCCATGCGGAATGGCGAAGGTCTTGTGCAGGTTCAGGTGGCTGACATCCGCGCCCACGTCGCCCGGCCGCGCCAGCCCGACCATCGCGTTCAGGTTCGCCCCGTCGAGATAGACCTGCCCGCCGTGGTCATGGGTAATCCGGCAGACCTCGCGCACCGTTTCCTCGAACACCCCGTGGGTGGAGGGATAGGTGATCATGCAGGCCGCCAGCCGCGCGCCCGCCGCCGCGGCCTTGTCGCGGAAATCCTCGAGGTCGATATCGCCGTTCGGCGCGGATTTCACCACCACGACCTCCATCCCCGCCATCTGGGCGGAGGCCGGGTTGGTGCCATGCGCCGACACCGGGATCAGGCAGACCTTGCGATCCGCCTCGCCGCGCGCGCGGTGAAAGGCCTCGATCGTCAGAAGACCGGCGTATTCGCCCTGCGCGCCGGAATTGGGCTGCATCGAGAAGGCGTCATAGCCGGTGATCTCGCACAGCTTGTCCGACAGATCGGCGATCATCTCGGCATAGCCCCGCGCCTGGTCGGGCGGCGCGAAGGGATGCAGCGTGGCGAATTCCGGCCAGCTCAGCGGCATCATCTCGGCCGCGGCGTTCAGCTTCATCGTGCACGACCCCAGCGGGATCATCGCCCGGTCGAGCGCGAGGTCGCGGTCGGACAGGCGGCGCATGTAGCGCATCATCTCGGATTCCGCGCGGTTCATGTGAAAGACCGGGTGGGTCAGGTAGTCCGTCTCGCGCAACAGCGCCGCCGGCACACCGATCTCGCCCCGGTGCGGCGGCGCGATGTCGATGCCGAAGGCGCGCAGCACCCGGTGCAGAACCCGCTCGTCGGAGGTTTCGTCAAGGCTGATGCCGACGCGGTCGTTGCCGATCCGGCGCAGGTTCACGCCCTCCTGCCGGGCGGCGGCAAGGATGCCGCGCTGGCCGACCCCGACCTCGACGGTGATCGTGTCGAAGAAGTGCTTCGGCTCGACCTTCGCGCCAGCCGCGCGCAGCGCCTTTGCAAGGCGAATGGTATTCACATGCACCCGCTCGGCGATGGCGCGCAGCCCCTTCGGCCCGTGGAACACCGCGTAGAACGAGGCCATGACGGCCAGCAGCGCCTGCGCCGTGCAGACGTTCGACGTGGCCTTCTCGCGCCGGATATGCTGTTCGCGGGTCTGCAACGACAGCCGATAGGCCTTGTTGCCCGCCGCGTCGATCGACACGCCGACGATCCGGCCGGGCATGGCGCGCTTGAACGCGTCCTTGCAGGACATGAAGGCGGCATGCGGCCCGCCGTAGCCCATCGGCACGCCGAACCGCTGGGCGGAGCCGATGGCGATATCGGCCCCCATCGCACCCGGTTCGCGGATCAGGCACAGCGCCAGCAGGTCGGTCGCGACCACGGCGACCGCATGCGCCGCGTGCAGCGCCGCGATCTCGGCGGAAAAGTCGCGGACATCGCCGTAGGTGCCCGGATACTGGAAGATCGCGCCGAACACCGCCTCGGGGTCCAGCGCCTGCGTCGGGCCGACGATCACCTCGATGTCGAGCGGCCGGGCCCGGGTGCGGATCACGCCGATCGTCTGCGGATGGCAGTTTTCATCGACGAAGAACGCCGCGGCCTTCGATTTCGCCACCCGCTGCGCCATCACCATCGCCTCGGCCGCCGCCGTCGCCTCGTCAAGCAGCGAGGCATTGGCGACCGGCAGGCCGGTCAGGTCCGCCACCATGGTCTGGAAGTTCAACAGCGCCTCAAGCCGGCCCTGCGCGATTTCCGGCTGGTAGGGCGTGTAGGCGGTGTACCAGGCCGGGTTCTCGAAGATGTTGCGCTGGATCGCCGGCGGCGTGACGGTGCCGTAATAGCCCTGGCCGATCAGGCTGGTCATCACCCGGTTCTTGCCGGCGATGTCGCGCATCGTCTGGACCAGTTCATGCTCGGCGATCGGCGCCCAGGACAGCGGCCGGTCCTGCCGGATCGCCTTTGGCACGGTTTCCTCGATCAGCGCGTCGAGGGTGGGCGCGCCCACCACCTTCAGCATCTCCTCCATCTCGGCCGGGGACGGGCCGATATGGCGGCGGTTGGCGAAATCGTAGGGGTTGTAGGCGGTGGGGGTGTAGCTCATCGCGTCCTCAGCCGATCAGCGCCTTGTAGGCGGCCTCGTCCATGTAGCCGTCGACCGCGGCGAGATCGGCGACCTTCATCTTGAAAAACCACGCCGCGCCCGTCGGATCCTCGTTCACCAGCGCGGGATTGTCGGCTAGGTCGCCGTTCACCGCCACGATCTCGCCGTCGAGCGGGGCGAGGATGTCGGAAGCGGCCTTGACGCTTTCGATCACCACGATCTCGTCGCCCTTCGACACCGCGCGGCCCTCGTCCGGCAGGTCGACGAACACCACGTCGCCCAGTTGCTCCGAGGCATGTTCGGTGATGCCGACGACGACGATGTCGCCCTCGACGCGCAGCCATTCGTGATCTTCGGTGTATTTCATCGTCGTCCTCGTCTGCTCAGCGCTTGTAGCGCGCGGGATGAAAGGGAAGGGCGGCGACGGCCGCGGGCAGGCGCTTGCCGCGCACCTCGCCCCAGACCGTCGCGCCGGGGACAAGCCCGGCGGGCAGGTAGGCCATCGCGACCGGCGCCCCGAGGGAGGGGCCGAAGCCGCCCGAGGTCACGGTGCCGATCGGCGTGCCGCCCTCGGGCGCGTCGAAGATCGCGGTGCCCTCGCGCATCGGGGCACGGCCCTCGGGGCGCAGGCCCATGCGCCGCCGCGCCGGGCCCTCGGCCAGTTCGTGCAAGATCCGCTCGGCGCCGGGAAAGCCGCCGGCCCGCGCGCCACCGGCGCGGCGGACCTTCTGGATCGCCCAGGTCAGGCCGGCCTCCACCGGCGATGTCGTGGTGTCGATGTCGTGGCCGTAAAGGCACAGCCCCGCCTCCAGCCGCAGGCTGTCGCGCGCGCCAAGGCCGATCGGCGCGACGCCCTCCTGCGCCAAGAGCGCCTCGGCCAGCGCCTCGGCCCGGTCGGCGGGGACTGAGATTTCGAACCCGTCCTCGCCGGTATAGCCCGACCGCGACAGCCACAGCGTCACGCCCTGCCACGCCGCCTCGCGATGATCCATGAACCGCATGGTTTCCACCCCCGGCACCAGCGCCGCCAGCGCCGCCTCCGCCCCCGGCCCCTGCAGGGCGAAGAGCGCGCGGTCGGCCAGTTCCGTTACCGCCACGCGGGCCGGCAGATGCGCGCGCAGATGCGCGATGTCGGCCGCCTTGCAGGCCGCGTTCACGACCAGCAGCAGGTGATCGCCCTTGCTGGTCACCATCAGGTCGTCGAGGATGCCGCCCGCGTCATCGGTGAAGAGCGCATAACGCTGCCGACCCTCGGCCAGCCCGATCACGTCGACCGGCACCAGCGCCTCCAGCGCCGCGGCGGCCTCGGCCGCGCCGCCGGGCGCGGACAGGATCACCTGCCCCATGTGGCTGACATCGAACCAGCCCGCCGCCGCGCGACAGTGCAGATGCTCCTTCATCACGCCCATCGGGTATTGCACCGGCATGTCGTGGCCGGCGAAGGGCACCATCTTCGCGCCAAGCCGCAGGTGCAGCCCGTGAACCGGCGTGCGCAACAGGTCGGCCATCGCCGCCCTCCCCTCGTCCTCGCCGGGCCTGATCCGCGCGATCGTCCGGCATCGTTGCGGGCAGGCCGCGCCTGCCCCCGATGCCCCCTCTGTCCCTACCCCGTCGGGGCGCCTGAGATCGTTATCCCTTCGGCGGGCCGGGTGCGGCCACTCTCCAGAGCTCTCGTCCCGGACCGGTCCTTGCGCCTGAGAGTTTACCGGGGCGGTTGCTCCTTCGGCACCGGGGCGGCCCTGCGGCCCCCGGATTCTCCCGTTCCGTCGGGGCCGAGGCTAGCCTTTCGCGCCCGCGGCTGGCAAGGGGTTGCAGGCGGGCGCGAGACCGGCCATCTGTTGCGCCATGATCCATCCCGCCTTCTTCGGCTACGGGTCGCTGGTGAACCGTGCCACGCATGATCACGATCCGGCGGCGCCCGCGGAACTGACCGGCTGGCGCCGGGTCTGGCGGCATACCTCCGCGCGGCCGGTGGCCTACCTGTCGGTGGAACCGGCCGAGGGCGTGACCATCGCGGGCCTCGTCGCCGCCGTGCCGGGTGACGACTGGGCCGCCCTCGACGCGCGCGAACATGCCTACGACCGGGTCGATCTGCCGGCCGCGACCCTGACGGCCGAGGCCGGTTGGGCGCGCTCGGTCAGCCTTTACGCGGTGCGCGAGGCCAGCCTGCCCTCCACCCGCCACCCGGTGCTGCTGAGCTATGTCGACGTCGTCGTGCAGGGTTTCCTGCAGGAATTCGGGGCCTCCGGCGCGGCGGCCTTTTTCGACACCACCGCCGGCTGGGACGCGCCGATCCTCGATGATCGCGCCGAACCGCGCTATCCGCGCCACCGGCGCCTGACCGGGTCGGAACGCGACATGGTGGACGAGGGGCTTGCGCGGGTCGGCGCCGGGGTGATCCGGTCCTAGTCGGGCGTCAGACCCGGACCCCGGCCCAGCGTGCCAGCAGCGCGTTCTGCAACCCCCGCGCCCGGCCCAGCCAGGCGCGTCCGCCGGGCGGGCGTTCGCGCTGTTCCAGCGGCAGCGCGTCGCGCCGCGCCACGTCGCCCGACAGGATCGCGAAGGCCATCGGCCGCCCCCCGGGGCCGGTGACGTAGCCCGCCAGCGTCGAGACGAAATTCAGCGTGCCGGTCTTGGCCCGGATGTCCCCCGCCCCGGTCTTGAGCGCCCGGCCCTGCCCGTCGCGCAGCTTCACGGGTTTCATGATATCGGCCAGCCCCGCGCCGGGGCCCAGCAGCACCAGCGCCGCGATCATCTCCTGCGGGGTGACGCGCGAGGCGCCGCCAAGGCCCGAATGATCGACGAAACGCGGCCGCCCGCCGCCGATCCGCTCGGTCATCCAGCCCGACATCGCCCGGCCCGATTGCGCATGCCGCTGGATCGGGGCCAGTCGCACCGTCGCGGCCATTCCGACCGCCTCGGCGGTGATGTTGGTGGAGTGTTTCAGCATCCCCGTCAGGATCGTCGCCAGCGGCGCGCTTTCCGTCGCCGCCACCACCGCGCCCGCGGGGACACGGTTGCTGATCTCGGGTTCCGGCAGCGTCAGCCCCTGCGCGCGGGCCAGGGTGCGGAACACGTCGGCGGCATAGAATTCCGGTTGCCGCACCGGCAGCCATCGGCCGCCCTCGGCCCCCAGCGCCGGGCGCGCGACCGACCATTCCTCGATCCCCGCGCGGATCCGGTGATCGAAGATCGGGGCGGCGCGATCGGCCAGCGTGACGCGCGCCATGGCGACAAGAGGCGCATGGCGGCGGCCGCGCGCATCGACGGCGATCTGATAGCCCGACCCGCTGCGCTTCCAGCCGAAGTAGAGCCGGTTGAAATTCAGGTTCAGCCCCGAGACGGCGGGATTGTAGCCGACATGTTCGGGCTGCGTCCCGTCGATCTGGTCGACCGAGGGCAACGCCCCGCCCCAGCACAGGAACCGCCCGGTGATCCCGGTGATCCCCTGCGCCCGGACCGCGGCGGCCAGATCGGCCAACTCGTCCGTCGTCAGCGTCGGATCGCCGCCGCCGGCCAGCACCAGATCACCCTGGATCACGCCGTCCACCGGCGGCGCGGTGGCGATGATCCGGGTGGCGAACCGGTGCCCCGGCCCCAGCGCCTCCAGCGCGTAAAGCGCGGTGATCGCCTTGGCGGTGGAGGCGGGCGGCAGCGCCTCGGTCGCGCCGAGGGATTCGATCATCTCGCCGGTTTCCAGATCGGCCAGCGCCACGGCGGTGTTGCCGCCCAGCCGCGCCGCCTCGACCAGCGCCCGCGGCGCGGGCCCGGCAAAGCCGCGCCCGGCCGCGCCGCGCAGCACCGCGGGCCGCGGCACCGGCCGCAGCGACCGCAGCGGCGCCTCGGCCAGCGCCGGGGCGGCCACCCCGGCGATCAGGCCCGAAACGAAGAACCGCCTTGAAATGCCCGGCACGGCCAACTCCCCCTCGCGGCCCGGTCTAGCAAGAAGCCCGGCGGCCGGGCAAGATCAGCGCTGCCATTCGCCGCGGGCCCGGATCGCGGAGGACGAGATGTCCGACATCGGCACGTTGACATAGCACCAGGCCGGCGGCGGCGTTGCGGGCAGCAGCCACGAAGCCTCGGCCGGAATCCTGTGGTGTTCGTAGACCGTCGCGGCGCGTGACCCCTGCGCGGTCAGCCGGCTGCCGGGCCGCGCGATCACCCCCACCGGCACCGCCTGCATGATCGCCCGCCAGCTCTGCCAGCGGTCGAGCTGGGCGAGGTTGTCGGCCCCCATCAGCCACACGAAGCGCACGCCCGGATAGGCCCGGCGAAGCCGTGCCAGCGTCTGCGCCGTGTAGCGCGTGCCCAGCCGCGCCTCGAGATCGCTCACCGTGACCCGCGGATCGTGGCCGACGATCGCGCGGGCCCGCGCGATCCGTTGCGGCATCGGCGCCGGCCCCTCGGGTTTCAGCGGGTTGCCCGGCGAGACCAGCCACCACACCCGGTCCAGTCCGAAGCGCTTGAGCGCCTCGCGGGTGACATGGGCATGCCCGGCATGGGCCGGATCGAATGACCCGCCCAGAAGGCCGATGGCCTGCCCCGGCCCCGCCACGGGCCATCCCGGTCCCCGTATCACCCTGCCGTCCCCCAGCGCGCCGATTGCCCTTTTTCGCCCGCTCCCCTAGATGGGGGAAAACCCATTCCAGAGGACCGAACATGGCAGCCTATCAATTCGTCTACCACATGGACGGCGTCTCGAAGACCTATCCGGGCGGCAAGAAGTGTTTCGAGAACATCCGCCTGAATTTCCTGCCCGGCGTCAAGATCGGCGTCGTCGGCGTCAACGGCGCGGGGAAATCCACGCTGC
>CAYUXM010000131.1:0-8743 GCA_964448765.1 uncultured Rhodobacterales bacterium
TCGATGGTGCGGGTCGGCGGTGTCGGCGACGACAGCATCGCCGGCGGGGCCGGTGCCGACAGGGTCGTCGGCGGCGCGGGCGACGACACGCTGGTGGGCGGCGGCGAGGCCGATGTGCTTTACGGCGGCGAAGGCGATGACGTGATCGTCGTGTCCGACCTCGGGGTCCGGCGCATCGACGGCGGCAATGGCATCGACACGCTGCGGCTCGACGGTTCCGGCCTGACGCTCGACCTTTCGGAAAGCGACCTGGCGATCCAGTCGATCGAGCGGATCGACCTTGCCGGCGGCGGCAACACTCTGCGGCTCTCGGCGCTCGATCTGCAACGGCTGAGCGATGATCGCCGCCTCGACACCGGCGAGACGGCGGAGGGCAAGCTGACGCTGAGGGTGACGGGCGATAGCGGCGACGGCGTCGAGCTGTCCGACACGGGCTGGAGCGCTTCAGGGCAACTGACCGACGGGGGCACCACCTTCAACGTCTACGAGAACGGGCTGGCGCGGATCGAGATCGAGGACGGGGTCGCGGCCGACGATCCGTCCGGCGGGCTGGCCCTGATGGCGCACATGGCGCTGGAAGAGGAGCGGGAGGCGGAACTGGCCGACCTTGTGCTGTCCGGCACGGCCGAGGCCGAGGTCTTCACGGTTCCCGACGTGGCGGGAACCGTGACGATCGCCGGTTTCCTGCCGGACGAGGGCGATGTCCTTGACCTGTCCGCCTTCGGATTCACCGACTTCGCGGCCGTGCAGGCGGTGCTGGCAGCCGATGGACCGGACGGTGCGGACAGTCGCCTCGCGCTCGACGCCGATACCGATCTGGTGCTTCTGGGGGTTCTGCCGTCGCTCCTCGAAGAGGGTCACGTGCAGCTGCCGACCGTGTAGCCGTGCGGCACGGCCGGATCGCGGATATGCGACCCGGGCGGCGTTCCGTCCGCTCCGGCCTCCAGCCCGCACATCATCCGACGTGACCACCTTGTGCTGTATGAGGACGCGGGGGCAGGCCTTTGCCATGCGGCGGAGATCCTGACGTGGGAGACGAACGAACAGCCGGCCCCGGCCGCGCCTTCCCGTGCGATGCCGTGATCCGTGATCCGTGATCCGTGATCGAAGTTGAGAATTGTGTCGCTCAAATCACGGCCATTTTGCTACCTCGGGCGCGGCCGGGCGGCTAAGGCTCGGTCGCCGCCCCCCGGGGCCTCAACAGGAAAGCCGCCAGATGCGCCTGCCCTTCGTCACCCCTGCCGGCCCCCCCGGACCCTGGCGCAAGCCGGCCCGGTTCGACCGCAACCTGATCGTGATCGGCGGCGGCTCGGCCGGGCTGGTGACCGCCTATATCGCCGCGGCGGTGAAAGCGAGGGTGACACTGGTGGAGGGCCACAGGCTGGGCGGCGACTGCCTCAACACCGGCTGCGTTCCCTCCAAGGCGCTGATCCGGGCGGCCCGCGCGGCGCAGGAGATGCGGCAGGCCGGGCGGTTCGGCCTTGCCGTGGCGGAGCCGCGGATCGACTTCCCGGCGGTGATGCGGCGGGTGCGCCGCGTGATCGCCGAGATCGAGCCGCACGATTCGGCGGAACGCTACGAGGGGCTGGGGGTCGAGGTGCTGGCCGGCCATGCCCGGCTGATCGATCCCTGGACGGTCGAGGTGGCGCTGGCCGATGGCGAAACCCGGCGGCTGACGGCGCGGGCGATCGTGCTGGCGACCGGCGCCGCGCCGGTGATCCCGCCGCTGCCGGGGATCGACACGGTCGGCCCGCTCACCTCCGACACGCTGTGGGAGGCGATGGACGGGCGCGAGGCCCCGCCGGCCCGCCTTGTCGTTCTGGGCGGCGGCCCGATCGGCTGCGAACTGGCGCAGGCCTTCCAGCGGCTGGGCAGCGCGGTCACGCAGGTGGAAATGGCGCCGCGGCTGCTGCTGCGCGAGGATGCCGAGGTGTCCGACCATGTCGCCCGGTCGCTCGGCGACGACGGGGTGGCGGTGCTGACCGGGGCGACAGCCGTGGCCTGCGGCACCGGTGCAGAGGGCAAGTGGATCGAGGTCGAGCATGACGGCACGACCCGCCGGATCGGCTTCGACGAAATCATCGTCGCCACCGGCCGCGCCGCCCGGACCGAGGGCTTCGGGCTGGAAGAGCTGGGCATTCCCGCCGGCCGGGTGATCGAGACCGACGATTTCCTGCAGACGGTGCATCCCTCGATCCATGTCGCCGGCGATGCCGCCGGGCCCTACCAGTTCACCCATGTCGCCGCGCACCAGGCCTGGTTCGCCGCGGTCAACGCGCTGTTCGGAGACCTCAAGCGGTTCCGCGCCGATTACCGGGTGATCCCGGCGGTCACCTTCACCGATCCCGAGGTCGCCCGCGTCGGGCTGAACGAGGCCGAGGCGCGGGACAGGGGCATCGCCTGCGAGGTCACGCGCTACGGCATCGACGATCTCGACCGCGCCATCGCCGAGGGCGCCGCGGAGGGCTTCGTCAAGGTGCTGACCCCGCCGGGCAAGGACCGGATCCTCGGCGCCACCATCGTCGGCGCCCATGCCGGAGAGCTTCTGGCCGAATTCACGCTGGCGATGAAACACGGGATCGGCCTGAACCGGATCCTCGGCACGATCCATCCCTACCCGACCTTCTCGGAGGCCGCGAAATACGCCGCCGGGGAATGGCGGCGCGCGCATGTCAACCCGACCGTGATGCGCCTGCTGGCCCGCTTCCACGCCTGGAGGCGCGGATGATCGACGCCGCGATCCTGCCGGTGCAGCGCCGGCTGCTGGCCCCGCCCGCCGACTGGCTGGCACGGCGCGGCATCGGCGCCGACCGGATCACCGTGGCCGGCTTCGTGGTGGGCTGCCTCGCGGTCCCGGCGCTGGCCTTCGGGGCCTATGGCCTCGCGTTGCTCTTCATCCTTGCCAACCGGCTGGCCGACGGGCTGGACGGGGCGGTGGCGCGGATCACCGGGCCGACGGATCGCGGCGCGTTTCTCGACATCGCGCTGGATTTCCTGTTCTACGCGCTGGTGCCGCTGGGCTTCGCGCTGGCCGATCCCGAACGCAACGCCCTGCCCGCCGCCGTGCTGATCGCCGCCTTCGTCGGCACCGGATCGTCGTTCCTGGCGTTCTCCGCCGTCGCCGCGCAGCGCGGTCTGCGGGCGAGCGCCTATCCGAGCAAGGGCATCTTCTATCTCGGCGGCCTCACCGAAGGCGCCGAGACGATCGCCGCCCTCGCCGCCATGTGCCTGTTTCCGGCGGCCTTCCCGCTTATCGCCTATGTCTTCGCCGCGGCCTGCGCGGTGACCACGCTGACCCGCTGGGCCGCCGGCTGGCGCGCGTTTTCCGACCCGTGACAGCCCCGCACCCGCCTGACAGTCTTTCATTCCGTACCAGAATCGGAGGTTCCATGCGCCTTGTCGCCGCCGCCCTCGCGCTTTCCCTCGCCACCCCCGCGTTGGCCGACTGGCAGGCCACGCTCGACGCCGCGCGCGGCCAGACCGTCTACTGGCACGCCTGGGGCGGGGACCAGCGCACCAACGATTTCATCGCCTGGGTCGGCGCGGAGGCCGAGCGCCGGCACGGCGTCTCGGTCGCGCAGGTGAAGCTTGCCGATACCGCCGAGGCGGTCACCCGCGTCGTGGCCGAGAAGGCCGCGGGCGTGACCGAAGGCGGCGCGGTCGACATGATTTGGATCAACGGGCCGAACTTTCTCGCGATGAAGGAGCAGGGGCTGCTGCACGGCCCCTTCGTCGCCGATCTGCCGAACGCGGCCTATGTCGACCTGTCGCCGGGCGCGGCGGCCAGCCTCGATTTCACCGTGCCGGTCGAGGGGATGGAAAGCCCCTGGCGGCTGGCGCGTTTCGTGCTGGTGCATGACGGCGCGACCCTGCCGGACCCGCCCGCCAGCATGGCCGCGCTGGCCGGTTGGGCGGCGGAAAACCCCGGCCGGCTGACCCATCCGGTCGCCACCAATTTCATGGGCGCGACCTTCCTCAAGCAGGCGCTGGTGGAGCTTGCGCCCGATCCGGCCGCGCTGCTGGCCCCGGTGACGGAGGCCGCCTACGGCGAACAGACCGCGCCGCTGTGGGACTGGTACGCGCGGTTGCGCCCGAACCTGTGGCGCGGCGGCGAAACCTTTCCGGAAAACGAAAGCGCGCAGTTCCGGCTTCTGGACGATGGCGAGGTCGATATCGCGATGGCCTTCGACCCGGCCGCCCCTGCGGCGCTGGTCGAACAGGGGCTTTTGCCCGACAGCGTGCGGGTGTTCGTGCCCGAGGGCGGCAGCCTGGGCAACATCAGCTTCGTCGCGATCCCGTTCAACGCCGCGCATCGCGCGGGCGCGATGGTGGTGGCGAACCTGCTGCTCGACCCCGCCGTGCAGGCCCGGATGCAGGACATCACGGTGCTGGGCAGCTATTCGGTGCTCGACCCGGCGCGGCTCGACGCGGCGCAACGCGCCGCCTTCGCCGCGCTGCCCACCGCCCCGGCGCTGCCCACGCTCGACGATCTCGGCCCGACATTGCCCGAACCGCATCCCAGCTGGATGACCCGGATCACCGAGGACTGGGTGCGGCTGACCGCCGAATGATCCGGCTGGTGCCGCCGCTGGTCGCGCTGGCGATCGTCCTGCCGGTTCTGGCGGGGCTGGCCGGCACGCTGGCGGCGGCCTTCGGCCATCTTCCCGCGCTGGGCTTCACCGGCCCCACGCTTGCCCCCTGGCGCGACCTGGCCGCGCTGCCCGGCCTTGGCCGCAGCCTGTGGCTGTCGCTGTCCACCGGGCTGGGCGCCACGGCGCTGGCGCTTGTGGCCGCGATGGCCGCGGCGGCGGTGCTCTGGCCGCGGCTGTCGTCGGGGGCGGCGGCGCGGGCGCTGGCGCCGCTCCTGGCGGCGCCGCATGCGGCGATGGCGGTGGGGCTGGCCTTCCTGCTGGCGCCCTCGGGCTGGCTGGCGCGGCTGGCCTCGCCCTGGGCGACCGGCTGGCAGCGCCCGCCCGACCTTGCCACGGTGAACGACCCCGCCGGGCTGGCGCTGGCCGCCGGGCTGGTCGTCAAGGAACTGCCGTTTCTTCTGTTCGTGCTGCTGGCGGCGCTCAGGCAACTGCCGGTGGCGCAGGCGATGGCCGAGGGCCGGGCGCTGGGCTACCGGCCCGCCGCGGTCTGGGCCTTCCTGATCCTGCCGCAGGCCTATCGGCTGATCCGGCTGCCGGTCTTCGTGACGCTGGCCTTCGCCGTCTCGGTGGTGGACATGGCGATCCTGCTGGGCCCGGCGACGCCGCCGCCGATGGCGGTTGCGGTGATGCGCTGGATGGTCGCGCCCGATCCGGCCGGGATGCTGCCCGCCGCGGCCGGCGCGGTGGCGATGCTGGGGCTGACCGCGCTGGCGGCGCTGGCCTGGCTGGCGGGGGAACGGCTGGCGGGCATCGCCGCCCGCGCCCTGCCGCTGGCCGGCCGGCGGCGGGTGCCGGTGGCGCCGGTCGTGGCCGGGGCGGCGGTGGCCGGCCTGGCCTGGCTGGCAGGGATCGCCGCGCTGGCGGTGCTGGCGCTGTGGTCCGTCGCCGGGCGCTGGCGGTTCCCCGACCCGCTGCCCGCAAGCTGGAGCGCCGCGGCCTGGGCGCGGCCGGCCGCCGGCTGGGGCGAACCGGCGCTGGCGACGCTGGCGATCGGCGCGGCGGTGACGCTGGCCGCGCTCGCGCTCGCCATCGCCTGGCTGGAGGCGGAGGATCGCGGCGCGATGCCGCGCGCGCGCTGGATCGTCGCGCTGGCCGTGCTGCCGCTCTTGCTGCCGCAGGTCGGGTTCCTCTACGGCGTGACGGCCAGCGCGCTGGCGCTCGGCCTGCCCGGCGGCGCGGCGGCGGTGATCTGGGCGCAGCTTCTGTTCGCCTTCCCCTATGTGCTGATCGCGCTGTCCGGGCCCTGGCGCGGGCTCGACCCGCGGCTGCCGGCCGCCGCCGCGGCGCTGGGGGCCGGGCCGTGGCGGCGGCTTTTCACGGTGAAGCTGCCGGTTCTGGCCGGGCCGCTGATGGCGGCGGCGGCGATCGGCCTTGCCGTTTCGGTCGCGCAATACCTGCCGACGCTGCTGCTGGGCGCGGGCCGGGTGCAGACGCTGACGACCGAGGCGGTGGCGCTGGCCGCCGGCGTCGACCGGCGGCTGGCGGCGGTCACGGCGGTCTTGCAGGCGGTCTTGCCGATGCTGGGCTTCGCGCTGGCGCTGTGGCTGCCCGTCCGGCTGTTCGCCAACCGTCGCGGGCTGATCGGCGGGGGCGCGGCATGACGCTGGCGCTGGAGGCGGTGAGCGTCACGCGGGCCGGGGCCGCCGCGCCGCTGTTCGCCCCGGTCAGCCTGACCGTGCCACCCGGCACGGTGGTCACGGTGATGGGCCCCTCCGGCGCGGGCAAATCCAGCCTTCTGGCCGCGATCGGCGGCCATCTCGGCCCCGGCGACCGGGTGGCGGGCCGGGTCACGCTGACCGGCGCGGACGTGCTGGCCCTGCCGGCCGAGGCGCGGCGCATCGGCCTGATGTTCCAGGACGCGCTATTGTTCCCGCACCTGTCGGTCGGCCAGAACCTCGCCTTCGGCCTGGCGCCCGGGGTGCGTGGCCGCGCCGCGCGGCGGGCGGCGGTGGCCGGGGCGCTGGACGCGGCCGGCCTCGCGGGGTTCGAACATCGCGATCCGGCGACCCTGTCGGGCGGCGAGCGGGCGCGGGTGGCGCTGATGCGGGCGCTGCTGGCCCGGCCCCGCGCGCTGTTGCTGGACGAGCCGTTCTCGCGCCTCGATACCGACCGGCGGGCGGAGCTGCGCCGTTTCGTCTTCGGCCACCTGCGGCAGGCCGCGATCCCGGCGCTGCTGGTCAGCCACGATGCCGCCGATGCCGAGGCTGCGGGCGGCCCCGTGGTCCGGTTGCACCCCGCATGACCGGCGCCGCCGCCCCGCCGCCGCGCCGCAGGCGCGGCCGGGCCCAACGGGATGAGGCGCCGGGAGGCGCCGAAGACGGGCGGGAGCGCTTGCCGCCGGGCGCCGGGGCGGGCAGTCTGCGCCGCGGTCGTCCCGCAAGGCCCGGAGCCCCCGCATGTTCGTCACCCGCGCCGGCTGCATCCGCCGCATCCGCCGACCCCGCCGCGCGCCGGGTGGCGCCGGGCGGCGGAGCGTGACGCAGTGAAGACCCCGGTCCTGCCCAACCCCGCGGCGCGGCGGCTGTTCCTGCACCGGCACGCGCTGCTCGACCCGCCGCGCGGCGGCCAGCGGCCGGCCGAGATCGCCGATCTCGTGCACCGGCTGGGCTTCGTGCAGATCGACAGCATCAACACCGTGGCCCGCGCGCATGACCTGATCCTGTGGTCGCGCGCGCCGGGCTACCGGGCCGAGCGGCTGCGCCGGCTGGCCGATCGCGACCGGGTGCTGTTCGAACACTGGACGCATGACGCCTCGGTGATCCCGATGGCGTTCCTGCCCTACTGGAAGCTGCGCTTCACGCGCGAGGCCGAACGGCTCAGACAGAAGTTCCGGCAATGGCAGGGCGCGGGGTTCGAGGACAAGCTGGGCGAGGTGCTGGACCATATCCGCCGCCACGGCCCCTGCGGCACCGGCGCGGTCGGCACGGACGAGGCGCGCGGCACCGGCGGCTGGTGGGATTGGCACCCCTCGAAAACCGCGATCGATTACCTGTGGCGCACCGGCCGGCTGGCGGTGACCCGGCGCGAGGGCTTCGCCAAGCTCTTCGACCTCGCCGAACGGGTCTATCCGCCGGTCGCGGCCGCGACGCCGGCCGAAACGGTGGGCTGGGCCTGCACCGCCGCGCTGGACCGGCTTGGCTTCGCCACCTCGGGCGAACTGGCGGCCTTCTTCGCCCTCGTCACGCCCGCCGAGGCGCGCGGCTGGTGCGACGCCGCCGCCCGGCGGGGCGAGATCGAGGCCATTGAGATCCAGGGCGCGGACGGCCGGCTGCGCCGCGCCTGGGCCCGGCCCGGCGCGGCGGCCGAGGCGACGGCGCTGCCGGAACCGGGGCGTCGGGTGCGGGTGCTGTCGCCCTTCGATCCGGCGCTGCGCGACCGGGCGCGGGCGGAACGGCTGTTCGGCTTTGCCTACCGGATCGAGGTCTTCGTGCCCGAACCGCGGCGGCGCTACGGCTACTATGTCTTCCCGGTGCTGGAGGGCGACCGGCTGATCGGCCGGCTCGACGCGCGGGCGCGGCGCGGCGCGGGCGGGCTGGCGGTTCGCGCCTTCTGGCCGGAACCGGGCGTGGCGATGGGCCGGGGACGGTCCGACCGGCTGGCGGCGGAACTCGACCGCCTTGCCCGGTTCGCCGGATGCGAAAGGGTGGACCATGCGGCGGGCTGGCTGCGCGCCCCCGCATAGGTCGGGACCGTCCAGTTTGCACTGGCGCCGCCCGCCGCACGGCACTATCGCTAGAGCGATGGCGAAACGACGAACGCTCGGCAGGGCGCGGACCGGCCGCGCCCGCCACGACGACGGGGAAGGGAGGCAGACATGCCCGCGAACATGACTTTCGACGCGCTCAAGAAGGCCGTCGCCTCGGGCGAGATCGACACGGTGCTGGTGTGCCTTGTCGACATGCAGGGGCGGTTGCAGGGCAAGCGCTTTCACGCGCGGCATTTCGTCGACGGCGCCTGGCAGGAAACGCATTGCTGCAACTACCTGCTGGCCACCGATATCGAGATGGCCACGGTGCAGGGCTACCGCGCGACAAGCTGGGAAGCGGGCTACGGCGACTACACGATGAAGCCCGACCTGTCGACGCTGCGCC